>CASBPX010000192.1 GCA_949127735.1 Candidatus Obscuribacterales bacterium | reverse complement strand
GCCTAAGAAATTTTACAACCGTGCGCCCTGAAGGCGCGAAGGAGGATTTGATGTAGAAGTTGAATCCAACATAGCGCCATGCTGCGCAGGAGATGGAGGTGGGCCCTCCGAAGTAGCTGTACAGAAAGCGACTTCAAACAGCCGTAAGCTGCGTTGGCCAAAATCCAAGGTGGTGAGCGTTACGGAAAAAGGCATGAATTATCGTGTCATGTAAGATTCAAAGAGATGAGCGCAAGCGAACCACTGATGAAGTGTCGTAAGTTTCGTAATTACATCAAAACCGAGGACTGGTTGTAACCTCGGGATAAGTCTGGAAGAAAATCTGTTTACTGACCAGACGGTGTACGGCATTGAGGTGGCATGAAATTGAGTCAGGCTCTTGCATGGAACATGGGGAAACCTACGGTCTTGATGAATGCAATTTAGCCGAGTAAGGGCAAAGCAAGCGCCGAAACAGGTAGGCAGCGGGTTGCGACAGGAGAAAACTTTAGCGCCGAAACGTAAGAGTGAAAGTACTGATGCAAGACATAGGTGCGGAGTGACTCGTAGTAGCGATGAAGCCCATGAAAGTGGGTAGAGCCAAGGGGTCACGTTACCTGTTTTTACTAAGCGGTCAACTATCGAGGATGAGCCATTGAGTGAAACAAAGCCATTTGATATTTCCAAGATAATAGTTTGGGAGGCATATGAGAAAGTAAGAACCAACAACGGTGCAGCAGGAGTTGATGGAAAAACGATTGACGATTTTGAAAAGAGCCTCAAAAAGAATCTCTACAAAATCTGGAATCGGATGTCGTCTGGAACCTACTTTCCACCGGCAGTGCGGGGTGTAGAAATACCAAAGGACCATGGCAAAGGCGTCAGAATGCTCGGGGTGCCAACAGTGGCAGACCGAATAGCTCAGACTGTCGTGAAAATGTATTTAGAGCCACTGGTGGAGCCAAAATTCCACCAAGATTCATACGGATACAGGCCCGGCAAGTCTCAGCACCAAGCGCTTAGCGAGGCAAGGAAAAGATGCTGGAAGTATGACTGGGTCTTAGATTTAGACATCTCCAAATTTTTCGATAACCTTGACCACGAATTAGTTCTGGACGCGGTTAAGAAACACACTGATTGCAAGTGGATACTTTTGTACATCGAGCGGTGGCTGAAAGCCCCTATGCAGATGAAGGACGGGACGCTTGTTGCAAGAGACCGTGGCAGCCCCCAGGGCTCTGCGATTTCGCCATTGTTGAGTAACATCTTCATGCACCATGTTTTTGACGAATGGATGCAAACAGAATTTGCGTCTATACCGTTTGAAAGATATGCAGATGATGGGCTTGTGCATTGCGTAAGTGAAAAGCAAGCCAAATACGTACGTGAAGCAATCACGATGAGGCTAGCACGATACAAGTTGGAATTACATCCTGAAAAGACACGCATCGTGTACTGTAAGGATGCGAACCGCAAGGGCTCAGCTGAGCATGAGAGGTTCGATTTTCTGGGATTTACGTTTCGCCCCCGAATGTCAATAAACAAAATGGAAAAGCGCTTCGTAAGTTTCAGTCCAGCAACCAGTGATAATGCCGCCAAGAAGATACGCGAAACGATACGTAAATGGCACCTGCACTTGCGCAGTGATAAATCGCTCAATGACCTGGCGCACAGTTCTAATGATGAGGTGCGTGGGTGGATAAATTATTACGGACACTTCTACAAGTCCGCATTATATCCATCACTGAAAAAGCTCAATGAATACTTAGTTCGATGGGCAATGAGGAAATACAAGAAGCTGAAACGGCATCCTACCCGGGCAAGAAGTTGGCTTGCGCAAGTTGCGCAAAGAGAGCCAACTCTTTTCGCCCACTGGAAGTTTGGTCTGCTACCGCCGGCTGGGTAATAGGAGCAGTGTGAGCTGAGAGGTTCAAGCCCTGTTCTGGGAGAGGGTGCGGGGGTAGTTCCCGCGCCCCACTCAACCTTAAGTTGTAGGAACTTACAACCTACAGGTTGTAAAAAAACTCTAGACGCATTTTAAGATACTCAACACTGTTCCAAGGACAGAATCAAAAACCGATTTTATTCAGAATCTTCTGAGCTGACGGATGCGACTTGATGCGGTCAGTTATTCCCTTCATATCTCTGGCCATATTTTCATTGTTCATGCCATGCAAAGAGTAGGCGATTAGCTCATGCACTTCGTTCAAATAGTCTTGGCCGACAATGCCTAATATCTGCCGCAGATTTGAGATGCGCTTTACACGCCAGGTGTCGGCATAAGGTTCGTCGCCTGTGGAATTTTCTTTCGCTTTGAAAAATTCAATTTTAAGTATGACTTCATCGCTAATAATAGGACTATAGAAACGCAAACCTACATGCGCAAATTGATCGGGCGAATAAGGGCTTTTACTGACGTTTAAGTCAGGCCCGGCATCCATTGGTAAGGCCGATTCAACTGCAGGCGTTGCCGGCGGCGGTTCGTCTAATTCGCCGATAGTAACTGCGGTCATTCCCTTAAAGTTATTCTGACTTAAACCATGATCAGCTAAAATGCGCCGCAAGGTTGCACCACGATCGTTCGGGTGACAGTTCGCCAGGCGTCCTGGAATAGTGGCCGGATGATTGTGCATGTAATTTTGCATACGCTCAAAAGCGGTATTCTTGAGCTTGCCGACTTCGCCGCCGAGTTCTTTTCCCACTGTGCGCAAAAAGTCACCAGATTCGCTGGCGGCGTAAGCCGGAGTTTCCCAGAAATTGACTCGCAACCTTCTTATTAAGGGTAATCTTGATGTTGACTGATCATAGTGCGAGTCACCATAAGTGACTGGTGCGTTGAGCGCTTTACTGATGGCTTCAAGCATTTGTGTGCTTAGTTTCGCCTTGGCCATGGCCAGGGCACCACTTGCCACTTGCAGCTGAAAAGCGCTCAGTTTTGGTGTTGTTAAAGCCGGATAAACGAGCAGATCGTCGAGTAAATTATCCACCAGTTCGGTGGTCATCACTCGCCTTTCAAATCCAAGCGCATCGTGGTTCTGAGCCGCCATCATCGCTTCTTGCAAAGCGTAAAGCGGTGTGGTTGTCCAATACCAATAACCGGCGGCAGCGGCCAACAAGAGTATGGGTAACGAGATTACTATTGCCTTGATCTTCAGAACACATCCTCAGACTGGCGAAAAATTTACGCCCGGTTGGATTCGAACCAACGACCTCCCGCTTAGAAGGCGGGAGCTCTATCCACTGAGCTACGGGCGCTTAGCAGGTCGATATTATAACCTACAGCGTTTTACTCGACGGCGTTATTGATGTAAAGCAGTGGCCGGATGCTGCTTAAATGGAGATCAGGCCCACAGGCCTCTGTTTACAGAGCGTAACCTGCAAAATTTGCCTGGCCGCTTTACAGCTTTGTATGACGTCGAGCTAGATTAGGGGTTTCTCGCCAGCTTCCAGCCTGGCACTGTGTTTTCTAGCCCGCCATGAAATTATACTTGTGGCTTTGGCTGGTGCTTTTCGTTGATCAATTTGTAAACCGAAGGCAGCACAAGTAGTGTGAGTAGCGTGCTTGAGATCAGACCACCTAGAATCACTGTAGCTAGCGGTCTTTGCACTTCAGCTCCCGTTCCTGATGAAAACACTTTTGGCAGTAAACCTACAGTTGCCACAAGTGCTGTCATTAAGACGGGTCGCAAGCGAATCAGCGCACCTTTGACCACAGCTTCAGCTATGGGCCATCCGGCTTTTTCCATCTGCATGATATAGCTAACTAGAATGACGCCGTTCTGCACGGCCACGCCAAACAGCGCAATAAAGCCGATTAGAGCTGGTACAGACAAAGTTTGATGTGATATCAGCAGTCCTAAAATGCCGCCGATCATGGCAAAGGGAACGTTCATCATAATCAGGCCGGCATTGCGCAATGAACCAAAGGAGGCGAATAGAAGAATGAAAATCAACAGAAGCACAACTGGTACAACAATAGCCAGGCGCGCCATGGCCCTTTGCTGATTTTCAAACTGTCCGGCCCAAATCACTTTGTAGCCTTTGGGAATAACCACGTTCTGCTCTACTTTTTTTTGTGCTTCAGCGACAAAGCTGCCTAAATCGCGACCGCGCACGTTTGACAAAACCGCTGTGCGTCGCACTCCGTCTTCGCGATTCAAAGTCACACAACCACGCTCAAGAGTAATATCGGCGAGGGTTTTGAGGGGCACTTTGCCACCATCAGGACTATCAATGATCATCGACTCGATTTGTTGTCTGCTGTCTCTGTAATCGAGTGGAAAACGTACTAGTACACCAAAACGTTGTGTTCCTTCAATTACTTCAGTCACTTGCCGACCGGCAAGTGCAGTTTGCACTGTATCTAATACGTCGTCGGTATTGAGGCCGTAGCGAGCCAGGGTGCGGCGCTTCAATCTGATTTTTAGCTGGGGCAGCCCGAGCAATTGTTCTCGCTGCAAATCCGCTACTCCTGGCACCGCAGATATTTGGCCTTTTATATCGTTGGCCAGCTTGTCTAAAGTCATAGGGTCATCGCCAAAAATTTTGACTCCCAGATCGGCGCGTATGCCTGCTACCAGATCATCAATCATGTCGGCAATTGGTTGAGAAAAACTGAATGTCAAACCAGGTATGCCTTTTAATTTATCGGCCATCAGATCTACTAATCGATCTTTGCTCTGGGTGGTTTTCCACTGCGAATGTGGCTTCAGAGAAATAAACACGTCGCTTGACTCAACTCCGTCTAACCCAGGGCCTGTACCGGATCTGCCTGTGCGAGTTACTACGTTCATAACCTCGGGATATTGCAAAATTGTTTCTTCAATAGCTGTGGCGATTCTCCTCGAATTGGTGTGGGCAATACTTGCTGCCAACTTTGTGCGTAAAAGTATGGGTCCTTCGTCAAGAGACGGAATAAATTCAGAGCCCAAAAAAGGCACCACTGCCAGTGTGCACAATAATGCGGCACAGGCGGTAAAAATAATTGCGCGTGGGCGTGCTACCGCTGTTTTTAAGGCAGGCAGATACATTCTGCTGACAAAGCTCAAAACTTTATTCTCTCGTTCCACCAGAGGCTTGCGCATTGTCCAATAGCACAGCACCGGAATGACGGTAAGCGCGCAAATAAGTGAGCCTGCCAGCGCATATATGAAAGTAAGTGCTAAGGGATGAAACATCTTTCCTTCCACACCTTCTAACGTGAACAGCGGAAGGTAGACAGCAATAATAATGGCGATGGCAAAAACAATTGGCCGACCAACTTCGATGGCTGCGTGGGCTATCACTCTTAAGCTACTGCGATCATCAAGCTCGTTTTCTTTGCGTTCGGCCAGATGTCTGAAAATGTTCTCGACCATGACCACGCCGGCATCAACAATGATGCCAAAGTCGACTGCTCCCAAAGTCATAAGATTGGCTGTCAGACCGGTATATTTCATCAAAATGAAACTGAAAAGTAGTGACAGCGGAATGATCACCGAGACGATTAGTGCGCTGGGAATGTGCAATAGCATCGCTGTCAAAACAATGATAACCAGAGCACCACTGAAGCCTAGAATTTCTTTGACGGTTTCAATCGTTTTTTCGACTAATTCGGTTTGATCATAGAATGGAATAATTTTTACTCCATGCGGCAAGTCGGCCTGAATTTCGTGAACTTTTTCTTTGACTCGTTCGACTACTTGTTTGGTATTTACGCCTTTGCGAGTGAGCACGATGCCGGTAACGCACTCGCCGCGCCCAATACGTGAAGCCGATCCACGGCGAAATGCCGGACCAATTTCTACTGTTGCTACGCGTTCTATGGTGACCGGAACGCCCTTTACCGATTTGAGCACAACATTGCGAATATCGTCTATCTGTTCAATGCGGCCCATGCCGCGAATAATCACTTCTTCGCCGGCATTTTCGATGAAATTGCCGCCGGCATTGGCATTGTTTGTTTGCAGTGCACTGGTGACATCGTTTAAGCTCAAGTTGTAACCACGAAGCTTATACGGATCGACCTGCACCTGATATTGCTTAACGTAGCCGCCATAAGTTGAAACGTTGGCAACACCAGGAACAGACTTTAGTCGCCTTGATATTGTCCAGTCTTGCAAGGTGCGCAACGCTGTTTGGTCTAAGGTATCCGACTCCAGATAATACATATAAACATTGCTGAAGCTTGAAACCACTGGGCCTAGAATGGGCCGGGGACAGCCTTCCGGTAGTAATTGCTCTGATTGCAAAAGACGTTGCTGAATTAAATTACGGGCAAAATAGACATCGGTATCATCATCAAATATGGCTGTTACAACTGAAAGGCCAAAACTTGAACTAGAGCGAATTTTTTTAACTTTAGGCAAGCCATTGAGTGTGTTTTCAATGGGAAATGTAACCAGAGATTCAACTTCTTCAGTAGCCATGCTTTCAGGTTCGGTAATAATCTGAACCTGAACATTACTGACATCGGGAAAGGAGTCTACAGGTAAGCTGAGCATTGACCAGACGCCAAACATTGCCAGGCCCAGTGCTGTAGCTATGGTTAAAACCCTTTGATTTAAGGCAAAGGTTATTAGTTTTTCAATCAAACGAAAGATTCCTGAAAGAGAGACGTGATGCTAGTTTCACGGATGTGAAAATTCTCGAATGACTCTATGAATAGCATACTTGGAGCAGCAGCTGGCAAAAAATATTCAGCGCGGCAGTACCGGTGCGAGGCACGTTTGCGATTGTTACTGAGTAGCTCTTTGCAAAGATTCGCCCAGCAGTTGCAAGCTTCCGTTCACCACTACTTTATCGTGCGGATGCAGACCGCTCAAAATTTCAATGTAACCACTGGTGGTGCGGCCGGGAGTAACTTTCTTTTCCAGATAAGTATCACCGGGTCCGTCGACATAAACTAAATAAGTCTCGCCGGCTTTTTGCACAGATGGTTCAGGCACCATTAATGCCGTTGTGGCACCCACCTGCACCGACATGCGCGCAAACATTTCTGGCTTTAGTCGCTGGGCTTGATTGTCAATTGTTACTCGCACTACCATGGTTCTTGTTTGGGCGTCGACTTTTGAATCGACAAAATCAAGCACACCAGGGAATTTTTCATCAGGCAAACTGTCTACCAAAACCGTAACAGGCATTCCTTTTTTGACGAAACGCAAATTGTTTTCAAGCACGTTGGCTACGAGCCAAACTTTGGAGAGATCCGAAACAGCAAAAAGTGCCTTGCCGCCCTCAACTAATTCACCCGGGTCACAGTCGCGGTCAGTAATTATTCCTGAGCGCGGTGCAGTAATGTCAAACACCAGTTGAATGTGCCGGCTTTTCACTACGCTGTCGACCAGTGTTGTCGACGTACCGTAAAGGCGCAACCGTTCTTTGCTTGAAATAATTAGAGTCTGTTGCTTTTCGTCGGTGGCTAGAACTTCTTCTTTTGCTTGTTCGAGATCGCTTTCCGCCTGGTCGACATCTGCCTTGGCTGCGATTTTCTCTTCCAGTAGTTTATTTTTGCGCTCAAATACTTTTTGCGCCAGGGCAACTTTTAGTGCAGCGTGCCGCCTTTCTGACTTTAATTCCAACAATCTGGTCAATAATTCGCTTTGAATTTGGGCAATCTCATCGCTTCGAATTTTTGCCAATACCTGCCCTATTCTTACATGATCACCAGGTTGCACCAGCACCTCTTCGATTCGCCCTGGTGTGAGTGATATGACCGGAGTGCTCAGATTCGTATTGGCGCGAACGGTGCCGGCTGCTTCGCTAACAATTGGCAATGTTTTCACAGCCACCACTTCGGTGGTAATACCAATCTTTCTTTGCTGTGTTTTTGATAGAGCAATGGGG
>CASBPX010000191.1 GCA_949127735.1 Candidatus Obscuribacterales bacterium | reverse complement strand
GCCATTAATGCCGTCGGTCGGTCTTCGATTCGAGAAAGAATGGCGGCTCCTGGGCTCGCCGACTACCTTGATGTAATTACTATGGCCGTCTCAGAACTGTCGACAATGCAAAAGCATTATTGAAACTGGACCTTGCTTTCGGGAGCTTTCAAAACTATTTGCGCTCTTTCTGCAGCTATGAAGAACTAAGCGGTGATATTCAAAAGCGCTTTAAGTTTATCGGCGAAATAAACGTGTACTATTTTCTTTTTCGAGTCAGCGAGTCGGTTCCGTCATTTGAGACGTGGATCAAGACAATCAAGGGTGAGCATCCGAGGATGCGCGAAATGGTAGAACATTACCTTAGTTCAGAAACTTAAAGCGACAAAGCAGCTAATCTACATTAGCTGCTCACCACCTCGGGGCATTTCAAAGGTGAGCTCTCCTTTGTTCCGCCGAGAATTCTATATTGTCTATGACATTTGAGACAACGAAAAAGTTCCATTCTGGAATGTGAATACGAAATGCGTATTGTCGGTAAGTTTTGGGTACCGGCGGAGGTTCAATGCCTGAAAAAAATTCAGATTGATATCAATCTGAATTTTTCTTACAAACTAGATTGATATCAATCTGAAATCCATTCTTACACCACCCAATTCTGAAAACCATTGGCCGAGCAACCAAAATAAAATTCGGAGTATTTAAAGACTAAAAAATCAGCAAAATAATCGAAACGTTTGCGCACTTTAGAAGATCAGTTGAACCGTTTGCAATTTCCTGAGTTATATTTCCTGACACACGGAGGATTTACTCATGGTGAAACGCAAAAACAAAATCGATAAGTACAGCGTAGCGAAAGCCCACTGGAATCTCTTCATTCGCAAGGTGCCGTCAGACGAAGCGGCAGCCGACAGAATATTTAAAGCTCTTGAAGAAAAAGGGCGGATAGTTTGCTGTTGCGGATCAATCAATTTAAATAGGAACGCAGGCTCGCGCTTTTTCATTTGCCAACTTTGCAAAATGAGAACCTTCTTTACGGTAGGCACAACCTTTGAAGGCGTAAGCCGCCTTCAGGCCTGGCTAGGAGCAATTCACTTTGCCGAAAATAATATTGCAATTAGCGCCCTGGGATTCTCAAAGATAGCTAAAGTTGCATTCGCCACTGCACGCAACTGTCTACTTAGAGCTGCAATGATAGTTGCCGGTACGATTGACGAATCTGCACCAGTACTAATTGGCGGCGAACTTCTCCAAATTATATTCAGGCGTAGCCGAGAAACCCCGCCACGATTGCACCCGCAAGCCGAACAAGATGAAGTCGAAAAAGAATTGGCAGAACAATTTAATGTAAACGTCATCTTCGACAACGACACGTCCGCGAACCAGGAAAAATCTAGCTGCGATACATCAAGCGACGTTCTAGATAATCTGAGTCCCTTGCAAAAACAAGTGCTCGGCTTAATGGGTGACACTCCGATTTCAATTGACGATCTCTGTGACATGACGTCACAACCAGCGGGAATTTTGGGAAGCGCTGCGGTGATGTTAGCACTTGAGGGCCTAATTCAAGACATGCCTGGTGGGCGTTATATAAAAACAGTACAAAAACTACAGAACAAGAATTTGCGCGATGTGACCTGCCCAACGGCAGAAATCATCAACGCAGCTATCGCTTTCATTCGAGAACATTTTCAAGGTGTTTCTCGAAAATGCCTGCAATTGTACCTGGCAATTTTCTGGTATTGCGCCGATCGAAAAACCTGGAAAGAAGGGGCCCTATTCTCGGCTTTCCTCGACCAGCCGCCACTTGGCCGCAGTGCATTAATCAATTATGTTTCGCCGCATTTACTGAAGATGCCAATTAGTTAAAACAAGATTGTCGATATTTGGCGACATATTTGGCTGCATGCGCTTGTCGGTGAGGCTATTTCACAGCAACTGTGTCAGGGCTAACCGACTGCAACAACGCACTGGCCAGACCACCGCTCAACTGATCATAAGTTTTAGTGGTGACGATGTCGTACCGCGCCTTTCGACTAATAAGACATTCATCGAGCTCTTGCAAATATTTTGTCGCTTTACTGTCAATACCAACTTGCAAAAAGGTAATGGCAATTTCTTTGGGATCTTCCATTTGCTGGGTGGCCTGAACGATTACGTCGCTTAGCGATTGGGGTCTATCGGGCAAACCGTCCGTTATCATTGCAATTAGCAGGGGTCTGGTTGTCTTGTCGGCCTTGCGACTGGCAAAATACTGGCTTAGTTGGCTCTTAATCGCGCGCGTGGTATCAGTATTGCCAGATGGTTTATGCTCGGCAAAAAAGCTTGGGATACTGTCCATTTCGACATTAGGATAAACTTTGAAGTTATCGCTAAAAGCGACTATTTTCAGATGTCCATTCATAGATTTGCCCAGAGTGTTGCGCAACGCCGTAGTTTGCTCCCGACACCACTGCCAGCGGGTGCTCCGGCCTTGATCACAGTCTCCGACCTTCATTGAATTGCTTGCGTCAATGAAGACAATCACATCATAGTTTTTCAATGCCGCCAGCTGAGACTTATTTATTGCTGCTGCGTCAGGCTGCGATTTGTTTTTAATCGGTGGCGCGTACACTGCCACGGAAAAGGCAGAAACAATGGGCGGGCACAATGCAAGGCAGGCGCCCAAGCACAAAGCTGTGAGCATTAGTTTTGCACTTTTGGCTATGCTGATTCTGCCCATTAACCGACCCTCTGTTCACTATTGAACAAGTGACGCAGAGCTTGATAACTAGTTCCATTTAATCACAATGATATCGACGGCACCAAATGTGGTTACACCGTTTTTGCCGCTTCATGGGCCAGTCGCCAAAGTGCTAACTTAAAATGATGTGTGCTGATGCGATGATGGCCGCATTCGCGCATCTCTTTATAGGCATCTTGCAGGCTCCAGTCATTGCGCAAAATGCGATACATCGCCACCATCACACCGGTTCTATCCGCCCCGTGGAAACAATGGATAAAAACAGGCTGGTTAGACTCTTCGTCCACAACTGCCAAAAGCGCTTTAACATCCTTTTGTTTAGGCAAAGTCCAATAATTGAGGGGAATGCTGAAAAACTTAAGGCCCAGGCCTTCAGCCAGAGCGCGTTCGGATTCAATTCTCTGCTTGCGCCAGCGCAGGCTCACCACGCTCTTAATTTCCATTTCGCTGAGCGCCACCAGACCCAGCTCCTTTGGCTGGCCGCCTCGATAAAGGACATCGTCCACTTTGCGAAAATTATTGATTGGCACTTCTATAATGTTATCCACAAGGAAACCTTTTAAACCAGCTGACGGCGGAAGCGACTGGCACTGAGCCACAATAACAGAATGGCAAAGACCACCAACAGAGCGATGTCGGGCCAGAGCATCTCAAGAGTCGCGCCTTTGAGAATGATACCCCGGGCAACCAGCGTGTAGTAGCGCAGTGGGTCGAATATAGCTACCATTTGCATGGCTTTGGGCATTGTGTCGAATGGCACCACTGTGCCAGACAACAGAATAAGCGGGATATTGATAAAGAATGACGTAAGTTGCGCTTGCCTCTGACTTTGACAAACAGAGCCCAGCAGCATGCCAAAACCAATGCCGACGAAGGCATAGAGCGCCGAAGCAACTAGAAAGACAAGAAAATTACCGCGGAAGGGCAGCCCGAACACCACGTGGGCCAGGGCGATTGCGATGCAAACATCGGCTAGCAAAAATGCCACCAGGGGAATAATCTTCGCCAGTAGAATTTCCCAGGGCTCGGCAGGAGTCATGAGCAACTGCTCCATGGTGCCGTTTTCACGTTCTTTCAAAATCGTGGCTGAGGCAATCAACGTGGAAACTAGGGTGAGGCAAGCACCCAGTACTCCCGGCACAAAATACCAGCTGCTTAACTGCTCGGGATTATAAAGAATCTGCATTTTCGGATCAACAATTGAGTCAGGATCAACAAATTTTTTCTTCAAACCGCCCGGGTCAAAGCGACTCATAGTCCGTTTGACAAAAGCGCTGGCCACGCCCGCACTATAGGCGTCTGCACCATCCACTAGAACCTGCACAGGTGCTGGTTTACCACTCTGCAAATCAGGGGCGAATTCTTTAGGAATAACAATGGCCACAGCCAATTTGCCCAAGTCGAGAGCGCGACACATAGTCTCTTCATCTTTAAATTGCTGAGCTTTTTTGAAGACATCGTCCTTCAACAAACTATCAATGAGCAGATGGCTCTGAGTGCTGTCGGAGCGATCGACAGTGCCTAAAGCTAAATTGCGCACTTGCGGATCGAGTGCTCCGCCCAAAATCAGCAACTGCACAATTGGCGGAAATAAAATCAAAAAAAGCAAATACTTGTTGCGTAAAATTTCTCGACATTCTTTTGCTACAAGCGCCCAGAGCCTGCTGCCAATAATAAAATCCAAAGGTCCGGAGTGATTTTTTGCAATCGGCTCTGCCATAGTAATAACCCCAATCCCCTTACTAATCCCCTTACTAATCCTTTAATTGCATACGGCGCATACTGAGCCAACTGAGCGCCAGGTACGCCAGGCAGAAGGCCAGTAAAATTAGCGGCACGAACCAGACTGCAGGCCAACCCATACCGCGCACAAAAGCGTCACGAGTGAGCTGAATGAAATATCGGGCCGGCACAATTAAAGTAAGCAGATTGAGCGGCATCGGAATATTGTAAATCGGATAAACAAAGCCCGAAAGCAAAAGGCAAGGAAAAAATCCCGCAGTAGAAGTGGCCTGCACAGCAACAGTCTGCGAATTAGCCAAGGTACCGAGCATCAAGCCGAACAACACAGCAGCAAACACATAGATTGGTATGGAAACGAGTAGGGGAGTGGGATCACCCACAACTTTAACTGCAAATAAAATCCACCCCAGCGTAATTACCAGTAGCGCCATTACCATTCCTACTAGAAAATACACCAGAGCCTTTCCTAACAAAAATTCGAGCGGTTTGATAGCCGACGAATAGACCCTGATAATCGTCTCTTGTTCTTTCTCGCGTGAAGCGGCCACGGCAGCCAGAAGTGCCGGATACATCCAGAGTATGATGCCAATCGCACCGGGCACAATAAACAACGGCTCGAGCCGGCCAGGGTTGTACCAGACGCGCACCTGGGGCGCCACCACTTTTAAGTCGTTAGGATTGCCGGCGGTTTTGGAAGCCTTAAGCATAGCGACAAAATAAATATTCGCTGCTTTGATACTGTTAGAGACAATTTGCGTGTTGGCAATGTCAGTGCCGTCGATGAGTACATCGAGAGATGATGTCTGACGCCGTAAAACCTTTTGTGTAAATCCTTCGGGAATGGTGATCGATACTTTTGCCAACCCGCGATCAATGGCATCGCGCGGCGATTTAGCGCCTTCAATGTTGGCCCGAGAGAGAATATTGGTGGCATAAAGTCTTTCAATATATTCGCGGCTAAACGAGGTCTGGTCATTGTCTTGCACCACAATGGGAATATTTTTCGATTCCAGTCTGATGCCATAACCAAATAGAAGCAACGAAAATAGAGGAAGCAAAAACGCCAGAGCCAGGCTGAGGCGATCGCGCCGAAATTCTTGCCACTCTTTAACGGCTTGTGCCCACATACGCTTCATTAGCCTGCACCTGATCCTTTTTTCCCGTGTTGAACACGAGCAATGAAGGCGTCTTCAAGAGAAAAAGGAATAGAGCGAATTTCAGCCTTGACCAGACCAGCTTTTTCTAGAAGTGCTTTCACCGGCGGCAAATCGGTTTCAGGATGATCAAGAAATATATGCAGGGCTTTACCGAAAATGGAAATCCGCCAGGGCTCAAGAGTGGCAGTCAGGGCCGCAAAAGCTTTTTGCGGCTGATGGCAAATTACTTCAAAGAGTTCACCATCTCCGATGGTCTTGATTGCGCTTGGAGTTCCTTCGGCCACCATGCGGCTGGCAGAGACAAAACTAAGACGGTTGCAATATTCAGCTTCATCAAGGTAGTGCGTGGTGACAAGAATTGCCGCTCCACGCGCTGAAAACTCTCTAATCATTCGCCACAGTTGCCTGCGCGCCAGCGGATCAACCCCGGCTGTCGGTTCGTCTAGAAAAATAACTTCCGGATCATGCATTACAGCCGCACCAAATGCGATGCGCTGTTTCCAACCTAAAGGCAAACTGCCCACCACTACGTCTCTGGTTTCTGCCAGACCGCAAGCGGCTAGAGCCCAGTCAAGCTGTTGCTTGCGCTTTGATAAAGGCAGCTCATAGATGCCAGCATAAAATTGCAGATTTTCAAAAACAGTAAGGCCGTCATACAAAGTAAATTTTTGGCTCATATAACCAATCTTGCGCCGCACATCGCGGCTGCGCAAACTGCCGCTTTCGCCAGCCAGTGTTACCTGCCCAGAGGTAGGAGAGAGCAGGCCGCAGAGCATTTTGATGGTGGTGGTTTTGCCTGCCCCGTTAGCTCCCAGAAGGCCGTAAATCTCACCATATTTAATATCAAGGCTCAAATCGTCTACAGCTTTAAACGAGCCAAAAGTCTTAACCAGGCTTTTAGCAGTGATAGCGGAAGTGGCTTTATCAGCTCGTTTCTCACCGTCACCCAATGATGGAAACGCTGGCGGTTGAATTTCAGCCAGGCCTAATTCGCGCAAACGCATGACGAATACATTCTCCATGCTGGGCGTAGTTTCGTGGCTGACAATACTCTCCGGGTCTCCTGCGAAGGCAGCTTTCACCTCTGCCTGTGCGGCTTTTCCGTCTTTAGCAAGAATCTCCAGATGATCGCCAAAGGGATAGAGGTCTACTATGTTTTCAGAATGGTTGGCCAGTTTCTCACTCAGGGCTGTCACCGATTGGCTATCAGCACCTTTCACCAGTATCTCTAAGCGTCTCAAACCAAGAGCGTTCTGTAATTCTTCCGGTGAGCCGCTCTGGTGTATTTTCCCCTCATACATTAATGCTATGCGAGTGCACCTCTCGGCTTCATCGAGAAAAGGAGTAGCGATAACCGTTGTCACCCCTTCAGCGGTCAGCGCAATTAGAGTCTGCCACAACTCACGGCGGGCAATGGGGTCAAGGCCAGTAGTAGGCTCGTCGAGCAAAATCAGCCTGGGCTGCGAAACCAGGGCACAACACAAGGCCAGATTTTGGCGCATGCCACCAGACAATTTCGAAGTCAGGCGCGATCCAAATTTTGCCAGGCCCATGCGCTCGAGATGGGTGGCACGCAACTTTTCAAAACTAGCTTGGTCAACGTTGTGCAAACCGGCTTCGTATTGCAAGCTTTCGTCCACGGTAAGCTCAGGATAAAGAGCGCAGTTTTGCGGCACATAACCAATAGAACCTCTCACTGCAGACGGTTTCTGGCCAAAGACTTTGGCATCTCCACCACTAGCTTCCATAATGCCAGCTAGAATTTTCAAGGCAGTAGACTTACCAGCACCGTCTGGGCCCACCAGACCAAAAAGATCGCCGTGATTGACTTCTAAATTAAAGCCGTCCAGTGCCTTAACTTTGCCTTTGTAGATTTTGGTCAGGCCAGTGGTGCCAATCACCGTTTCGGTTGTAGACTTGACCAGAGGAGAAGGCGCGCCCACACTCATTTAGAACGCTCCGGTTTTTTTTGGTTTTGGCTTGAGACTGCTAGTTGTTTGGCCTGGACGCAATACTTCCGCTTCAGCAGGCATTCCGGCTTTAGCACTGCCGTCGTTGTGATCGATGGCCAACTTAAGCCCAAAAACCTGACGCACTCTATCTTCCTTGAAGTAAATATTCTCAGGAGTAAAAGAAGGCATGGTATCAATAGCGGTGATATGAGCTTGGAGCTGGTGATTGGAATCGAGGGTGACAATAGCAGGCTGACCAACTTTGATTTCGCCTACCTTACCTTCAGGAATATATCCTTTCATGAAAGCAGATTTGGGATCGCTGATGGTCAAAAGTATTTGGCCAGCTGCCACCAGTTCGCCTGGATGGACACTACGGATGGTGCATACACCATCAATAGGACTCTTCAAGTAAAAATATGAAAGTTTTGACGAAGCTTCAGCGCGCATGGCTCTGGCGCGCAATTCCGCTGCCTGAGTTTTTTGCAGCAAAATTTGCGCTTCGGTCATCTCTTGCTTAAAATGTGCTGTTACCTCAGCCTTCTTCTTTTTGCTGGTAAAAATTTTGGCGAAAAAACCTTTAGACTTCTTTTTGGCGGTATCAATTTCGCTTTCAGTGGCAGCGATTTTCGCATTAGCTCGAGCTTTAGCGCTTTGTGCCAGAGCGATGGCTGAGCCCGAAGCTTCTAGCTTGTTTTCTACAGAAGAGGCGTCTAAAGTCAAAATGAGCTGCCCTTTGCGCACAAGGTCGCCTTCTTTTATATTGACCGACTGCACTCTCGTTGCTGTGGCCGACGAAATATATGTTTCAGGAGCCTCAATGCGACCGCTGACAAATAGTTGATTATTTGCCGAATTAGTTTTCATGCCGTCGAAAACCAGATAAACCAAAATTCCACAGATGGCAAGTACAACTAATATCGTTACTAATTTGCTACTGGTGCGATTAACGACACCGGAGTCTGATTCTGGTTTACCCTTGGATTCAGATGCTGCGGGCAGCTCTGCGGACTCGCTGTACATATAAGACGCACCCAACTATGAGATTCGCAATCAAAGACGGTGGACCAAGTAAAGAGTTCCAGATGACGCGACAATAAATATGGAACTAATAGGGTTTTTCAGCGACTCTATTAGAACAGTATGGTAACGCACAACAAAAATAACACTATGTCAAAAAATGTCTTGCTCGTTTACAACCCTTCTGCCCGCTCACAGACTCACGCCGAAGCCTGGCTTGGACAGTTCGTTTCCGAATTAACTAAAGACGGCGAATTTCTAGTTACGTTATATCCAACGTCAAAAGAAACCACAGCCCAGCACCTCGTGCCGCTATTAAAGCCGCCACTAGACCTGGTGATTGCTGCCGGCGGCGATGGCACTATACGTTTTGCTCTGGCGGCGCTGGCTGAAGCGAAGTCGAACATTCCTGCGGCGATTATGCCTCTGGGGACAGGTAACGTGCTTGCTCGAAACTTAGGTATCGTGGCTGAGAAATTTTTCGCCGATCCTCTCGAAAATGCACTCGAGGTTATCAAACACGGCAAACCCATGCGCATTGATATGGGCATGATGAACGGTGAATTCTTCGCCGGCATGGCAGGCGCAGGGCCACTTTCTGATGCCTTTGTTTACCCTGCCAGGCAACTAAAGACTAAGTTCAAGATGATGGCATACGCTGTAGCGATGGTAAATACAATCGCTGAAAGACCGGTAATATTCAAAATTACAACTGCCGGTCAGACTTTCAAGGTGCAGGCCTCTGGAGTATTTGTCAGCAATGTAGAAGATCTCGGCCTTGGAAAAACTGCCGATACCAGCATGTTGCACGATGGCTTAATGGAATTGCATATTTTGAATCCCAAAAAATTCAACGACTATGTGAAAATTGGCTTTCGCTTCGCTGGCGGCCAGATCGATGGAGAGACGCCTCACATCGTGTTAAAAGTAAAAGAAGCAGTTATTGATGTGGTACCTCGTCGCGGCCTGCGGTCAGCTTTTCAAAAGGTGGCAAAAAAGACAAGAGCAGTGTTGACCAGCTCCGACAGCAGCTTGAGCCCACGGAATAACGCGGTGACAGCGATGATCGATGGCGAAGAAGCCGGAACGACACCAATGCGGGTCACCGTGGTTCCTAATGCCGTAAACGTGCTGGTGCCCCCAGCCATCTTTGATCAAATCAATAACAATACGGTCGTCGATAGCCTGGAAAAATCGAATGTGATGGAAACAATCGAGCAGATTGACAACATCGGGACAATTCAGTCCGGCGTTCAGGAACTTGCCAGTTAATTAAGCCATGCGGCCCCTGACATCAGCTAAAAAAACATTACAATTGGGAACCACCGGCGGTTTTATATGTCATTGTATTTGGTTGAAGAAATATTGGTATAAGCAAATGCTTGCGAAGCACAATTATCTGATTCTAGCCCTTGTTTGCCAGACTGTTTGTCAGGCAACTTCACTGTCTGCAGCACTGGCGGTGATTATGCCAAACCATCCGCCGGGCGCCAATTTGCCTAAGCGAGAAGCGCCCCAGGGTCTCCCAGGTAACTTGCGTCGGGCTGAGCCTTTGCCAATTCCGGTTCCCGCTCCTGTTCCTGTTCCAGGGCCGATTCCAAATCCTATGCCTGGTCAGCCAAGCCCAGGGCCGAATCCCGCACCTTCTCCTAATCCAGTGCCCGGCCAACCTGCGCCAAAGCCGGAAGAACCCAAGCCGCCCATGCCTAAGATACCTGAGCTTAAACCTGCTCCCGTTCCGGATCCGGAAGCGTTAGATTAGTTAGTCAAAAGTTCCCATAAAAAGGCCTGAATGAACTGCTGTGAGGTAATTCAGGCCTTTTTGATTGTGCTATTGGGAGCCAATTGGAAGAAACAGATTGATATCATTCTGTTTCTGGAGAAAAACTAGATTGATATCATTCTAGTTTTTTTCCAGAAACAGATGCGTCACTAGCTGCGGGGCGATTTCGCATCCTTAATGGCATTTTGTCAGCTTTTGTCCGCAATTCAGCAGACCAATCGGCTAACTTTAGCGGCCTTATATTCCTTACCGACGCAGATAAAAATCTCCCAGGGTTCTAATTTACTTTGATACCAATACGAGCCCGCTTGGCGTTGATGTTCGCAATGTCGCGATCCATAGTTGACTGCACCTTGTCTAAACGAGTGGCTATAGTCTTAGTTCTACTTGGATTAAGTCGACCATTTTTTGTATATTTGGTCTGTAGCGAAGCTACTTCATTCAAGGCACTTTTTAGTCTTGCCACATTGTCGTTAGACAATCTTCCAGCTGAATACTCATCGTCAACGCGCCTTTGCATTCTGAGATTGCGCGACGAATACTCGTCAACCATGACCAGATTGCCCGAAGTAGTGACAAAGGTGCTTCCGATTAGTGGTGTAAATGTGACACCTTTCACATAAGGAACCACGCGATCACTCAGTGAATTAAGACGCTGAGCTAGAGAAAGTGCTTCTTCATAGTTAAGTGCTCGGCCAGATTGTCTGTATGCCGATTCTTGAGAAGCAATACTGGTCAACTCTTCACGCAGAACTGCTGCAACAGCGTCGCTCATCAAAGGGCGGCCAGCTGCAATCATCTTTTCTAACTCAGTGCGACGTGCATCGATTGATACTACAAGACTGTCATAAGCAGGTGCATTGGTTAAAGCAATAACTCTGCCGCTAGAGTCAAAGGTGGCAACCACGCGATTGGAAGTATTATCGATGACAACCAGACCTGGTGCTACAGACCCACCAGCCAGACCGCGTACCGGATCATAAATGCCCTTCATGGCGCCTGTGACAGGGTCGACTACCATATAGGTGCCGCCGGGGCTGAGGGTAATTACAGCTGCCGGTGCACTATCTGTAGTGGTCGTGGTAGTTCTTACAGTGGTGATTTCGTCTGCCAGGGCCGGCATAGCTACAGTACCTGCAAGTATTACACCTGCTAAAAACACAGGTAAATTTCTCATTGATCACTCCTTGTGATGTGGATGACGGGCTGGCTACAGACGAATAAATTAGACGCGGGCGCCACGGCCCATAACGATATTGAAAATGAAGACGGAAACGGCCAAGACCAACAGTGTATGAATGAAGTCGCCGCCGATATGTGATACGAGGCCGACAATCCAGAATAAAACTAATAGCGAAATCAATGTATTTATCATTTCAATATCTCCAAAATGTTTTTCTCAAGTGTCATTC
>CASBPX010000190.1 GCA_949127735.1 Candidatus Obscuribacterales bacterium | reverse complement strand
TACCCGATCTGCGGCTCTGGCAAGAAGCACCACAGCTGCCGAATTGGCCAGCACAAAAAGAGGTTTAACCATGGCAGACAGGCCATAGCCAAGCAAGAGCAGACCTTTGCGCTTGCCGATGCGATCACTCCAGGCACCGGAAAAAATTTTGAGCACCGATGCAATTGTTTCGGCCAATCCTTCAATAAAACCAATTTCTGCAAAACCAATTTTGAGAACTGTAGACATAAAGTTTGGCAATACCGCGTGAATCATCTCAGTGGAGACGTCGGTGAGCAAACTGGCCAGGCCAAGTACCACAACTGTAAAAGGCACAGCGGTTGCTGAGCTTGCAGCTTTCGACTGATCAGCTTTCAATTGTTCAGTTTTAGACTTGTCCTCAGACATCTCTTTCGACTTGTCCTCAGACATAAGCTTGCACTTGTGCTCGAGTTTCAGTTGCAAGCCTGGCGATGATATCAGCTAGAACTATTTTTGCAGAATGCACGGGGCTTTGGGTTAAGGCCCAAACACTGTGTTCCAGCAACATTTGATCGGCTTCGGCTCTGGCAAATCCATCGATGGCTTCGATTATTTCGCTGCTGCAAGAATGATCTTGTTTTAACTGATTGCCCATAACCACAAGTGCATTACGCAAAAGTCCACGTCTTTTCGGCCGCCGCAAAGGCGATTTTTGAAATCGTTTAACGAACTTTTCATCGCTATCAATTTGCAAAAGCTGAGGCAAATTAAGATAATGGCCGGCTCCGTTATCAGGGGCAAACTCAGGCCAGGGGGCAGAAGGCGGCTTGCTGTTATAAGGGCAGACTTCCTGGCAAATATCGCATCCATAAACCCAGTCGCCCATTTGGCTTCGCAGCGCAAGCGGTATTCCACCTTTATTCTCAATGGTCAAGTAAGAAATGCACAAATTAGCATCAACCATCAGTGCCGCACCATTGGTGATGGCACTGGCGTTTATAGTACCGTCTTTTATAGCACTAGTTGGACAGGCGGCAATACAGCGCACACAATTACCGCAAGTGCCTTGATACTCAAGGTCAGGTTCAAGATCTAAATCGACAAATAATTCGGCTATAAAATTGTACGAACCCGATAATTTAGGGCCGATTACGAGCGAATTTTTCCCCACGAAACCGAGACCATGGCGGCTGGCCAGCGCCTGTTCGTAAAGGGCGGCATCATCAGTTACCGGCCTGGCGGCAATGGGTCTGCCTGCTTCTTTTTCAAGCAGAGCACAAAAATCGCCGAGCTTTTTGCGAATTACAGTGTGATAATCTTGGCCCACAGCGTAGCGGGCCACGCGGCCGAAACTGCCGGGGGGCGGGGGCGGCGGCACACTGTAGTAATTCACCGAAACAATAATTACGCTCTTTGCCGGCGCGAAAGTTTTAGCCGGATCGCTGCGTCGCGCAGGATCCCGTTTCAAATATTCCATATCGGCAGCGTAACCCTTATCAAGCCAGTGCTGATAGTGGTCCGCGGCTTGAGTCATTGGCGCGATTGAACCGATTTGCACCTGATCAAAGCCAAGCTCGCCGCCAATTGCTAAGACTGTTTCTTTCAAACTCATGGTAAAGACTATAGCCGACCAGAGCAGACTATACTAAGCAATCAAGATGAGAGCTTATAGAGATTACCGTGACCGAGACCCTTACCATTCATGACTTCGAATATGATTTAGACCCGGCTCTAATCGCCCAGAAGCCCCTGGAAAACAAAGACCAATCAAGGCTGCTGGTGGTAAACAGGCAAAGCGGTGAGCTGGCTCACAAGCAGTTTTTCCAGTTGTCTGAGCTGTTGCAAAAAGGCGATTTGCTGGTGGTCAATGACACTAAAGTTTTGCCCTCGAGGCTGATTGCTACGCGTAAATCAGGCGGCACAGTCAAGCTTTTATTATTGAAACCGCAAAGCCGCAATGTCTCCATCTGGGAAGCCATGGTGACGCCGATTAAGCGTCTCAAACCGGGGCAAGAACTATTGGTGAAAGGCGAAGATGGCAGCGAAACCAGCATAATCACAGTTAAAGATATTGTCATTGGTGCCGATGGTTTTAAAAGATTGCTGGTAGATTTAGGCCCGCCAGAAAATGTTTACAGCCTGCTCAGCCGCGTGGGTTTCGCACCGCTTCCGCCATATATCAGTCGTGATTATCGAGAAGATAAATCGGCTCATAGACAAGAAGATCTCTTTCAATATCAAACTGTTTTTGCCCAGGCACCAGGGGCGGTTGCAGCGCCTACTGCCGGGCTGCACTTCACTCCGGCATTACTATCGGCCCTGGAAGCGGCCGGCATTGAACTGACCACAGTGACTTTGCACGTGGGTGCTGGAACCTTTAAACCAATTGAAGCAGACTTGCACAATCACACCATAGAAGAAGAGTCTTACACTGTTTCACAAAAAGCAGCAGATGCTATTAACGCGGCAAAAAAAGAGGGGCGGCGAGTGATTGCCGTTGGTACCACAAGTTTACGCACCATTGAAACTGCCGGAGCCAGCGGCTTTATGCAAACTGCCTCCGATCAAAAAACCGCCCTCTATATTCAACCAGGACACAAATTTGCGGTGGCCGACGGCATGATTACTAATTTCCATCTCAGTCGCTCGAGCTTACTTGTACTGGTTGCGGCGCTTGCTGGTCGAGAGCTGATTATGCGCGCATATAAAGAAGCGATTGCCGAAAAATATCGCTTTTATAGTTATGGCGACGCCATGCTGATTATCTAAATTGTCCTGGGCCGTACTTACGGTTTCAACACTTTGTCGAACATCAAAGTCATAAATGAATCGAGAGGCACAGTAGTCTTGGTGGTTTTAGCGCGCATAATGGCGCCATGCCAACCGCTCTGGAAGAACTCAGCCATCACCACATGATCAAACTGATTGCTTATCAATTTGTTTTCCTGACCTTCCTTAATTACTGTGGCGAAACGATTGCGCCAGCGGGTCAATACTTCTTCAAGCTTGGCTCTGAGCACTTCTGATTGATCAGACATTTCTTGCGAAAGGTTACCTATTAAGCAACCGTTGCGGCAGTGATTTTCTTTGAGAGCTTTGCGGCCTTCATTGCAATAGGCCTTAAGACGCTCAAGGGCATTGAGTTTTTTATCTTCGAGGAAATGCTTGAGAGTTGCGGCATAAGTAGAATCGAAATGATCGATGATCTGCAGAGCAAAGTCTTCTTTGCTGTCAAAGTAATAGTAGAACGAGCCTTTGGGCACCCCTGTGGCCTCGAGCACTTCTTGAATGCCGGTGTTGTTGTAGCCTTTAGTCAACATTATGCGCGTGCCGGCTTCTAGTAAAGCCGTCTTCGTCACTTCTTTAGTACCTGCCTGCCTGGCCATAAGCACTCTCCCAGCATGTGTGTATTTCTATAATAGACGAGTCGGCTACCAATCGTCAATGGTCAGCCTGGCAGAGTTGCAGGAATTTCACTATAGACTCTACTAGTTTGGCACAATGTTCACCGCCCTCTGACGTGTACAACAGTACTGACTCACTTTTTGCAGTTGCCACACAAATGTTATGTGGATGTTATTTTGCCGCCGTAATCTCAAAGTCACAAACCCATTCCCCCACCAAGGCGGCCAAAAAATGAAACCAGATAACAACATCGAACAAAAAGCCCGCGAAATCGTCAACGAGATGGACCAGTCAGGCGATCACCACGCACAGAAAGCAGCTGACATGCTGAGAAAAGAATTTGCTTCTACAACTATGACCAATGACGAAAAGCGTCAATTGATTGTCGCCATTAGAAACGGCGAGACCAAAGGTGAAGGCGCAGACATAGAAGTAGCCTCTGCATCAACTTCGGCTATTCGTGAAAATCCAAAATTGGCCAATCAGTTTTATGTACAGTTAACCACCAAAGATCGTCCACTGGGCGATTCAGTCTGGCACGCAGCTCCATTGCTTGTTGCGCAGACAGAACCAGGCTTGAAAAAAATCGAAGCAGTGAGTGAACTTAAAGACCAGGCGATTCACATCGCTCGCCGTATGGATAACGGTGACACACATGCAGCGGCAGAAGAATTACGTCAGGCCGGCAAGAAAATGAGCGCTGAAGACTTCCAGGCATTACTTAAAGAAGTGAGCAACCAAGAGGCACGCAATCTGGGCGGCGACCTGATCAAAACCAAACCATTTATCGAGCCCATTAAGCCTACTGACAGTTTTGTCATCAGAGACCAGAAAGCCGCAGAACTGGCCAAGCCCGTTGAGTGGAGCTATAAAATGATGCGCACAGAAGCTGAAACAGCCAAAGAAAAAGCGGCTTATGGTGGTGCCACCAAAAATCCTGCTTATGAAACCATCGCCAAGCAAACCGATAACCTGCCGAATTTCACTATTGTTGACGGTGACCCACGCATTAAGTATTAGGCAAGGTAAAATTGAGCGCTCAACTAAGGAAGTTAAGTGACTCAACGCCGTTGCCCAATCATTAAACTCGATCTCGAGCAAGTTAAAAGCCTCATTCGACCTGCTGTTACAGGCGCGGTAGTCGACTTTGAACTAATGACTCAGGGTGCCATCAACAGCAATTACAAAGTCTCACTCGACAACGGTAAAAATATCTTGCTGCGCCTTTATGGGCAGCAAGGGCCGACCGAATGTGATCGAAGTAAAGTCGAAGAAGACGTAATCAACTTAGTCAAGTCCACTGTGCCTGTAGCCGAAATATTGCACGCGGGCACGACTTGCGACGTTAGTGAAGCCAGACCCAGACCTTATGCGATTTTGAAATGGTGCGAAGGCATTCTTCTGCAACAACTTCTTGATGGTGGCAAATATCTTAAATCAAAGGCCTATTTAACTGACGTCATGGCAGCTGTGGGGGAAACGCTTGCAGCCATCGGCTCTTATAAATTTGCCCGATCAGGATTTTTTGCCGCCGACTTGAAAATCGAACAGACATTTGGAGCCGACGCCTCAGCATATGTGCGCACATGTCTGACTAATACACTGGTAAAAAAGCAACTGGGAGCTGCCTTACACGAGCATTTAAGTGAATATGTTGACGGGGTTGCTCCGCAATTAAATCGATATTTGGCTGGCCAGCAAGCGTCATTAGTACACGGCGACTTTAATGCTCTCAATATTCTGGTGACTGAAAATCGAGGCAGATGGTGCGTCAGTGCCGTTCTTGATTGGGAATTCGCTCACGCAGGCACTGCACTGTTTGACGTGGGAAATTTTTTGCGCAACGAAGAAAAATATCCGGGCATGAGCGCGGCTTTTATTGCCGCATACCAGAATGCTGCAAAAGACGGCGCAAAATTACCAGAAAATTGGCGACAGCTGTCACGATTAGCCGATCTCAATAGTTTGCTCGAATTTCTCACTGTAGCTGAAGCGCGGCAAGAATTATTCGCTAAGACGCTAGCAAACATTGAACAAACACTGGCGCAAAAAGTTTGATTTTTCTTTAGCCTTCAGGGGCGTACGCGAAACCATTACCGCCACGCTGCTGCACAAATTCGCAGGCCAGGTCGGCACGGGCAATTAACTCGCGTGGATCTTCACCGTGTATTGGATAATAACCAATTCCGAAACTGAGCGTAACCGGAATGCGGTGCCAATTATGCTTCAGCTCCACCGATTCGAATTTTTTGCGCAGTCGATCGCAAAGTATGGCGGCACCACGCCCTGGCGTCTCAGGCAGAACAAGAATATAACGGTCGTCAGATAAACGAGCAGCCATATCCACATCAGATCTGATGCCGTCGAGCAAAAATTGAATTACAGAAAATACCACAGTATCGCCGGCCAGTTCGCCGTAATTAGGTTCTACGTTTTCAAAACCATCAATACCGACGATCACTACCGTGGTTGGGCGATTGTAACGCTTAGAGCGCTTCAGCTCACGAGCCAGCCTTCGCATTAAATAACGGAAGTTATAACAGCCGGGAAGGCCCTCAAAAAAGGCAATCAGCTCGAGATCATCTTCGCTGATCAGATGTTCGTCGTCGTCGCGCATGTGCGAGAAAACATCTTCTTTAGGCGCTGACTGACCGTTTTCTCCAGCCTCTTTATTTCTGGCGTCGGTGAAAACCGAGTTTCGCACATTAGAAAGACTGCGGTGAAAAATGCCGTCTCTGACAAAAGTTCTTTCAGGTTGTTGATTGGGAAGCTGCGCCATATTTACTCAGGTTTTATAAACATTCGAACTGACTGATAAACTGAAAATCGGTTTCCGGTGCTCACAATGCTGCCAACATCAATATTACCCAGATTGTCACCGGGATAATCTTAGTTGAAAAAGCGGCCAGGAATTGGTTCTATTCAATATTAATCTATTCAATTTTAATCTAAAGATATTTGGGCAGGGCTTGTGGCATCTGTGCCGAGTGATTTGATTGATTGGCGATTTCGCGACCAAATTCGGCCGGATCAATCAAATAAAGTCGCACCATATTCAGTGCTTCATTGGCTGTGCGCCATCTTACTTCGGCGCGAGGGAGACGCGCTCCCAGCTTCAACGTACGGCCGAAATAAAGAGGCGCTCCATCACTTTCAGCAGTGCCCGCGGCCGATAAACCAATATAAACCGTTCCCACTGGTTTTTCGTCATTTCCGCCTTCGGGGCCGGCAATGCCGGTAACACTTAAGGCCAGGTCGCAGCCAGATAATCTGCGCATACC
>CASBPX010000189.1 GCA_949127735.1 Candidatus Obscuribacterales bacterium | reverse complement strand
GAATCGGGGTCGGCGGGGTGAGGTCCGAATCGATCGCCTTGGGCTTTTCGACCTTAGCGGCGTCGCGAGCGAGCTTTTTGGCACGGCAGTTGCCCTTGCCTTTGCCCTGGCATTTGAGGCAGGGAGCGGGAGTCTGGCCGTTGATGCCAGGAGCAGTGGTGTTTGATTTACACATAATTTTGATCCTTTGCTTTTTTGCAGTGTTTGAGCGCAGCTGAAATCAGCTGGTCGATTGCTTACTTTTTGAGGCGGATGCGCTCCAAAGGCTTTGCGCCCTTAACAAGGCCGGTGACGATTTCTGTGGCATCGGCCTCAGAAACGCGTCCGTATTTGACTTTGTCGGGCATGACCACAACTGCCGGTCCCTTTTTGCAAAGGTCCAGACACTTGCAGCCTTTGGTAGTGACGGTGTCGCCGCAGCCTAAGGTTGAAATAGCCGAATCGAAAGCGGCTAACTTTCCTTTTATGCCGAAAGCTGCCCACCAACCTGTTTTGAAGTTAAGATGGGCAGCCTTTTAGCTATTCGTTTTTGAGAAAGAGAAAGCCAGCTCGAAACTAAGAACTGGTTGTAGGAACGGTTGCAGGAGCAACAGGTGCAGGAGCAACCGGTGCAAGAGCAACCGGGGCAGGCTCAGCAGCGTGCTGCGGCGTGGTCACTGGCGCAATCACAGCCTGGTAAGTGAAAGTGCCATCAAGGCCCTCTTCCAGCACCAGTCCGTGATAGTCGTTGTACCACTCGTGACAGAGGCGCACATGTGTCTCGCGCAGGCGCTGGAGATAGAGATCCCAATCGCGAGTCTGAGCCGTGAGCGTGGCCAGAATCTTATCGAAAACTGTCGCTTGCTCAAGCTGAAACTTCTCGAGAGCGTCTTTGTGACCTTGTTCGAAACGCTTCAGATGCTTTGAGAGCGGAACGAATCCGAGCAATTTCTCCGGCGCCACTTGTGCGGCGATAAACTGCTCGTCTTCTTCTCCTTCCACCTTGTTGCCGACAACATAAGTTTTCGCTGCCAGAGCCGGCATCAGAGCAATGAAGTCTTTGTAGACCTGCACTGACTTCTGAGTCGGTTCAACAACGAAAACGTGCATGTCGTAAGCAAACCACAGTGAAGTCGCGACAGCATCAGTTCCGGCGGTGGTGTCGGAGACCACTATGTCAGTCGGGCTATCGAGCAAGTGGTGCAGAACGCTGATAGCGCCTGAAAGCTTGCTGTGATAGCAGGCAGAGCCCACATCGCTTTGTTCATACTTACCCACAGTGAGCAAAGCGATAGAGTCGAGACGACGGCCGTATTGCTTAATCAGTGGGTCATCAAAATCGCAGCGAACGAAGTTAGACAGAAGCGAAGGCGGCGTAGTCATGATCATGGGTTTGGTACCCAGGTCGACGCGCTTGCCTTTGAGGTGATTGGTCACTGGACCGAAGAGCTGACCGAGATGCTGGATATCACCTTCGACTGAAAGTGCACCGGCAAGGTGAGCGTTGACATCGGCATCGAAAGCAAGAACAAAGGGGTTTTTGCTCGCGGCATGACGAATGAAACTTGCGGCTGTAGTGGTCTTTCCTGATCCACCTTTGCCCAGAAATGCGATTCTCATAATTTGTTCTCCTTGGCGTTTTAGCCTTGCTCGGCAAGATTCACCAACCGTTAACGGTTGACTGCAAACCAATGCAATCCATGAACCGTTAACTGTTGATTGATGCAATCGCCCGAGCCTGAGAGTTCAGTAACTAGTGGAGCCACGCAAACCAAGAGCACACCTTAATCAAAGACGAAAATGAATGTCATTTCCACCATTTCGATTCTGTCAGATTTCAAATGACGAGATTCTAGTAGTGGAATTTTGATAGATGTGCTGTTGGTTTGGGATTCCGAGATTTACTGAAAGATATTGTGCTCTTTTACATTAGTGCTCTAAAGTCTCATGATTCAACCGGTTCGACCAAAGGCTTGGCCGGCAAATAACTGTTTATCTGGTCCTTTCTCAACAGCATCGCAAATTCTGTCAATTAGGTTATTGCAAGCTTTCGCAATAAGACCAGGGCAAAGCTCGCGCATTTAGCACAGCCTGACATCCGCTTTAGCCGAGCTAGCTTAGCTCTACTGGTTAGCGCAAGTTTATTGCGAAACATTTCATTTATGACACGTCTAGCAGCAGTCAAAATGCGCCTCACACCTGGTCCCTGCATTAAATTCGCCGCGTAAGGTCTTGAATGCTTTCGCACTTAGATTATGATGTTAGAATAGTAATTGAGAATAATTCTCACTATCCAGCAACCTTTCCAAGTGACCACCAAGACCAACGAGGCCGTGTATGCGGCAAAATCACCCGATCGAGATCTTCCTGCTAGCGAAAGGAGCAATCTATGTCACTTGAACTAAACAGTAACCATGAGGGCGATCTGTTTCATATAGATGAGAATCGTTCTCGTAAACAAGGCAACGTTTTTCTCGGCTTTTTTATTCCAGGGCAATGTCTTTTACTAAGGTCAACCGATAATGAGTTCAACAATCAGCCATCACCAGTGGTTACATACAAAGTTTCCAGTCTCTTCAAAAGGGATGACGACTAGCGTTGACAGCTTGTCCCCAGCTGGTGTGCAAAATCTTCGCGGCCGCAGAATCTGGTCAAAATTCGACAATAGCAGCGTTGCCGCCAATGTCGGAGGCACCATCGCCTTTCACGATCAAGATAACGACATGATTGTGCGTTGGGATAACGGCATCGTCACCATGCACAGAAAAGATGCACTCCTGCGTTCGGCCTTTCTGATTGGCGGACATCAGACTTTGCAAGACCATATTGACTGCCTGAGCGACAGATGCAGCTGTGGTGGCAGAAGACCATAACTAGGCATGGCAGAAGACGACAGAAAGTTACGTATACGCTTGCGTGAGTTAATCAACAGTGCTCCCAAAGGCAAAGACATCAGTCCGGGAGAGTTGGTGGCTTTGGCTCGCGAAACCGGACTAACGGTTAGCGACAGATCGGTCTACCGATTACTCAGTCGATTTCGTGAAGAAGGAGACCTTCCACCAACCGGCGTGGCCGCTAAATTAAAGAAAATTATTGAAGCCTCCGCAGACGGCACTCACTTGACAGCAGGGGAGCTTCATCAGCTTGCCACCGAAGCCGGCATGAAGGTTTCTGTATCGACTATATATCGGGCAATAGATAGGCTTAAGGCCGAAGGCTTTGTCAATTCGGTACGGCAACCAAAGGCTCAAGCATTCGAAACTGCAACCAATAGAAAAGACCATGACCATCTAATTTGCTTCACTTGTGGCAAAACTTTGGAGTCAGAATCGATTTTTTCTAGTTTAGGTTCGTTAATAGCAGAGCGAAATGGCTTTGAATTTCAGCACTCAGAGCTTATCCTCAAGGGGTACTGTGAAGACTGCCGCGGCACTTCAGTCTAGCAGTGACACAAAAAGCCCTGGAGTTCCCTCTGGGACTCACTTCAGCCACCACCACCAATAGGAGCACATTGTGCGGTACACGAAATCGACATGTAAGCGCTGCAGATCTGTAGGTGCAAGCCTTTGCGGCAAGGCCAAATGCGCCTTCTTGCGTAAACCTTTTGGACCAGGCCAGCACGGCCAGGACAGAAAGAAAACCTCAGAATACTCTTTGCAACTCAAAGCCAAACAGCAAATTCGCTGGACTTATGACGTCAGCGAATCTCAGTTCTATAGCGTCTATCAAGAGGCAACTCGCGCTAAAGATGTTACTGGCACTGTTATGTTGCAAATCCTCGAGTCCAGATTAGATAACATCCTCTACCGCTCAGGACTGGTGGGCACACGTCGCCAGGCCAGACAAGTGGTCTGCCACGGACATGTTCACGTTAATGGCAAACGATTGGATATTGCCTCTGCAAGAATTCGTCCAGGTGACGTCGTCACCATCGATCAGAAAAGTGCAGCAGCAATCAAGCCAATGAACATTGGTTTGACCAGCGTTACACCAGCCTGGCTGAAAACAACTGCCGACTCTCTCAAAGTTGAACTTTTGATGGTTCCGGATCGCGAACAAATGGATCAAACCTTCAAAGAGCAACTCGTGATTGAATACTATTCAAGGTAGATTCGACAGGGCTTCAGGCCAGCTTTGACCATACGAACAAACTTTAAGAGTGATATTTCGCAGAAGTGGAATATCACTCTTTTCGTTTAACTACTGCTGTAACAGCAAAGTTTCTTGATCCGCTTCTTGATCACGCTTTTGCATACGCAACAGCTTGATGTGAGCGGCATACTCAAGCAAAACTTCAGAGTGCAAGCGATCGGCCACAATCGGATCGGCACTAGCCAGAGCTATTGCCTGCGTGCCGACATCAATGCTTTCCTTAGCGGCCTTCTCAGCAATTAAAAATTTGTGGTGATTGCTGTAAAGATCAGCAAGGTCTCGCAAACTCAGTGACAGAGCTTCCAAATTATCAATTGCTGTTGTTTTTCTTATGGCCTGATCGCTAATCGAAAGTTTTAATTCAGAGAGCGCTTTGCGGCTGCAGTCTCGGTGTATACCAACGGCACACCGTCTGTAAGCCTCGGCAATATGCGGCAATTGAAATTGATTTTGGTGCAATTTAGCAGCCTTGCCAATTGCCATAGCAGCTGGAAGTGAGGGTGGAAAAGCTGCGTGAGAATTTTTTGAGCCTGCCAGGTCTGAAAAATAGTTCTCAAGTCTTTGCGTCAGCGCCAGTTTATTACCAGGCGGCCAATCGAGCGTAATATCGGAAGACACAGCAGCATGACATTTGAACCAGTCTTTGTCGGCGCAAAGTTGATCAAAATTACGCATTTGCTGAAGCCAGAAAAAATAGGCGCATGCCAGCACAAGCAGTATCATGATTACGCCTGCCAGCAAGGCTCCAAAACGATTCACACGCAACCTATTTCTTGTATTTTTTGATCAAATCTTCAATCTGACTGGGGTCCATATTTCCCAATCCAGCAGGAATTTTATCTTTGAGATTATCAGGAATTTGCCCTGCGTATTTATCTTTCAAATCGGCGGGAATTTTGTCGCCATATTTTTCTTGCAAGCGTTTGAGCAAATCAGCGGTATTGCCACCAGGTGACGACGACGATGCCGCTGGAAATCCTGAAGCCGCAACAGGCGGTGCCGGACGCTGAGTCTTCAACACTGCGCTACGTTTAATCTGGTCGTTTAGTGAGCTATTAATCGAGTCAACCCGTTTTAAAACATTGACCTCAGTTTCGCCTGTTTTGACTGAGTTCTCGAGCATAGCAAAAGCATTCAGATAAGCGTCAATACCGATACCTTGTGCTTTGGCGTTAAAAATTCGCATAACCAGTTGGGTGCGTTGAGACTCACCGGGCCCGGGTTCAACTAAAGGGCCATCGGCGGCAGCTGGCTTAGCGGCAGGGGCAGCCACAGCGCTTCCAGGCCCCGTCGCGGCAGTGTCTTGCCTGACAGCTTCGACTTTGACCTCAGTGGTGGTTTCAGTCACCACTGGTTTGTCTGTACTCGTCTGGGCAAAAGCTGCAGAGTTAGAAGCTAAACTTAAACCTGTTTGCAAGGTAAGCAAAACAACTGTACCGACGCTCCATGCACGCGTTCTGCGTACTGTGGCAATATTCTTAGCCAGTCTCATTGCTTCGGTCCTCGTTTATAGTCATTGCTGTCTCTATTATCCTACTACCCATTACGGCACTCGATCTTGCACCGGCGCCGATTGCCAAACGTTTTTGATAGACTAAGTAAACATCTACAAGGTTTGCAAGAGCGCAGATGACTAAATTGAAAAGATGCCTTTTGCTTCTAAACTCTGCGGTGATGCTCTCTTTTTTGCCAGGCGCGGCTCAAACCCGTTATGAGTGGGTGCCCGGATCGCGTCAAGCTCGAGCGGTACCGGCCAATGGTGCTTCGCAATATGCAAATCAGTCGCAAGTTCAACGTCAGTCGGCACCTCATGCGATACAACCAAGATGGATGATCCAACAGCAATGGGCACAGCAGCAAAATCAAATGCAGCCTCAGGCTAGCGCCTCTGCCGCGTCAACTGCGACACAATCTGTTCGACAGAGCCCCGCAAATAAAAATGTAACTGCTATTGGAACGAAAAAATATATTCATTTTGTCGATACCGTTGCCGTCGACGGTATGCAGAGACAATTTCAGGTGCATGTGCCACCAGCATACGACCGCCTCAAGCCGATGCCGGTGGTGCTAATTTTTCATGGACTGCACATGAATGGCACCATGATGGTCGGCGCCACAGGTTTTAACGCCATAGCAGATCGCAACAATTTTATTGCCGTGTATGGCGAAGCGGTGAACGGCCGTTGGAACGACGGCCATACGGGCACAGGCGTTGACGACGTCGCTTACGTGTCAGCCTTACTCGACAAGTTAGCAACTGTCGTCAATATTGACCGGCGCAGGATTTACGCTTGTGGTATCTCCAACGGTGGCTTCTTCTCACAAGTTTTGGCCTGCACGCTGACCGACAAAATCGCTGCCGCTGGTGTAGTTGCCTCAACAATGATGAAACAAACTCAAACTTTAATGCAGAGCAACAAAGCTATGCCGATTGTATTTTTCCTCGGCACCGATGACTCGCTTTTACCATGGGCAGATGGTCGCACAAAAGATATCGGCAAGCTCGGCGAAGTATTAGGACTGAGTGGTATTGGTTCAATCGACAGTGGTCTGGTGCAAACTTATGGTGGCCTAATGACTGTGCCGCAAGCCCTAAATTTTTGGACAAGTCACAATGGATGCTCAGGCACCACTTCGACAACACAAGAACCCGACCGCGACCCTAAAGATGGCACGAGGGTAAAAAAAGAAGTTTACGGATCTTCCGGCAACGAAGTGGTGCTTTACACCATCGAAGGCGGCGGACACAGCTGGCCAGGATGTCCTAACTTGAAATCCATTAGTTCCATTAGCGGCAATATCAGTCAGGATATCGATGCCAGTTCACTAATGTGGGACTTTTTTAAAACCCACAGTCGTTAAACGTCTACCGCCTGGTGTGTTCAGTAACGACGCTGACTATGATGTGCTTGATTGCGAATTTCGCGGCTCAGGTGATTTTGCTCGCGCTGAAGCTTGGCTCTTTCTCTCGACGACAAGCCATTTCCAGATCTGCGCATCTGAGCTTCATTGAACCTCTAGAGACTGTATGAAAAGTAAGACGACTTTTGAAAGAAAAAGTTCAAGCGAAAACGATTAAGTTGGTCTAGTTCTATTAAAAACTTTGATCCATGGCCTTCTTCTCCAGGGCAGACATTTTTGCCAATGGAAGCGCATCGCTCTTTATCTTTAAAGCCGCACGGTATTCCACTACCCCGCCACGATAATCACCAGCTGCGATGCACTGTTCAGCTTGCTTTAGTCTCACCGCCACCGAACCCGGATCAAGCTGCATATTGAAGAGACTAGCAAATATATTCTTCTGATAAACTTCCTGGCCAGCATCAAAATAGCTGGCCCAACGGAAATATTTGATAGCCTGAACTTCGTCTTCCCTTTTAGATAAACCCACGTCGTTTAGTTCATTGGCAAGAAAAGCCACCGCATTTTTGTTAACAGGATCGAGCTTGAGGACCTGGGCAAAAAGCTCAATAGCTTTACTTGAGTCCTTATTAGCTCGGGCTCTAGCACCCTCTGCAAACAATACCTGCACCTTCCCTTTAAGAGGCAAGGCAGCAAGCGTAGATTCAAGTGACGTGGAGACCGCAGCACCACCTGCAGTGCCAGCAGTGCATGTAGATTGACTATCGAAATCATACAAGCGCTTGAGTGTCGCCACGTCGCGAGTGGTTATGCCACGCTGGGCAGATAAGCTGGGGAACATCACATCTTCGTCATAGGGACTATGGCCCACTAAACCGAGGGCATGGCCATATTCATGAACGGCGATCATACGCATAAAATCTCGGCTCATCGCCTGGTCGGGAAATGGAGAGAGTGTCAGAAGCAAAATCGATGCCTTATCAACGCCTTCCATAGTACTCGTTAATTCAGTTTTGCCTGCCTCAGCTTGTAGGGCTGGTGCATGTAAATCGTCGACAAAATCGACAACAATATCAGCGTCTTGCCCCTCGACAAAAGTAAAGCTCGGAATGCCGCCTGTGGCCTTGTTCCACTCATCAACGGCCTGACGCACAGCTTCCTCATATTCAGGCTTGTATGATTTCATCGTGCCTGGACGAATCAATATACGAAGGGGTTGTCGTTTCAAAGGCCAGCGAAAGAAGCCATCAGACACAGCCTCTTTAAAATAATTGTCAGCACCAGATACGGTGACGGCCGGGGCATCGGCTTTTCTTGGATTATCCACCTGCCCGCGTATAACCTCGGCAAGAGCCTGGTATTGCGCTTTTTCGTCAGATGCTGGTGAAGCTTTCAGATAAGCATCGTAACACTTTAGACATTTCTCCAGGTGTTTCGTACGATGATAAATCTTGGCGCTTACCAGCCAGGCAGATGCCGGTATCGTATCTGGTGGCACCTTGACTAACATTTGATCTATTTGGTCAAGTGCAGCATACGGTCTGCCCTGGCCGAGCAAAAAGCTAGAAAGCGCCGCCATTGCAAGGGCCGACTGCGGATACGTTTTGACAGACTGGCGATATAAGCTCTCTGCGGTCTGGAATTGGCCTTGCGCCGCTGCCTGGTCGGCTTCGCTGCAAGACTTTGCTGCCGGATCATCTGCGACTACAACTTTCTTACTGACGGCAGCACAGGCAACGCTACCCGCTTGATGATTTGACCACACTACTTGCAATGGCAATGCAGCCAGCAACACTGCACTGATGAAGGGTTGCCGACCGCGTGTCAAAAGCCGATGCACGATAGTGTCAGGCCCGTCCCAGCAATACTTTCGCTCTGGTGTAATGTTTTTCAGCTTCTTCTGGTTTACCCAATTTTTTAAGCAATTTGGCAAAGTCGCGCAGACTATCCGCCAATTCAGGATTATCAGCGCCCAACTCTTTTTCGCGCAGTAACAATGCTTTAG
>CASBPX010000188.1 GCA_949127735.1 Candidatus Obscuribacterales bacterium | reverse complement strand
GGCCGTGGGTAATCCGCTTAGCACCTCTTCGGCCAGGTTCGGGCCTGATAGTGATGCCACTTTTGCCTCAATTACCTTATTAGCCGCGCAGGTAGTAAAAGCAGCGGCCAAAATTTCACTCATGCGCAACTGCGTGCCTAACTCCAGGCCTTTCGTGGCACTGACCACCACTTTGTCGATATTGCCATCATTACTAAGAACTTTGCATTGCACCACTCGACCGGCCAGCTCACGCATTGCTTGTGAGGTGCAGGCAAAAACGATCAGGCTGGTGTCACTGAGCGATTCTTCGAGAGAACTGGTAATTACAACTTCGGAGGCAATCTGCTGAGCCCGGGGTTTTTCCATCAGCCTGGTGGTGGACAGTTTCAAAGCGTTGGCTTCATTGCGGCAATAGACTTTTACCGTGCGCCCGCTGTGACACCAGAGATTGGCCAGGGTCAAGCCCCAGGACCCAGCTCCGAGGATGGTAACAGCGCGTTTTTCGGCGTGGTTTTCCATGGTCTCCGCGAAATCATGTCATTTGGTACGGACGTGAAAAGATGGCCATCAGCGCCACTCGGGCCAAAACCCTTCTCGAAAGAAGTGCTGGCACCGTAATAATAGCCTCTTGGCTTTATTTAGAAACAGAGTTCATCTCTTCTCGGAAGGTAACGGCGCAATTGCGGCCGGCGGCCTTTGCTTCTTGCAAGGCGCGAAAGGCTGATTTGACCCAGGTTTCCACTGTCATGGTTTTGGCATCCAGCACGGCAATGCCAGACGAGCAGGTGGCGTAAAATCCAGCGTGTGAAAGGGTAGAGTGTTGAATGGCGGCGAAATCGGCAATCAAGCGCGAGGATAATGCCAGCGCTTCTTTTTCGTCGAGACCTTCAGCAATGATGGCAAATTCATCTCCCGCATAGCGTCCGATAATATCTGACTGCCGCAGCCGCCGTCTTAAAAGCAGAGAAAGGGCGACCAGCACTTTATCGCCTCCAGGATAGCCATGGCGTTCATTTATAGAGCGGAAATAGTCGATATCGAGCAACATCAAAACTGTAAAGCCCGCATGTCTTTTGCGTTGGGCAATTACTGTATTGGCTTGCTCCATGAAAGAAGTATGGTTGAGCAAACTGGTCAGGCCATCTCTGTGCAGGAGAGTTTTGAGAAATCTTGCCCGCTCAAGCCGTGAAGAAACTGAGCTCAAAAGCAATGCCGGCGGCACAGGTTTGACCAGGTGATCGTCGCCACCAGCCCTGGCACTCTCAATGCGGGCATCAATTTGGCCCTGGGTAGTCAAAAACAGAATAGGCAAAGTGGCATGCCTTTCGTCTTGGCGCACGTAGCGAGCAAGTTCATAGCCGGTCATACCAGGCAGCATCACGTCTAGTAAAACCAGATCAGGTTGGAAGGCAGACATATACGATTCGAAATTTTTAGGATCAGTGCAAGTGCGCACCTGATAGCCCGCCGATTCGAGAAAAGCGCGAATGAAGGCCGCTTGATCGGGATCATCTTCAACAGACAGAATGCGAGGAGTTTCTTGATAGCGTTTATCGAGCAAATAGCGCAAGCGGCGAAACATCGCTTTGGCATCAATTGGTTTTTCAAAGTGAGCATCAGCACCACAATGAATCGATCGCACTTTGTCTAAAAATCCGGTTTGCTTAGAAACAATAATAATGGCCATCTCGTCGCCGCCAGGCATAGCGCGAATGCGCTCCACCAGCTCATATGCGTCACCATCAGGTAACGGTATTTCTAAAATCATACCTTCGGGCATGCGCTTTTCTAATTCACCAATAGTGGTGGCAAAAGATCTGGCGCTGCGAAAACCAAAATCGTTTTCTTCCACCATTTTTTTCAAAGATTCCAGATCTTTTTGATCATCGTCAATTACCAGCACTTCCTGCCGGCCTGAATGAGCAACAGTTCGGACTTTGCCTAAATTAGTGGTTTCCGGTGCTTCATCGCCCCCGGTAAACTGAGTTGAAAGTTCTTGCAAAAGCAATTTCATGCGCTCTAGGTCGGCAGGCGAAGCCGGCCCGTTATGGCGCATAATTGTTTCACATAATTTTTCGCCTTCCACACCAAGAGCTGATACTCTTTGAAAACCGTACATACTGCCTGAGCCAGCCAGCCAGTGGTAATGGCGACTGAGTTGGTTCGCCAGATCTTTGTTTAATGGGTTCGACAGCAGTTTTGTGAACAACTCAATAATTTGTGCAAGCCTATCGGTTGAGCGCTGCACATATTGACTCTTCAGTTCCGAGAAGGTTTCCTGCCAGGAAGCCATGCCTTATCTAACCCCTTGTATCCTTGTATTGTTGCTAGCTTATTCGTGCTAGCTTGGAGATGTGGTGTCGAGTATGGCTTTCATTTGAGTAGCCAGAACCGTCGGATCAAAAGGCTTGGTAAGAATGCCGCGGGCGCCCATGCGCTTCAACCTTTCAATTTCTGAAGTCATAGCTTTAGCGGTGAGAAAAATTACAGGAATGTTGCGAGTGCGATCATTGCTGCGCAACGCTTCGAGAGTGCTTGGTCCATCCATGATGGGCATCATCATATCTAGCAAGATCACATCAGGCTGTTCTGCCGCCGCTTTGTTCACGCCGTCCTGTCCATTTTCTGCTTCGATTACTTCTAATCCGCCAAGAATGGTTAGGCTCATACTGGCAATCGCACGGGTATCTTCTTCATCGTCAATGATGAGAACTCTCATTGTCTCTCCTAAATTTTCTTCTTTCTCTAAACGCCACAATCGCCATTACTGACTTAATACCCAGTATTGACTTAGTTCCCCTGTTTCTTTGTAGCTAGTTTCCGGTCGCATCGGTGGCACTGGCCGCTGCAAAACCAGCGCCTTTGAGAATATTTTTGATTTGGTCTGACAGCTTGAGCGGATCGAAAGGCTTAGTGATCACCGCCAGGGCACCCAGCTTTTTCATTTCTTCGAACTCAGGAAACATGCCTTTGGTGGTGCAAAAAATCACAGGCACTGCGGCAGCTTCTGGAATTTCTCGCAGGTTAGCCAGAGTTTGCATTCCATCCATGCCGTCCATCACCAGGTCGAGAAGAATTACGTCAGGCACCTCCTCCCTGGCCATCTCGAGCCCCTCTTTCCCAGAACAGGCTTCCCGCACCGAGTCTCCGCCCAGCAGGCCCAGGCATGAGCTGGCCACCGTGCGAAAGTCCTCTTCGTCATCAATTATGAGTACCTTCATTTAACTGTTTCCCCGAATACTAAATTTGATCGATCTAATTTAAATGAATAAAACGACTTACACAATACACTTAAAAGTGTTCACCAAAAATGCCAGGTGAAAACCACTTTGGCTTTAAATTAACGCTGTCAAAATCAGCTCAAAATATCAACCAGTAAGCAGCCGAAAATTAGTTAAAAGTTCGCGATTGCAAAGCGGCCGGCTCAAGCACTTGCACCTGTTGCTTTGGGACATTGTGCGCCTTAGGAATGCGGAACCAGAATGTGGAACCCTTGCCTTCTTCAGATTCGACACCAATGGTGCCACCGTGTTGCTCAACTATACCTTTACAGATGGCCAGACCAAGACCGGTACCACCTTTCTTCTTAGCGTCGGAAGCTTCAACTTGTTGGAATCTCTGGAACAATCTGTTCTTAAAGCTCTCTGGAATACCACGGCCTCTATCGGTGACGTGGACTTCAATAAATCCACCAGGAATTTCAGCCGAGCTTACGGTCACTGCCGCACCCTTGGGTGAGAATTTAACTGCATTGGAAATTAAGTTGACCAAAACCTGCACCAGACGGTCGCCATCGGCATGCACCATTTCGGCACTAGGTTGCATCTCGAGTAGAACACCATTATTAGCAGCAAATGTATTGACCGCTTGTTCTGAGCGCTCGAAAATTGAAGCCACGCCCACGTCAGCCAGCTCCATGTCGAGTTTGCCAGCTTCGAGTTTTTCTACATCAAGAATATCGTTAATCAGACCAATCAATCTTATCGTATTGCGTTCGGCAATAGTCACCACTTTCTTCGCCTGCTCAGGCAGCGAGCCCATGGCGCCCACAGCCAACAGTGTCAGCGAACCACGAATGGATGTGAGCGGTGTGCGCAATTCGTGCGAAACAGTGGAAACGAATTCTTTTTTCATGCGCTCTACTTCTTTGCGCTCAGATACATCGAGTACGTTAGCCATAAAGCGCACTGCACCATCTGGAGAAACGAATTCAGTCAATGAAATTTCTACAGGGAAATCTTCGCCATTAGCTGATAGGCAATCAAATTCACCAATGCGGTTCAGGGCTTTAGTGAACAATGTTTCCATAAAGGCCTGGCGATCACTAGGGTCGTTGACAGAAAAATGCCTTGCGTCAGCAAAGAGCGACATCATGTGGCGGCCAAGCATTTCATGGCTGCGAGTGGAGAACATTGACTCTGTGCGGGGGTTGATTGACTCAATCAGACCATCGCGGGTGACAATAATCAGACCTACCATCATGTTATTGATGATGTTGCGAATGCGAGCTTCGTTAGCTTTAATCGCTTCTTCTACTAATTTACGCTGAGTAATGTCGTGGGCGACGCAAAATAATGCTCGGTCTTTTTCCGACCAGTCTGCCGACCACAAGACGTTAACCATGCTGCCATCTCGCTTCTTAACGCGGTTTTCAAAGTTAACTTTACTGGTGGCACCACGCACAGAGCGCACAGCACGAATAGTGTCAGGCACATCTTCAGGCATGATTACTTCAATGAAGCGACGCCCCATCAGCTCATCAGGATAGAAGCCCCAGCTCTCATATGACGCAGGGTTGACGGCAACGAATTTACCATCCATATCAATCGAACAAATTACATCTGCAGCGTTTTCAATTACCGCTCGTTCTTTGCGACTGGCTTCGGCCAGTGCTTCAGCCATGCTGCGGAACGCGTCATCAAGTTGCGCAATTTCGTCGTTGCCACTGAGAGGCGGCCGTAATTTTTGACCACGAGCCAACCTGAATGAGTTGTCCGTAACAGTATTTAAACGGGTAGAAATGCTGCGCAAGAAATAATACAAGAGCAAGAAGGCTATACCGATATTCAGTACTACACCAAAGACCAGGAACATTTTGACAGCCGCCCTAGATCTATTTTGTTGTTCCGGGCTCTCGCTTTCAATTTTCCTTTCGTCTTCGGTCAGCCCCTTCAACTCGTCTTGCAACTGGTCGGCCAGCTGCCTGATTTGTTTATACATGTGCCTGGCACGAAACTGCGCTACGTCAACGCGGTTGTCGTCAATGGCCGCTTTAGCTTCGCCTAGAATTTTCAAACCGTCTGATGTAATGGTTTGCAGTCGTCCTAAAATCAACTGCTGCTTATCATTGTCGCCCACAAGTCCTTTAAGCTCGGCTAAATCGAGCGGAATCTGGCGCACAATTTTGTCATAGCGATCTGAGAACAAGGGGCTCTTGGTAATACTGTAACCACCCATGGCTACACCAGCGTCATAGAACAATTTTGAAAGTGCGTTAGCCTGCGAAATAATTGCTTTTGAACGTACCTGTCGCTGCACTTCTACTTCGGCTTGCTGCAACAGTACCGAGAGCACGATTAAAAACACAAGTTCGAAAACGAGCGGAACTAATACGAGAATAAATCCCTTATGCGAAATCTTAAGTTGAAGATTTAGTCGCATGCGACGTCCTATACTCGGTGAATCAGGGTTTCTTGTTGGGATTCAGCAGTGCTTCTTTAATGCGCTGCAATTTTTCGCGGTCAAGACTGTAGCCACCACCAAGGTTGATGGATGGTTCGCCGTTCGGTCCCACAGAAGGAGTGAGAGGAGCAGGCGTAGAAGCTACTGCCGGGGTTACTGGATTGTTGCCTTGCTGAACCGGCACAGTAGCTGGTTGAATCGGTTGTGCTCCGAATCGGTTTTGAGTCGTGGGTTGATAAGTAGGTTGTGCGTAAGTTTGCGTTGGCGAAGGAGTCTGCCGACCAGGTTGATCGGAGGCCAGGTCGTTTAGAATTTGTCTGGTCTCATCGTCTACCATGACCTCAGCTTCGCTGTCGGCACGGCGATAACCTTGAGGCAGGCCAAAATAATGAGAGGGAATGGGACAGACTTGAGTACGGTAAGTATCAAGCATATTAGTGAGCGTACCGGAAGTGGAAACAGTGCTTACTTTTAGAGGAAAAGTTCGGGTATCTGGCAAACCATAAACTTTCGCCAGCATCTGTGAAATCTGCGGGGGCACGGCAATGTCGTCAGAAATCCAACAATCGGCGTGCCGAATGCCTGCTGAATGTTTGGCAGCCATCTGGGACGTGCCGCCTTCAACCACATACTGGGTGGCCTGCAAACCAGCGACATTATGCGAGCCTGCTTTTGTCCATTTTCTCTGTGACATGTCTTGACCGCGCCCAGCCAGTTTGCGATCTAAATCTTGCATCCATTTGGCAAAGCTCGTGCTGTAATACATGCGAGTTTTGTCGTTATACAAGGCCACATTCCATTCAGGAGCGCTGGTGACGATATTGACGCCTTGTTTAGGACTGACCAGCTTCAAACCGTTCGGGCTAATGTAGACATACTGATCGCCAAAATTAGCAGACCGCTGAGTCAGAACCCAGCCTTTATCATCGGCCAGGGCGGGCGAAATTAATCCGGCCAGAAGAGAGCCGCTAAGCGAAACTGAAAAAGCGATTATGAAAAGCGACAATGAACGCATGAT
>CASBPX010000187.1 GCA_949127735.1 Candidatus Obscuribacterales bacterium | reverse complement strand
GAGCTATTCTACGTCGCCCGTTTGGCGCAATTCGTCAATCTTTTTTCGAATACTGATCAGCGGCTCATCACTTTTGTCGAGCAAACGTGTATCTACTTTTGGCTTAACAGGCTCGTTTAATAGCTTGCTTTGCTCATGCGCAATTTCGAGAAATTTTGTTAAGACTTCCTCGACTTGATATAACAATACCGGTTTTTGCAAATATTCATCCATTCCCACTTCAAGGCAAGCCTGACGCTGAGAGTAGGCTGAAAGGCCGATTATAGGCACGCGGCTATCAGTGCCAGCTTCAAATTCGCGTATTCTTTGAGTGGCAGAGATGCCGTCTAACTCGGGCATGCGTAAGTCCATAAAAATTATATCGAAGCGCTTTTGTTTAGCGAGCTTTACAGCCATCAGACCGTCAGCGGCAAATTCCGGTTTTCGATAACCTAAAGCATGAAGCTGGCTGGCAAAAATGTTTTGCAGACTGGGTTCATCTTCCGCTAGTAATATGGAAATTTCTTGCTTTTTCATTTTGGCGCTGCCGCCATTTTATAGGGCAAATCAAACCATACAGTTGTGCCAACATGCTCTTTACTGAACAGGCCTATTTTTCCACCCATAAGACTGACAAATTGATGGGCTATTGATAATCCTAAACCGGTGCCGCCATAGAGTCGGCCTGTGGAACCTTCGGCCTGCACGAAAGGCTGAAAAAGTTTCTTTTGCATAGCCTCAGAAATGCCAATGCCTGTGTCTGTGACTGAAAAATGCAAATTGTCTTTTCTCAAAGACACGGCCACTTCTACTCCACCTGTTTCTGTAAATTTGATGGCATTGTTGATCAAGTTCAAAAGCACCTGGCGCACTCTATTGGGATCGCCGCAAACCTCTTTAGGTAATTCTCCTATATCAGCACCCAAAATTAGGCCTTTTTCTGCTGCTTTAAGTGTGGTCAAACCAATTACTTCGTCGATGGTTTCGAGCAGTGGGTAGGTAATATTTTCTATTCTAACTTTTCCGGCTTCGAGCTTAGCAAAATCCAGCAGGTCGTTGAGGATGACAATTAAGCGCTTGGCAGCGTCGAAAATTCTAGCCGCTCTTTCAAGATTGTCAGCGTCGAGCCCTGGATCTCGAGCGATCAGTTCTGAGAGGCTCAGTACTCCGCTTAAAGGAGTCCGTAGTTCGTGACTGATCGTAGCAATTAGCTGCGATTTCAGTTTATTAATAACGACTGCCTCATCACGAGCTTGCTCGAGGGCAAGCTGGTCAAGTCGTCGCTGAGTCAGGTCGCGGGTAACTTTGACAAAACCGCGAGTGCCACCCCTGATTGCTGTAATTGTTACACTTGCCCAAAAGTGAGTGCCATCTTTTTTTACCCGCCAACCTTCTTCTTCATACGATCCTTGTTTGAGGGCGAGGGCTAATTCGTTGGCCGGGTGATTGGCTTGGACAGCCTCTTCAGTATAGAAAGTAGAAAAATGCCGGCCAATAATTTCGTCTGCTTGGTAACCCTTGATTCTTTGTGCACCTTCATTCCAGGTCATTATTTGCCCTTCTGGGCTGAGAATGAGGATAGCGTAGTCTTTAATTGAGCCCACAATTAGATCAAAAGTTTCTTCGCTTCGCTCTAAAGCCTTAGTTGAGTGAGTGAGAGCGAGCTCGGCTTTCTTTTTCTCGCTCAGATCACGCGTAACTTTGGCAAAACCGAGGTGATTACCACTGTCATCGCGTAAACAGTTTATGACAACAGCTGCCCAGAACAGTGAGCCGTCTTTGCGCACCCGCCAGCCTTCTTCCTCATAATACCCGTGCTCTAAGGCTTCTTTCAATTCAAACTGAGGATGGTTTATTGCTATAGCTTCAGGCGGGTAAAATATGGAAAAGTGCTTGCCTAAAATTTCTGCTTGCGTATAGCCTTTAGCCCGTTGGGCACCGGCGTTCCATGTAATGATGTGGCCCTGAGCGTCAAGGGCAAAAATGGCATACTCTCCAACACTCTGCACCAGGTGTTTAAAAAGTTCTGGATTATCATGCTCTGTCGTCATTTCCCGCCCCCAGGTAATTATCCAACACGTCGGCGGCCAGAGCGAATTTGCTTTTTTAATATCTACACTAAATGCTTATGCGCATGAAGACCGGGAAGTGGTCTGAGCCAACAGGCGCCAGTCTTTTGTGTTCATGCACCGCCACACCTTTTGATACCAGCATATGGTCGATTGGTATGCGCACAAACCACCATAAGTCATTGTTCCATGTTAACTCAGGGAGAGAGCCTCTGCCCGAATTTTTCATGCCACTGTCTTTTTCCATTTCGATAAAATATTGACTCCATGGTACGCAGTTAAAGTCGCCGCAGAGTATTGCCGGTGATGGAAATTTGCTGGCGATCTTGGCTATGGTTCTAAACTCTAGCGTGCGGTTATTAAATCGTTCAAGCATCATTGGCGTGCTTGTGTGTACAGTGGCTATTGTCCAGCTCTTCACTGGTGTAACAATGCGAGCGAGCAGCATGGGGAAACTGCCTTGATGAATAACAAGCAGCTGCTGATCGGCAATTGGATAACGGCTGAGTATACCGGTGCCGTCATATCCGGCAGTTGGGTAAAGGGCCTGGTAAGGATATTCTGCCTTTAGTTTCTCTAGAGTTGGTTTCCACTCTAAAGTTAGTTCTTGCAAGCAGATGATATCGGGTTTGGTGCCCTCAACCACAGCTGTAAAATGGTCAAAATAACGGTTGCCAATGTAGAGATTGCTATTCATCACAGACAGGGTCGAGCGTGTAGCTGGTTGGTCAAATTGGTCAACCAGTGGCCACTTACCGTAAGCCTGGGCGACAATAAATATATGGCTTAAAGTGGCGGCAACTACTGCGGCAAAAAGTCGTGGATGGTCCTTAAAACTTTTAAGCGTGAGCAAAAGCAGAGAGGCCGTCAGTGCGCCGTATAGTAGTTGCAGGCGCATTTGAGCAGCCAGGTCGCGCATATGATCACTGGGAATAATTATGGTCAACAATGCAGGAATGATGCTTACGCTTGTACAAGCCAGCACCGTCAAATTTTTTGCAGCAAGCTGGTATTTGTCACTTCTTTTTAATGACATTTTATTGAACACCATTTTTACTGCGTACCGTATCCGGGTATGGCGCGCAGTTGAAAATATGCATAGAGGCTAATTGAGGCACAGAAGACAATCATAGTCAGGGCCGCTTTTTTATTGAGATTGTCTGGCAACAGCCATAAGCCGCCCAATAACAGCGCCATAATCGCAATTTCATTAGGGAATAGATAACGCCCCTGTGCCAAGCCGTAATTGGCCATGGAGGCGTAAACCATGGCGCTCAGATTAATAAGGAAACTGACCGCAAGCATTGTCCAGATTGCTGGAATGATGAGCCTTGTGCGCTGATCAGTATCTTTGCTTGATGTTATGAAGGCCGCAAACTTTCCTGTCTGCATTGCTTGTACGCATTTAAAGAGAGCCGAGAAAATGCTTACAGACATAATTGCTTGATAAGCGAGGTAAATAGGGCGGGACATTTCTACAGTTAAATAGCCGAAATAACCCCAGTAAGAGTAAATTATTGTGCGCCACCACCTGTGGTTCTCTAAAAAACTCAAAGCACTCTGGTGAAAATTTAGTTCTCTTTTGTAGGTTGATGCCCAAGTGCGGTACATAGTTTTAGTGCCGAGATAGTCGCCATCGAATATTGCAGCGTTGCGCAAAAACCACCAGGCGCTCAAACTGCTTACAGTGGCTGTCACAATTAATCCATTGAGCATGAGGGTAAGCATTCTCGTACTGTGAAGCCACGACGCTAATATCATTGTCAGCGCCGTGGTTGGAAACATGGAGTAACCCGAATATTTGCTTAGAGCCAGCCAGGCCAGAGCCATTCCAGTGAGCAAGCTTATAGTGCGTGAAAGCCCGTGGCTGAGCATCTTTACCAGCAGTACCAAAATGATGGAAGCAATCGCCGCTGTTGTGGAATCGCAATTAGCGTACGAATTGACAAAAATTAGTTGGGGATGAAAAATCAGAAGTAGCGGCAGGGCGATGGCAAAGAGCCGTGATGACTTGAAAAGTATTCGACCGATATAGTCGGCGCAAGGAATCATCAAACTTCCAGTCAGTAAACTGCCGCAACGAATGAAAATTAGGTCGTTGCCGACACCAGCAAACTTAGCCAACCAGGCGCTAAGAACATGAAAGAGATAGCCTAAAGGCGGATAAGACCCGTAGACCGCCACGGCACCTCCGGCTGATACTTCGGCAGCTTCAGGCAAGCGCAGATGTTCCGCCAAGAAGTGAATCATCCATAGATGTGCATCTTCATCAGGGGCTTGATTGACTGGTACCAGGAACAGCCAGGGAATTCTTACAAGAAAATAGGCTATAAGCAGTACCAGTATTCGAGTACGAGCTTCCACCATCACTTTCCCGTCGTTTTCAGTCAGCATTTTAGGTTCAGGGCAGTTTAACTCTAGGTCAAACGTCCCAATAATCTATTAGATTAGCCTTTGAATTAGCTATCATCTAGATAATAAGCTTAACGTCTGCTGTTGAACTAACAAATTGTTTATGAATGACCGCAATGCCGCTGCCAATCTTGAAACTCTGCTTAATTCAGTAGAGGCGATCATTTGGGAAGCAGATTTTAAAACCGCAAAAATCTTTTTTGTCTCCAATCATGTGGTCGCATTGCTCGGTTATCCGCTTGAAAAGTGGTATGACGATCCGGCGTTCTTCACCCAGGTTTGCCATCCAGATGATCTGGTAAAAGTGCAGAAAGCAAAAGATGCGGTCACTCGCGAAAAAAATCACTACGAAGTGATTTATCGCATGAAGCATGCCGACGGTAACTTTATTTGGCTCTCAGACCGGGTCACCGTTGAATTTGATGGTCTTGAGCCGCGCAGCATGCGGGCCATTAGCTATGACGTCAGTGAACGAAGGCGCATTGAAGAAGCTCTGGCTCTTGTGGTTGAGGTTATCGCCGAAGCAAGCGAGTTAGAAAATGTAGACGATATTAGTTTGCATTGTATTACCAGAATTTGTCAGTTGGCTAATTGGCAGATCGGGCAGGCCTGGTTTCCAATTCAAGGCGGCAGCGTCCTTAAGTGTTCCAATGTCGTATTTTATTCCACACTGCCAGCCAGTGCTTTTCGCCAGGAAAGCCTGACTCAAAATTTCAAAATCGGAGAAGGACTGCCTGGCAAAACGGCCACTGAAGTTTCACCGGTGTTCATTGACAATATTGCCATCGAACCTAGAGTTTCACTTCAGCAAACAAAAACAATTCAAACCGGTTTTGCTTTTCCAGTGCGTCACGGTCAGAAGTTACTGGCCGTATTTGAATTTTTTGGTGCCAGACGCACTGCGCCTGACAAATATTTTTTGAATGCCGTTGAAGAAATCGGTACTCACCTGGCTGTAGTTTTTGAGCGCCGCAAAGCGCAAGATTTGCTAATGCTACAGCGCGCTCATGAACAAATTATTCTTGATTCTATGCCTGCTCTTGTCTGGTACAAAGACAGGCACAATCGCATTTTGCGTGTTAATAAAGCTGCTGCCGAGGCGGTAAATATGCTGCCCGCCGAAATGCAGGGTAAACTTTGCCATGAAATTTATCCTGAGGAAGCGGAGCAATATTTTGTTGATGACCTGGAAGTAATTAATTCGGGTCAATCAAAGCTGGGTATCGTAGAGCTTCTACAGAATGCCGATGGCACAAAGAGCTGGTGCTCTACTGACAAAATTCCGTATCGTGATGAAAACGGCGATATAAACGGTGTAATTGTCTTTGCTTCAGACATCACCAAATTGAAGAATGTGCAAGATGAGCTTAAAGTAGCCCATGGAGAGCTTCAAACCAAAGTTGCAGAGCGCACAACAGAACTCAATGAAGCCAATATTTTCTTCAATCTGTCAAGAGATCTTTTTTGTATTGCTTCTACCGATGGCTATTTTAAAAGGCTTAATTCGGCCTGGGAAGACAAACTTGGATATACAATTGAAGAATTGACGGCTGTGCCGTACAAGACTTTTGTTCATCCCGATGACGTAGAAGCCACTGAAGTCAAAAATCAAGAACTTTATGAAGGACACGACGTTTTTCATTTTGAAAACCGCTATGTGCGTAAAGACGGACAGCACTGCTGGTTTCTCTGGAGTGCTACAGCGGCAAGAGACGGCATGATTTATGGTGTCGCTTACGATATCACTGATCGTAAAGCGGCTGAGGCGGAACTGCTCGATATTAACATTGCCATGAAAAACGCAGTTGAAGGTATAGCCAAAGTAAATACCGATAATTGCTATCTTTCCGTCAATCAATCTTATTCAACATTGCACGGTTGCAGTAGCGAAGCGCTAATCGGCAGTTCGGCTTTGAATAACGTTTATCCGGAAGACATGCCCTTGTGGAAGCTCTGCTATAAGCGAATGTTGACTGATGGTAAGTCTGAGACTGAGCTTCTTGGAGTGCGCAACGATGGTTCACTTTTTCACCAGCAAGTAACCATGGTAAGAGTCAACGATACCTTGGAGAAATTTACCGCCTATTATATTTTCAACAAAGACATCACCCCTCGTAAGCAAGTGGAAGCCTCTCTGCAAAACAGTGAAGCGCGATTTAACCAACTGGCTTCGCACGTGCCTGGAGGTATTTATCAATACGTACAACGGCGAGACGGCACTTTCACTTTTCCTTATGTCAGTGAAAGTTGCCGCAATGTGCTTGAGCTAGACCCAGAAGCGATGATGGCTGATCCTCATTTAGTTTTCAGACAATTGCATCCCGATGATCTTGCTGATATTTGGCAGGCCATTCAAGAGGCGTATACCGGGCCTACCAACTTTGAATGGGAAGGTCGTCTAATTAAGCAAGACGGTGGCATCAAGTGGATCAGAGCCTCGTCGACACCGGACGTCCTTGAGAATGGCGACGTCATTTTTAATGGACTGCTGACCGATATCAACGAAAAAAAATTAGCAGATGAAGAAATCAGTAAGCTCAATTTTAATTTGCGCGAAAGAGTTGAAAGGCTGGCTGCCGTTAATCAAGAACTGGAGAGTCTTACTCGCAAGCTTGAACTGGCCTATGATGCTGCGCTTGAAGCCTCAAAATTGAAATCTGAATTCGTAGCCAATATCTCACATGAAATACGCACACCGATTTCGGCAGTAATTGGTATGTCGGAATTATTGCTTGACACTCATTTAAATGATGAACAAAAGCAATTTACAAGTATGGTCAAAGATTCGGCCCAGTCTCTTTTGACAATCATCAATGATATTCTCGATTTCTCAAAAGTCGAAGCCGGTCGCGTTGAGCTTGATATTGTTGACTTCAATATTCTTTCACTGGTGGAAAATTGTGCAGAGTTGCTTTCACCGGCGGCGAGGAAAAAAGGACTGGCACTCTTAACCTGGATTGACCCGCGCTTGCCCGCATCGTTGCGCGGCGACCCGGTGCGTATTCGTCAGATTTTACTAAATCTTGCCAGTAATGCCGTCAAATTTACTGGCACGGGTGAGGTGGTGCTTAGAGCCGATCTCGAATCTACAGATAGCGACCAGGTGCTGGTTAAATTCTCAGTCACAGACAGCGGCATTGGTCTTTCTCAGGATTCACGTAAGCTTTTATTCAGACCATTTGTGCAGGCAGACGGTTCTACTACAAGAAAATATGGTGGTACTGGTCTTGGTCTTTCGATTAGTAAATTGCTTGTAGAAATGATGTCGGGGCAAATCGATTTTTCCAGCGAAGAAGGCGTGGGGTCTTCTTTTTGGTTTTCAATACCTTTCGATTTAGCCGGTGAAAAAACAACTTTAAGCGAGGTTATCGCTCCGCGTTCGCAAGTGCTTCTGGCAAAGCAGATACAGAATCAAAATCAATTTTTGCCCGGTCCAGTTTTGTTGGTCACTCGCTCGAAATTTGTCGAAGAGCTCCTGGACGGCTATCTGGCGGTCTATTCAATAAAATTGCGTGTGGTTAATTCGTTAGAGAGTATTTTGCCGACTTTGCATCAAGCTGAATCCATTGATCCGATTCGTTTGATTATTTATGATATCGCAATCGGCTTGGAAGCTAACGACACTTCTGCTATAGAGGGAGTGCAAGGAGTACAGGGCGGATACGGCCGTACTTCAGGTTCCTTTTCACTTACACCCACCGCAGCCGAATTAGAATCATTCCACAGTCTATGCATTGGTTTAACCACTGCTTTAGACCATGGGCTGCCCGGACTGATCGTACTTGGTGCCAGTGAGTTGCCTGAGAATCAGCTTTCTGGCAAATCATATGTAGGCAAATTGCAAAAGCCATTTCGTTTATTTGATCTGCTCACCGAAGTTGAACGTGCCTACTGCGGTGGTGCCAATATGTTGCCTGTTGTTAGTCCTTCACCTCGCCCCGTAGAAACCACCCGTCCGCGTTTGTTTAACGACAATCTCGCTTCGGGCAAGCGCATACTGGTTGCTGAAGATAATAGTGTGATGCAAGAGCTGGCAGTACGGCAACTGGAGCGACTTGGTATGGTGGCGGATGTGGTGTCAAACGGTAAGCAGGCCGTGCACGCTGCTCGCTCGGGGCAGTACTCGCTAATTTTGATGGATTGTCAGATGCCTGAGATGGACGGCTATGAAGCTACCCTTTTAGTTCGAAAGGAAGAAGCGGCTCGCGGTGGACACATTCCAATTGTGGCCATGACTGCTTCAGCTATGAAGGGCGATCGTGAAAATTGCATCGCTTCAGGTATGGACGATTATGTCAGTAAACCAGTGGCTCAAGACCAGCTGTACCAGTTGCTCGAGAAGTGGCTATTGGCTGTGCCTGGAGCTGTGGCCGGAGAGTCGCCCTTGCTTATATCCAGTGCGAGTGCGCGCAAGGCTGAAGATTTTAGTGAGGCTATGTCGCACACGCAAGCGCTGCTCAAAGCACTACCCGAAGACTTATCTGAGGCACTACCCATAAATTGTGAGGCACTGGCTAAACTTTACGGGGCTTCAGACTTGCGCCGACTGGTTGATAGTTTCATCAGTGAGTGTCAGGAACTCATCTGTGACATCGAGCTTTCACTAACAAGTAAAAACGAGTCTGAAACAATTCGTCTGGCTCATCAGATGAAAGGTCTTGCAGTTGTCATGACGGCCGAAGGGCTTTCTAAAGCAGCTCTTACTTTAGAAATAAGTGCCAAACGTGGCGAATGCGATAACCTGCCGGCCCACGTAAAGGCACTGGCAGCCGAACTAGCTTCTGTGCTGGCGTATATAGAAACACGCAAAGACAGTGCAATTTTTTCCTGATTACCGCGGTCATTTGTTACTATTGTTTTTGTCTTGTTGAGTTTGCTTTTACCGATTTGCTGAGAATTGCCTTAGTTGTAATAGTCGCGATTATCCTGCTTTCCGGCGGGGGCTATTTCATGGCGCAGCGCAGCCTGCCCTTGCTAGACGGCATTGTCAAAATGGCCGAATTAGGGCGTGGAGCGGCTGTTAAATTTGACGAGCGCTGCGTGCCGTATGTAGAAGCATCTTCAGAATTGGATCTTTATCGCATTCAGGGGTATATAACCGCGCAAGATCGTCTTTTCCAAATGGACATGATGAGACGTACTGCTTCGGGCGAACTGTCTGAAGTATTCGGTTCTCAATCCTTGCCTCACGATAAGTTAGTGCGCACTATAGGCATCGGTCGAACGGCCACCGCTGAATTGAAAGCGCTTCCTAAAGATGTTCTGGCCTGTCTTTTGGCTTATGCACAGGGTGTCAACGCTTACATCAGTTCTTCGCAAGACAGATTGTCGCCTGAATTTTTCGCTCTCAATTACAAACCGAGACCATGGACCGCTCAGAACTCGCTGGCGATCCTCAAATATAATCAATACAGCTTAGACGAATCGTGGCGCCTTGATGACTTGCGCCAGCGCGTTCTAGACAAAGTTGGCGGCCAGCTGGCGTCGGTAATGTTTGATCGCACTTTTACCGCACCACCAGCGGTGAGTGAAAATATCAAGCATAATTTGCCAAATAATTTGTTGTTGGAGCATAAGGTCAGCAGCGTACTCACACCGGCTCCAGGCTGGGGTTCTAACGCTTGGGTGGTCTCTGGCGATCTGAGTGAGAGCAAAGGAGCCTGCTTAGCATTAGATCGTCACTTCGCCTTTACTCAGCCTTGTGACTGGTATCTAATCGCCCTGCGTGCTCCTACCCTGCACCTGGCCGGCGCATCTCTTCCGGGCGTGCCTGGCATTCTCAATGGTCGCAATGGCCAGATTGCTTTTGGTATGACTTCACTAAAAGTCGATGTGCAAGATTTGTTTCTTGAACAATTTTCTCCACAATTTCCCGGTAAATATAAAACCCCTTCAGGATGGGCTGCGGCCAAAGAGATCGTGGAAGAAATTCCGGTGCGCTTTTCCAGTTCCCTTTTGCAAACTTCTAATCTGTTACACAAAGTACTGGAAACCAGACATGGTCCTGTCTTAATTAAGACTGATCAAAATGCCGTGGCACTGGCATGGGTAGGTTTAAATCAGCCCGAAAAAACAAGTTGCCTGGCCGAGTCGATTTATCGCCTTAATCATGCGGGCAACTTCAGTCAGTGTCAGAGCGTGCTCTCGCATTACTCCGGATCGCCTTTTACTTTCCTCTACGCTGATAAAGATCGTCACATCGGTTATCAACAAGCAGGCACCATTCCAGAGCGTTCAATTGCCGAGGCAGGCAAATCAAGCAAATGGGAATCTTGCCTGCTTTCGCCAGGCTGGACTGGTGTAGGTGACTGGGTTTCGTCTGTGCCGTTCAAAGACATGGAACACGCTTTTGATCCTACCGCCGGCTATTACGTTGCCAACTTCCGTCAGGCCCGCACTGACATGCCTCTCAATGTCAATATTTATCGCGCCCAGAGAATACTCAATGTGATGGCCGCATATAAGAAAAATAATCAGAAACCCGGTTTACCTGAAATGGCTTTGTTACAGGGAGACCAGCTGGCACCGCTGGCACCGCTGGTGAAGCAAACACTAATTGAAGCTATTGGAAAAACTGAGTCTATTGATGCTATTCAATTAAGCGCCCTTGATGCGATTGGAAAATGGGACGGCGTGCTGAGTGAAAACAGCAGTGGCGCTGCACTTTATCAGAGTTTTATTCAAACTGTGATCAGACGACTGCTGGAGCCGCGTCTTGGTACTGCTTACACTAATGAGTATTTAGACCGCTATCCTCAGTGGTCAGCTGTGGTAGAAAAAGTTCTGCTCGAAAAAAGTGATGCCTGGCTGCCTTCAGATGAACGCACTTTCAAAGGTTTTGTCATCAGCTCTTTTGGCCAGGCTGTTAAAGAAGTGCGTTTGCAGTCGAAGTCAGATGATGTTACTGCCTGGAAATGGGGTCCGATGCATACCATTGAGTTTGAAAGTGACCTCTTGCGAGGCGCACCGGTTCTGGTGCCATTGCTCTCTCCACTGCTTAACCGTGGGCCGGTAGCCGTGGGCGGGAATCATGACACGGTATCGAGCATGGAAGAATCGTTGCGCCGCAGCGGCACTCATTCGGTTTGTCTATCAGGACCGACAATGCGTATGTTGGTTGACCTTTCTGATGATGAAAAGTTCTATCAGACCTTATCGCTTGGTCAGAGCGGTAATATGCTTTCATCGGCCAATAGCGATCAGTTGCGCGCCTGGTTAAATCTGAAACCATTGCCGGTTGCTTTCTCTCCTGCCCTGGAAGAAAAGCTTTCCACACACCGTTTACTTTTTACTGACCGTTAAAATAATTGTGAAGACAGCAAAAAAATACTTGTCATCATTGCTGTGCTTCTGCATCATCTCTGGTGGCATTATGCCTGCCACGGCTCAAGTTTTTACCGACCCCACTACACAGAAGTTTCGTCGCCCCACTGAAATTAAACTTACGGAAGAAGCGCCGAAGCGTACGTTCGGTACGGCCAGTTTAAAAGACATGTTTCCGCAAATGAGCGTGGCTACGCATCAACCGCAAGCGCTGGCTTTGACCGGCATGAACCTGGACGGCCTGGGTGTCAAAAGCAGTAAAATGCTTGGTAATAATCATTTTGTCGTGGTGCAGGGCACTGCTTTTGATACCATGTCAGCGATTTATAAATCAAATCGCGAAACCGACAAGAGTAATTTTATTACCGCCGATCCTTTTGTGCACGCTTATTTTGCGTTTAATAATGCCACTGCTTATAAAGTAGTGAGCGACACTCTATATCCTGAGCTGCGCGCACTCTTGCCGGCTCTAATGGAATCTTGCGTCAAAGATTATCGCCTCTGCGAAATTGATGAAGTTAAAGATGATATTCAGCGCAATCTGGCTTTTATTATTGTCGCCCTCAAATTGCTCGATCCTAAAATCGTATTGCCTGATATGGGCGGTGCCAGTGACCTGGCCCGCAGTGAAATGGAAATTATTTCTCGCGGTAAAAAAGAGCGATCGGTGATCTTTAACCGTGAAGAAGACTTCAGCTCTTTACGCCCCATGGGTCTTTATTTGCGTAGTGAGAAAACAGCAAATTATTTTCGCAGTGTTGCCTGGCTTTCGCGCATGTATCTGACGTTGTCTGATGTCACCAATAATTCTGAAACCGGTGGCGGCAATAAATTTCGCCGGGCACTGTTGCTCTACCGCGCTCTAGAATTAGGACGCAACAACCGCAGCGGCAAAGCTGCCGCTGCCGCCGGTGATTCTCTTATGCCGGCCTGGCAGCGCATTTATGAAATCAGCCTGAGTATTAATCCGAGTTCGCTTACTCGAGAACAGACGGTTTATCCGCGCGAACTAAAAAGCATGTTTCAAGCCGGCAACTTAGAATTTCGCGACATGTTGCAAACACTGGCGCAACCTTTTTCGCGGGCGAGGTTGCTGCTATCGATTAAAAAGCAAAAGCCACAAGGTCTTGATGCTGCTTCTATTTTTGAGATGGAAAAAAATCGTGGTGCTGAAGAAAATTTGCTGGTGATGCGCTTTTTGCCGCCGGTAAATAGTTATGAATTAGATTGGCTCAAGACCCAAACGGCTACCTACAGAGAAGAAGGTGAAGAAGGATTTGTTTCGCCGCTGGCATTGTTTATTCTCTATGCCTGGGGTTCTCCGGTGGCAAGCAATATTTTGCATAATCTCAGCGATCGCATGGATCCCAGCTTGATTAACACTTTGCCCGAATTAGTAAGAGTAGCCGGTAAGCGCCGAGTAGAAGCTGACCCTAATGCGCCAAACTGCGTGGCGGAGAAAAGATGGGCAATTATCACCGAGTATTTTCGGCCGTTTAAGAAAAATTCGCTTTCTTGTTTGCTGTCTGAGCTATGGTATTGCCAACATGTTTTGAGCGCGTCGGCAGCCTTTGCCGATTCATACACTGCTTTTGATGCTCCCGCTCCGGCTGCTGCAACTAATGCTGTAACTGGAACTGCTCAAGTTGTTGAGTCAAAGCTTGAGTCAATGTCTGAGTCAAAGGCTGAATCAAAACCTGAAATTAGCGCAGCTGCTCGCATGTTCGGAGCCGTGCGGCCTGTTGTAAGACGTGCGTCTAATTTTCATTACCTTGAGCCTATGCCCGATTTATATCGCAAGCTGGGTGCATTGATGAGCATTACCGAAAACGATTTGACCAGGCTGAAATGTTTTCCTGAGGAAAGGCGCAAACGAACTGCCGACTATATTCGACTGCTTGATCGTCTGGCAAAAATTGCAGACCAAGAATTAGCTGTGCAGCCGATATCTGAGGTCGACTTTAAATTGCTCGCCAATATAGATCAAATATTAGCTGCCATCGGCTCACCGGTGGCAGGTAGTATCTATGTGCCCGGTATCGGGGCTGGTGCTGCCAGCATGGGTCCGGGTGATGCCGGCGCGGTTAATGCCATTTTCAGTACTACTCAAGGTGCTTATCTCAGTCGCGGCGCTGTCTACACTTACTATGAAATCGCTGGTGGACCATTTAAGCAAGCACATTGGGAACGCAAAAAGGAATTTGGTTTTTTGCGGCCCCCAGGATGGATAGCTGCAGCTGATATTATTTCAGACGCCGTTAAGTCTAGTACTAATAATAAGTCTAATGCCAATAATTCAAATGCCATTAAAACAAATGCCACTAAATCTGGTGTCAGCCAATTTGACGCTGGCGAGACCACCAGAACCTCAAAATTCAAAACCGATTAATTCTAAACCATCAAATTTAAATCCTGTTGGCCCGAAACCAGTTAGCCAGTGAGCAACCTAATATATAAAGGAACGCATGACAAAGAAGCACTTTCCCTTGATTGCAATGTTGGTCTGTCAGGTCTATTTCAACTCAACTGGCGCGCCTGCCAGTGCTGATAGTCTCAGCTCAACGCCAGCCTCAACAGCAGCCCCGGCACAACTTCTACCTGAAGATGACTTCAAAGCCATACTGCGTGATTTACACGAGAATCTGCGACGCATAGAAAGTTCGCTTCGTGATCTGGAGCGAGAAGCAGGACGAAGGCAGATGGTGGCTAATCCGCTCAGTAATAACGATGCCTTCATTGCCGACCCCTGGAATGCGTTCACACCAGGTAGCGCCGCTATGCTGATGAATGGCAGTGTTCGGCCAGGTCCTTATTTAAAATGCCGAGCCTCCTTTCTCAATCAGTCGCTAAGTTCTATAGACGTCTCTGTAGCCGCTGTGCAACTTAACGCTAAGCAGTTGACCACCCTCAAAGAGCAATTGAGCGCAGGTGGTGCCAAGAAAAATCTTTCTAAAGCCACCGTAGACCTTGATGTGATGCGCGACGCCAGTGCTGATTTCAATCAAAAGCTTGCAGCCTTAAAGCAACTTTGTTCTGCCGACCCGCCTGATAATGTGATGATACTGACAGCCGTGCATACCTTGCAACAGACTGTCGACGGCATTGATACAGTGGGTAAGCGACTGTGGAAAGTCGATTTATAGAAATTACACCCTAACTTATTTCGTTTTATTAAAGCGGACAAAGCCGGGCTGGTAGCCCATCGTTGTAGTTTAATCAAATGTATATCTCATTGCTCTCTTGTCAATGCGTTCAAACATCACTACCATGCTGGCTTAGCTCCACTACTTTCCTTCTGTAAACAATATTTAGAATCCCATGATCGATTTAACTGTTCGCACCGCGCTTACTCCTGTTATCAGCTCGGTTTCCTCCCGCAAGACCTTAACGACAGAAGAGATTATCCCTCCGGTTCCAGCTCTAGCCCCAGTTACGGCAGAGTGTGCCACTGTGCAAGTGGAGTTGAGACAGGCGGTGGATTATTTTAAGATGGCCATGGAGTATTTGACTCAAGGTCGATTTGATGATGCTGAAGAGCTTTATCGCATGGCTTTGAATGTTTCTGAGACAGCCATGGGTTCGGCCAACCCTGCCATCATCGGTCATCTCGAAGAGCTGGCCAATTTTTATGTTGGTCGAGCGAAGTTCGAAGCAGCAGAACCTTATCTCAAGCGCATCTATGCATTGAGAATCAGTAGCAATCAGGTTGAGTTGTCTGATTATTTTGAGCTTGCCGACACAGTGGAAAAATTATCAACAGTGTTTGAGCGCACCGGTCGTTCATCTGAAGGCGAGAAGCTGTTTCTAGCACTTTTGCGCAGTCAAGAAAAACTCAAAGGCGGGCTAGACCAAACCACTCTTGATGTTTTAAACCGACTTGGTTCCTTTTACCTGCGCACCGGAGTCTATGTAGCGGCCAGAGCCGTTTTCGAAGAGTTGCTTGAGATTCATGGCGCAACTGCGGCAGTCAGCGCTGAAGTAGCTGCGGTGCTTGCCAATCTTTCTATAGTCTACGGTAAGCTTGAATTGCCCATGGAGCAAATTGCAGTTTTAGAGCGCCAGGTAGATGTGCTTGATACCATTCATGGTGGCAGTGGATTGTCGCTTGCAGCGGCTTTGACCAGATTGGCCGATGGGCTTTCGGGAGCTGTGCGCGTCACCGGATGTAGTGACATTTTAGAGAAAGCTGAGCTTATCTATCGCCGAGCGCTGACCATCTATGAGAAGCATTATGGACCTTCCACAGCCACGGTTGAAGGCTTACGTCTGCGCTTAAAAAGTCTTACTCACAAAGACTAAGACTTGTCTTTATCTTTGCCGGCTTTATCTTCTTTGTCTTCATGTTTGTCTTGCTGTTTGTCTTGATCAATTAAACCTTTTGAAAATTCAGTCTTACCCGCGACTTTTTTTACTGGTTGCGGTGCAGTCGGATACATTTTAAAAGAGCCGTCAATGAAGCCCAATTGCAGCTTGCCGTCTACATCTTGATAGTATTGCTGCAAAATACGGTCGAATGTCCAGCCGCGTTTGGCAAACATATTGGCGCCATGCTGGCTTAAGCCGCGGGCGCCGTTGCCTGGGCCGCGATAAGTGAAGACCCAATTTGAACCTTCGTCATGCACGTCTAAAATTCCGGCGGTGGCAAAATTCAACATGCGCGCCAGGGCAATGCCATCCACTTCGCGGCTGTTTCTCACGCCCATAACTTGTATGTGGCTGGCGTTGCCGGTGGCATTCCATTGCTTGACGGTGACGCCGACGATGCCCTTAATGCCTGTGATTCGTTCAAGATGACTCTGCGAAACAGCGCTCTTTTTGATATTGAGATTTTCCATTTCGTCGCCAACCCAGGCGCGATAAAATCCGGGTTTGACTTTGTCCGCATTTTTCAAAATCAAGCCGCGAGTTTGAAAAACTGCTGCCAGTGTTGATGGTGCTTCAGCTGCAAGACCCTTGTAGGCCTGGTCTCGCACGTCAGGCACCATATCAAAGCCTTCGCTCTTCCATTTTGAGCCTGCGCCCATGTGTGCATAAGCGTAGCTGCGCGCCGCCACGGCCTGACACTTCAAAGCTTCCGGCTGCCAGCTCGAAGGCATTTCCGATGGCACCACACCTTGCAAATAATCTTCCAGATCGAGCAAATTAATGGCGGTAACGTAATTCGACATATTGATTATTTCCAGACAACCCCGCCACCAGCGGTTTACTGTCCAGACTCTATAATCGGGTGCCGATATATGACAGCGCTGATCATATGGCAGTGTGCAACTTCGACCGGTGCCAAGTTCTGTAATTTTGCCCGGCGTGATCGTGTAGACCATGCGCGGCTCCAGAGCGAAAATTGGCATGCCGTTGACAAAAACCGCACCCTGTTGCCAGATCGCTACACGAATAGCAGAACTTTTTGTGCTCAGGCCGATGCGCACAGGGTGGATCATAGGCGGGTAGGGCAAAAAAGAGTTGATTACAGGAGGAATATTTGTAGGCTGGACGGCTCGATTTGATGTTGCTCGAGCTTGAGTTTTTGGCACTGCCTTGCTGCCGCTCTTTGCAACAACGGCGTTCGCGGCCGAAAGCAGGGTGGCTACCACTATTAGTACTGCTACCGCACACAAAATCAAATTTTTATTTTGCAGGAAACGCACAAGAGTTATCGACCGTCAAAGGTGAAGTTCTTATTGTACTGAACATTTTGTACTGAACATTGAAAACTTATTCCCGTCTCAAAATCTCGCTTAGATTCCATCGGTCTAATTTCAGCAACTCTAACGTCAGGTTCTTACCACCGCTTGGCCGATTAATTATTGCCGGATGTCTTGAAAACTCGGCCACCTACCAAGAGCCTAATACCTAGAGTTTAATTGCAGGAGTGATACTATGTGGATCCCAATTTCAAACGGTTTGGCCCATTGAAGAAACTACTAATAGTCGACGATGAAGTAGATATCGCTACCAGCATTCAATACGTGCTGAATCAAGAAGGATTTTCTACTTTATTAGCCCACGACGGTATCAAAGCCATTCAGTTATTCGAGCATGAAAAACCAGATCTGGTAATTCTTGATCTGATGATGCCCGGTCTTGATGGATACGAAGTTTGCCGTCGAGTGCGGGCTTTCGATAAGCGCACGCCCATTTTGATGCTCACCGCTCGGACGTCTGAAATTGACACCGTTGTCGGTCTTGAGCTTGGTGCCAACGATTATATTGCTAAGCCTGTGCGTCTGCGCGAACTTGTGGCCAGGGTCAAAGCGCATCTGCGCGAGACTCCTCAAGTTCAGGAAGTTACCAAAGGCATTCGCCTGGGCGATTTGTTTATCGACACTGATAGCCGCACTGTGCTGGTGGGCGAAAAATCAATTGACCTGACTTTTAAAGAGTTCGAATTGCTTTTAGCCATGGCCAGACAACCTAATCGGGTCTTTTCCCGCGATCAACTTTTCCAGGGCGTTTGGGGTTCCGATTTTCTCGGCGAGAGCCGTACTGTCGATGTTCACATCAGATATTTGCGGGAAAAATTAGAAGCCAACCCCAGTGCTCCGAAGCATATTTTGACGGTGCGGGGCGTCGGCTATCGGTTGGTTTGGGACTGAGTAGGTGACATTAATAATTGCTCCATGGGAGTTCTCCCACTGGGTCGACGGACAATGGGCACTTGGATAAGCGGTTTGCGTATTCTTCCCAGTGACATGTGCGGTGAGGTTTCATAGACTAAAGCAGTCGATTGTTATTTCCGATCGGAAGCAGCGATTGACGGCGTTAGCGTAATCAACAATCAAACAAACAAACCTACTTTCTTTGGCGAATCAGGTATCAGATGAAATCACATGCATTTTTAGTTGGCGTGAACGTAGCGGCTAGTCTTCCGCTGGTATTCACACAGCAAGCCATGGCCGACGGTGGCATGAGCTCCACGGCGAGTTTCCTCAAAGCGGCCGTAGCCGAAAAAGCCACAGCTCACGCTCTCAGCGATCCTCATGCTGTTGCCAGTTTTAAATCTTCGAAAAGATCTTTGCCAATCAAGCGCGATTTCAGCAGCGCAAGCTTCTCTGAGCCACGGGCGGTGCAGACCAGACTGGCTATGACCCCGATTGCCGGATCTGTTAAGTTGCGCCCATTTGTGCCTGGTAGAAAATTACCGAGCCGCTCCGAGCTGCAAGCGCAAATGCCTCAACTCGATAACAGCAGCCAACCTAATCTTTCCGCCACTATTAATGAATCAAGTTTTGCTGCACAGACAGCCCAGAACGATTCTAATTATTCAGCACCCGGCTACAACTCCTATCGCTCGCAGCAAATCAACACGGCCCAAAACCGCAACCGTCTGCGTCAAGCTGCTGATTGTGTCGCCGGCTTCCAGCGTAAAAACGCCGCCCGCTCCGTTCCCGGCCAGTCACCATCGACTCCTGGCCAGGTCGGCTTCCCTTGTGCCCAACAAGCCGTAGCTCACATGCCTGCCAGCAAAGCAGCACCGTCTGAAGCAGAATGGACTCAAATGGCTCGCAATGCTGCCAACGGTTCCACTACTGAAAGTGAAGCCGAGCAAATGGCCAGCCTACAAGCTGAATTTGCCGCCAGCCAGCCACAATCGCATGCTACAGCAGGCCCAGCGCCATTCCCGCTCAGTTTGATTCCTGAGGCTTCACTGAAACAGTTGATAGGCAGCACCGCCAAGACTGCTCCTGCTGGTGGTGGAAGTTCAAATTCCATCCACGCTCAAAAAGCCATGACTCCTAGCTATTTTGGTTCATGGCACGGCAGTCAGCATGCCCCTGCCCAAGGTCACGCGCACAGCAATTTGCAACCTTCCGGTTTTCACACTTATTTGGCCGGCACAGGCAACTCTGCTGCTCGTGGCGGACGAGTAGTCTCAGCCAGCGCCTTTAAGTCTTATGCGCCAATGGCTTACAAAGCTACTCGCCGCAGCGCTCCACACATTGCTGCCATGGTGAAAAAGACTGCAGTCTCTCACGCCGCTCCAGTCATTGCCACCTACGGCACCTATCATTCAACACCGACACCAACAGCAACTGCACTGTAATTAAATTCTCGAGCATCAAACCTTTAGAGGCGCCCGGCGCCTCTTTTGCTTTGGTGTGCCAAAATCAAATTGAAATCAGGCAATTTAATCACTTGTCGAAAAAACGGCGGCGGCGGATACATATATAGGTAAGCTGCTCCGCTAAAGCAAAAGTTTTTAAGAAGGTACAATGATTTCACTGGTAGGCACATGCAAGAAGCGATACGGTCGAGGCTTTCGATGACTGAATCTCACCGCGAGAAAAAACGTCGCGGCAGGCACATGGTTAACGAAAACATCCTCAACGAAATTGAGGTACTGTCTACTGCCGCCTATGAGCAGCTGCTCGTTGGCGGTGGACAAGAGGCCCAGGCATTACTTCTTCAAGCGCTGACATTATGCCAGGATGCGCCTTATGCAGAAAAACCAAAAGCAGTAGTGCTGACTTATTTGGGCCAGACTGAACGCATGATTGGCCTGACTGCCCAATCAATTGAGCATTTGCATCAGGCAATCGAACTTTGTCGCCAGGCCAATCTGCTCGAATGCGAATTGCAAGCGCGTTTGTTTTTGGCCGAACAACTGGCCGGGCAAGGTGATTTTACTGAGGCCCAGGGCCATTTTGACCTGGCTTACAACACTGCTTCATTTTTACAAGATTTCAATTCTATGGAGCTGGCCGCCGGCAATCTGGGTTCGGTTTGCATGAGTTTGTCACACCTAGAAGCCGCTACCGACTGGTTTAATATCGCTCTGGAACTTGCAGACCACACAGGTTCTGGAGAAAAAAGCGTATGGCTTGGTAGCCTTGGTCTGGCACTAAGTGAGCTTGGTCAGTTCGAGCAAGCAACTAATTATTACCGCCGCGCTTATCTGGAAGCTGAATTTGAACTAGACGCATTGACTATGTCTATCTGCCGCGGCTCGGAAGGCAATATTTGCTTTGAGCAGGCCAAGTTCAATCAGTCGTTTGATCTTTATAAGGAAGCGCAGCATCTGGCCGCTGAGGGCAAAGACCGCAGGCGGGAAGGCATCTGGCTTGGTAATCAGGGCGTGTCGCTGGCCCGCCTGACGCAAACCGATGAAGCGATTTTGCTATTAGAAAAAGCATTGTTCATTGCCCGTGAACTGTCAGATACGGCCACCATTGCCGCTCATCTGGATAGTCTGGGAGATTGCTATAAAGCACTGGACGACTTTGAACGTGCCAACGAATATTATACGGAAGCGCTGACCATTAGCCGCTCTATCAGCGATCGGTTGGGCGAGCGCATTTACCTTGGTAATTTAGGAAAATTGAAAGCGCAGAGTGGCGAGTTGGCGCCGGCTTTTGAATATTTCCGCCAGGCTGTGGCATTGTTTGACGAGCAGCGCGGCATGATTAAAGCCGACGATCTAAAAACCAGTTTTGCCAATCGCGGTCAGGAGCTCTATGGCGATATGGTCTCAACTTGTCTCAAGTTGAATTTGCGGGTGGAAGCACTTGAATATGTAGGGCGAGCCAAGTCTCGAGCACTACTTGATCTGCTCAGCAATTCACCCATCGATGTCAGTGAGCTCGTCTCCAATGATAGCGATGACACTACTACTACTACTAAGGGCGTCACCCGCAGCTTAAAAGATTTGATGTCACGAGAAGCCGATTTGCGAGCCCAAATTGCTCACTTGGAGCGCCAGTTTTTCCACGGCCATACCGAAGATGACTCAGGCACCGGTAGTAGTGGCACCGGTAATTCTGGTAATTCTGGTAATCCTGGTGGCCTGCGCGGTTCGCAGGCACCACAAGAAGATACACGCAAGCTTTATTTGGAATGGCGAGAAGTTTTAAATCAACTGCGGCGCCGTCACCCTAATTATGCCAACCTGGTATCAGCCAGCACACTCAGTTATAGCGAAATTCAATCACTCTGGCAATCAGGCAAATTGGCTGATGATACCTGCGTTATTGAGTTTTTCTTCCCACAAGATTATTTGCTTGTAGCTTGCGTGCAAAATGAAAAGAATCTGCAGAAGTCAAAAAAATTGGACAGCATATCCTCTGATGCTGGTAGTCGACCAGGCCTGTCAACTCACGCAGTGATGGATAGCAAGGCCCTGGATCAAATTCGCGATGATATTGCTACATTTTTGGAAATGAGTTCTACCGAAGGCTGGGAAGTGCCGGTTTCTTTATGCAAAAGGCTTTACAACAATTTGCTCGGGCCGGTGATTGAAAAGCTTCACCCGTCTGTCAAAAGACTGTTGTTGATTCCTCATGGCAGTCTTTATCATTTGCCTTTTTCCGCACTTCATGACGCTGCTGCTTACGTCTGCCAGAGCTATGCAATAAGCTACGTGCCGACTGTGTCTTTGATTCCCGTGCTGGCCCAGAGCCGTGGTGCGGCTAGTGCGGGTATGACCGACGGCTCCGGTGTAATTCAAAAAGAAGCCGCAGCCCGTTATCTTGTTTCGGCCATTAGTGACTATTCCGCCACCAGAGAAGGCGGCATGGTCTTCAGCTCGCGGTTGCGTTCGTCAGCAGGCTTAGAAGACCTGGCATATACCATGGAAGAGGCAAATTCAATTTTGTCGCTTGGACAGGGCACTGCCGGTAATGGCACTCTGCTCACTAACGAAGAAGTGAAGCGCTC
>CASBPX010000186.1 GCA_949127735.1 Candidatus Obscuribacterales bacterium | reverse complement strand
TTTGGTGGCTGTTTCGGTGGCATTGGCACCGATTGCGATTGTTCCAGATTTTCTGCCGGTGCATTTGCTTTTGCTTCGGCGGCAGCAGTCGAGCTGGCATGATGCGAGGCAAGACTGGCCATTATTTCTTCTAAACGAGCTTCATCCATAGTCTGAGTTGGAACCTTATCAACGAAAGGGGGACTGTCAGGTTGAGATTCCGGTTCGACTGCCGGCACGAAAGGCGCCGAGTCATCTTTGATAAATCCTTTAATGATTGCGTCTTGATACCATTTGTTCACACAATTCATCAGCACCCGATCGAAATCTGGCGAGTATGGTGCCGGTAGAAAAATAACTTTGCCACCGTTGTCACCGGCCCAAAATTGAGCGGAGATACATTTCTTTTGCGCGGCAGTAGCCAGTACGGAATAATTTGAAGAAAGAAAATCAGTACGGATGATGGTGTTCCATTCAATACTGCTCTGGTCAAGGTACTCAGCCATTTCTGAGGTGTTACCCTCTTCGGTGGTTTCTACAACTCTACCGTGGCTCAGAGCGCTCATCTGGCGACTACCGTTATCCGGTGGGCTTTTTACCGCCGGTGCATAAACCGAAAGCCAGTCGTAATTGTCCACAGAAATGGTTGGCCCGGCCAGAACAAATGGTCGGCAGAGAAAATAAATTAGTAGACCACCCTGAGAGAGAAATGGTATCAACTCTTCCAAACGTGCATCTGACTCATTGATCAATTCTTGAATCAGAGCGTCGTCAGGAACATTGAGCTGATTAACACCTTCTGAGAGCAGTTGGTTAATGCGGCGGGTTGGTTCTGGTCCTTTATCAAATAAATGAAGCAAGCTGACAGGATTAGCAATGATGACTTGATAGTTGTCGAGCGATTTAGCCCTGCCAAGGTTGAGGTGAGATTCATCACCAAAGCCGGGGCAATTTAGCCTCAGAACTCTCTCCCTATCGATACTTTTCATCAATCCTCACCTTTCCTGGCCAAGTTTTTGCCGACCTCTCACCAGCGATTCATTAATCGCTGTACTCGGACTAACTCCCAGATTCATATACCCACAATTCATTGGCCAAACCTAGAGATTAGACTGATTAGTAAGCTCTACATGTCAAGCGCTGCAAGCAAAAATGGCCGATAAAAAAAGAAGAGACATTTGACCCGTCTCTTCTTTTAATAAGCGTTCATGGTTGTGAAATTTTATTCGATCTCTTCATCCAGGCTTAAAGTTGCCAGGCTGAACGGGTGTTCAGCACTCTTACTGAAAGCGTTTTTGCCGCCATAGTATAAGCCTTCGCCCGTGCCGACAATTAAACCTGCAGGTACGCTCAAGACTCCAGCCATGAATTTTGGTGGAAGGCTTTTGTGACCGCCAATGCTGTCAGCCATACTTTCGTTATACTCCACACAATGCTTGCCTGAGCGGCGCATAATTGCCACAGGAATTCCTACAGCCAGACCAGTGGCTACGCTAGCTGCTCTGACAGGTAACATCACCGTGTTATGAACCATTGATTTCGTGTCATCGGCCATTGCCGGATTGACTACAAAAGGATCGGCCACGAGAGCTGTTGCAAAAGCAAAAAGAGCCAATTTCAGAGCGCGTGTTTCTTTGAAACTAATCACGAATTTTCCTCCAGTCTGAAGATTTACGATTGAAAGCGTCCTATTAGGAATAGTGGGTTCATAATACCATCGTAAATGTTTAACAGGAATGAACTCTACTGTAAGATGGTTGCCGAGGGGTTTGGCTATATGATTTGTATGGTCAATAGCTATCAAAACTATCTCTAAATTATGACTGACAAAAACCCGCCCCACGACGCTAAAACCGCTTCTACTTATCATCGCAAAGGCTTTGGTCTGAAAGATATGGTTGATGTCGAACTGAAAAAAGATTATGAGTCAGATTTGATCGCCAGGCTCAAAGCGGGCGGAAATGTTTTGACAGTGAATGGCATCACCGTAAAATTGGCGGAAGCTTTTGGCTTTTGCTGGGGCGTAGATCGCGCCGTCTCTATGGCCTATGAGACAAAACAGCACTTTCCGGACCGACGTGTCTGGATTACAAATGAAATAATTCATAACCCTGTAGTCAATCAAAATCTCAAAGATATGGGCATCGGGTTTATTCAAACTTTGCCGGATGGCAACAAAGACATTTCGCCCATCGGTCCTGGCGACGTGGTGATTTTGCCTGCTTTTGGTGCATCTTTAGAAGAGCTGAAAACCCTCGATACGCTTAATTGCGAGATTGTAGACACTACATGTCCCTGGGTCTCACGTGTGTGGAACCGGGTAGTTAAATACGACAAAAGCGAATTTACAGCTGTGATACACGGGAAACCTAAGCACGAAGAAACTGTTGCCACTGCTTCGCGGGCCGGCACCTATTTAATTGTTCAAACATTAGAAGACGCCGAGTGGGTATGTGATTACATTCTTGAAGGCGGCCAGAAGACTGACTTTTTGACGCGCTTTGCCACTGGTCTTTCGCCTGATTTTGACCCAGATGGCGATTTGATTCGAATTGGAGTGGCCAATCAAACCACTATGTTTAAGGGTGAAACTGAGCAAATTGGTAAGTTGTTTGAAAAAACTATGCTCACCAAGTATGGCCCTGCCAAGATTGACGAACATTTTCTCAGCCCAGGCGACACCATCTGCGATGCCACGCAAGAACGTCAAGATGCCATGCTTAAACTTGTTGAAGAAAAGCTCGACTTGATGCTGGTGATAGGTGGCTTTAATTCATCCAACACCGGTCACTTGCAAGAAATTGCGCACAAGCGCGGTTTGCCTTCTTATCATATTGACGGCCCCGACTGTGTAGGGCCAGGTAACGTCATTCGCCATAAGCCACTTGAGAGTGACCAGTCGCAAGTAAAAGAAATGTTTTTCCCTGTGAGCGGTGAAGTTGTCGTTGGTGTCACATCCGGTGCTTCAACGCCTGATCAGGTTGTAGCTGAAGTGCTGGAAAAAATCTTTGCCTTAAGGGCGTAAACCATTGATTTCGGCGATCATGCTGGCCGCACAAGCCATGCCCTGACCCACCGCAGTGCCGATGCGCGGCACTGTGCCGGCAGTAATGTCACCAGCGGCAAAAATGTGCTGGTGTGACGTTTTAAATAAGCTGTCAATGACAATATAGCCATGTTTATCTAAGGCAAGAACCTTGGCAAAAGCTGCCGAATTGGGAACGTAACCAACTTTCGCCAGGACAATATCGACTTTAAAATTTATCAGTGCACCGGCACTGGTTACCGTAATTGATTCAATTTTGCCATCACCATCCAGAGCGATTATTTCGCTCGACAGCAGTATTTCTACATTGCTTAATTTAGCCACGGCCTTACTTAAGTCGGGCCTGGCATTGAACTTTTCTCGACGGTGGATGACAAATATTTTCTTTGCCTGATCGGCCAGTTTAATGGCCTTGAGCAAAGCGCTGTCACCGCCCCCCACAATCGCCAATCTTTTATTCTGCAAATCCTGATCAATATGATATTTCACTTTCGCATTGAGATCTATTGGTGATAAAGACAGTTTATTCTCGCTCAAACCGGTTGCCACCATTAAGTAATCGCAACTGAGTTTCGCTTTCTCCGCTACATTACCGATTGTACATTCTAGTGTAAGCAAGGTAGGCAAGAAGGTCTCGCCATTCACTTTTTGAGAACGTACCTCGTGCACTTGAGCTTGCAGCATGGCTATATTGCTTTTTGCTAGCACGGTTTGTAACTGCAATTGAGCTTCTGCACCACTGGCAAACCAACCCAGGGCAAAGTTGGTAATTGCGCTAGGAATGGCCGCCAGTTGGCCGCCGCAAGTCGGCTGTTGTTCAATCAGTAATGCCTGAATTTCTGCTTCCTTAAAAGTTAGAGCGGCCGAAACGCCTGCTGGTCCTGCACCGAGGATAATTACGGGATAGTGTTGACTCATTGTTTGCTTTTTAAATTCTTTTTGTAAGAGAGCTAACTGCGATGCTACTATTTCGCTATGCAACCTCAATACTAGCTTTTAAGTGAAAGAATCGGCCTTAGAAAAAAATATCTTCATGCGGGCTTTGCGCTGCGAGCCTGTTGAGCGCACGCCTGTTTGGTTAATGCGACAGGCCGGTCGTTATCAGCCTGAGTACCGGGCAATTCGTCAGAAACTGAGCTTTTTAGAGCTTTGCCACAATTCTCAAGTGGCTGCTGAAGTGACGGTCATGGCAGTAGAGATGCTCAAAGTCGATGCCGGCATTATTTTTGCCGATATTCTTTTGCCATTGCAGTGTCTCAATGCCGGTTTGCGTTTTGCTCAGGGCGATGGACCAGTAATTGATAACGCCATTCGCTCGAGCGCCGACGTCGATAAGTTGACACCTTTTGATGTGCAAGAGGGTCTTGGTTATGTGCTTGAGGCAATTAAACTTTTCATCAAGGAAAAACCGCAGGTGCCATTGATAGGCTTTGCCGGAGCACCGTTTACTCTCGCTTCATACTTGATAGAAGGCGGTTCGTCGCGTCACTTTGAGCGCACTAAAGCTTTTATGTATTTGGAGCCGCAGGCTTTCGAAAAGCTGATGACTTTGTTGACTGACATTACTATCAATTATCTTCTTGCCCAGGCCGAGGCCGGCGCCAATTGTTTAATGCTTTTCGACAGTTGGGTCGGTACATTGGGGCGCGAAGATTACACTAGCTTGATTTTGCCTCATTCATCTAGAATATTCCGGGCTTTACATAATGTGGTGCCGACAATTCACTTTGGCACTGCCACTGGTGGCATGCTCGATTTGGTCGCTTCTGCCGGCTCTGACGTGGTGGGCGTAGACTGGCGAATGAATTTGGCTTCTGCCTGGGAGTTGATTGGCGAGAAGGCAGTGCAAGGCAATCTAGACCCTACGGTTTTGCTGGGTGATCGTAAGCTGATTTACGATCGTACCAGGCTGGTGCTGGCTCAGGCTGCTGGACGAAGTGGGCATATTTTCAATCTTGGTCATGGTATCGGCAAAGATACTCCAGTTGATAACGTTAAATACCTGGTAGAAAGCGTGCGCGAGCTTTCCACTCGAAAAGCACTCAGCTATGAGCCATAGAGTCACTATTATTGGTGGCGGTATAACTGGTCTGACTTGCGCTTTTAAACTTTCTCAAAGCAATGAATTTGCTGCCGGTAATTTGCACATTACGGTTTTGGAAAGTTTGCCGCGCTTTGGTGGCGTGATTGAAACCATTCACACTGATGGTTGCATTATTGATTGTGGGCCCGATTCATTTATTACCAACAAACCTTTTATGCTCGATTTAGCTCGGCAACTGGGTATTGAAGAGCGTATCATCGAAGTCAACCCCCAACACCGCGGCGCTCTGATTGTCAACCGCGGCAAGCTCGTGCCGTTACCCACGGGTTTTATCATGCTGGCCCCGGCTAATTTGCGCGCATTTTTCGCCAGCCCGATTTTAAGCCTGACGGGAAAATTGCGAGCCATATTTGATCTGTTTTTACCCAGACGCCGAGGTGCTGGAGAAGAAAGTCTGGCCGCTTTTGTGCGCCGTAGATTTGGTCAAGAGGTGCTTGATCGACTGGCCCAACCGATGGTAGCCGGAATTTATGTCGGTGACGCCGACTGCCTTTCGGCAGATTACACAGCGGCACGATTTGTTGAAATGGAACGCACCGAGGGCAGTGTGATCAAAGCTCTGCGCCGCCAGCAAAAGTCAAAATCAACCACAGCAGAATCTCAAAATAGTGGTGCGCGCTATAGTCTTTTTGCCAGTTTTGATCAGGGAATGGCGGTAATTGTCGACGCATTGACTGCGGCTTTAGACAAACCAAATATCGACTTGCGTTTAAATGCTCGAGTGCAGTCAATTAGCCATAAATCACCGCAGTATCTTATCGCCGTCGACACTCAAAGTAGCTGTAGTGAAATTGCCGCAGACCAGCTGGTGATAACCACCAGTGCCCAGGTGGCCGGCAGTTTACTTGCGCCAGTCAACGCGCCTGTGAGCATTGCGCTCAATAAAATTCCGGCTGCCTCATCGGCCGTTGCTACATTTATATTTGAACGTGGCCAGATAGGTCATGCTCTTGACGCCTTTGGCGCGGTGGTGCCTGAGATAGAGATGACAAAGTATAAAATCAATTCTCTGGCATTCAGTTTCGCCAGTGTCAAATTTCCACGTGCTTCTGAAGGTAAAGTTGTAATTCGTGCTTTTTTGGGCGGTATCAAAAAGACGCATTTGCTGGCTTTCGACGATCACAATTTAATTGAGCTGGCACTGAGTGACCTGCGTCTTCTATTGGGTCTTAAAGGCTCACCACAGTATCAGTCACTGCACCGCTGGGTGAACTCAATGCCTCAGTATCAATTAGGCCACCAAAATTTGATAAAGGAGATTGAAGCCGCCCTGGCCGGTTCTTCTTTGCACCTCGGCGGTGCCTATTTTAGCGGTGTGGGCTTGCCTGATTGCGTCGCCAACGGCAGCGACTGTGCCTTCTCAGTGCTCAAAACCATGGGTTCAAGTTGCAACTTATCTAATTGAGTGTATAACTAGTCTATGACTGTACAGCCTAATTCTGCCAAGACCGGTGCCGAGCAAGAGACCCTTGCTTCAGAGCGGCAAGTCGAGCGAAAAAATTCTTGGGTCAAGGTTAAAGGTGGCCCGGTTATTGCCGTCATTGATATGGGCACCAATTCATTTCATATGATTGTCTGTCAGGCCAGCCCTGATAAAGATCATTTTGAAGTTCTGGCAAAAGTCAAAGAAGCTGTACCGTTTTTTCGCCGGTCACTTACCGCTCACTATATCGATGAACCAGCCATGCGTGCTGCTTCACGTATTTTGCGCGATATGATTAAGAAAGCCAAAGAACGCGGTGCCAGTACTGTTGTGGCTGTTGCTACCTCTGCTGTACGTGAGTCTAAAAATGGTGAGGAATGCCTGCGACGCATTCGCCAGGAATTAAAAGTCGATGCCCGTATGGTCTCGGGTAAAGAAGAAGCTCGACTGATCTATTTAGGAGTGCTTTCCAGTCTTAATTCTTCGCGAGCTAAGCTTAAAGGCCGATTTTGTATAGTTGATATTGGTGGTGGCAGTACCGAATTAATTGTTGGTGACCGCGGCCATATTTATTTTGCGGAATCTTATAAACTAGGCGCAGCCAGACTGACGCAGAGGTTTTTTAAAAGAGGAATTGTTACGCGTGAATATATTCGCGAGTTGCACGACGAAGTAAAAGGAGTTTTGCGCCCTTCGTCTAATGGTATTACCAATAGTGGCGGCTTCGAAACGTTGATTGGTACATCAGGCACTATTCAAGCTCTGGCGAAGTTAGATCGGGTCAGCTGCGGCACTCCTCACGCTGAATTGAACGGTTGGATTATAGATATTGATCGTTTGAAAGAGCTGGTTGTATATCTCGAGAATGCCGCCCTTAAGGGTGAAAAACCCAAAGGTGTTTCGGCAGATCGCAATGAGACGGTATTGGCCGGTTCGATTGTACTGCTCGAAACCATGCGTTCACTTGATGTTAAGCAGTTGTCTGTTTGTGGCGCGGCTTTGCGTGAAGGCGTAGTGGTTGACCGGTTTCTGCAAACCGGCTGGCTCGAAGCCGGTATGACCGTGCACCGTGATCCCCGGTCAAAAAGCGTGCATAACTTGCTCGAGAAATATGGTGGTTCGCTTGAACACGCTCAGCAAGTAGCTTTTATATCGCAATTGCTCTTTACTCAAACTCGGGGCATTCTCCATAACCATTCTGAAGATTTCGGGCACCTGCTCTGGTCAGCCTCTATGTTGCACGACGTGGGCATGTTCATCGGCCGCAATGGACACCATAAACATTCTTTCTATTTGATCAAGAATGCCGGTTTGCTAGGACACTCTGAAGAAGAAGTGGCTCTCATTGCCAGCATTGCCCGTTACCATCGCGGCTCTGAACCTAAGGTAACGCATGAAGCCTGGTACAGTTTGGATCTTGAAGGCCGTAAAACAGTTTATGATCTGGCTTCTTTTTTGCGCATCGCAGAGGCCCTCGATCGCAGTCACAAGCAGGTAATTAAAGATTTGCGGGTGATTGTCAGTGCTTCTGGTGCAGCTTCTCCCACTAATATCAGTGCTGCACCGTCCAGCAGTAAAGAAATTCAAAATTCACGCACTCTCAATTTGTTTTTGAATTTGCACGACAATACCCATTGCCAGTCTGAAATTTGGGCGCTCAATGAAAAGAAAGCATTTTTCGAAGACCATTTTCAGGTCAAACTGGAAGTGTTGGTAGAAGCTGGCGTGGCTATGGCTCAGCCAGATTGAAAAAATACCTTTAAAGGTATTTTTTTCAGCAATTACTTTATGTCTCTGCGAATGCCATTGCAGCGGTGTTCGGCGTCGTCCATTATTTTTTGAATTTGCAAATCATAAGGAGCCAGAAACTCAGTTTCCCACTCTGGTTTGATGCCGAAGACCCGCTCGTATGTGTCACCCTTCTGTACTTTGAACCAGCGGCTGTTAACTTCTTTGTAGCGTTCCAGGCCTTCTTTTTGTTCGTCTTTAATTCTATCGGCCCTTACTTTTGCGTCGGCCATAATGCGCGCGATTTCTTCTTCACCACGCTTGCGCTGAGGCGATACCACTTCATCTTTCTCTTCGTCTGTGCCGGCTTTTTGCCCCGATTTATTACCACTATTATTTGAACCGCTGGTGCCGGTGGTTGGTTTTTGCACTACAGGCGGCGTTAGAGTGAGACCAATGCGTTCTATCGCCTGAAGGCAATGTTCGCGCACTGTATTGTCAGGCTGATTGGTTAGCGCCAAAGCATAACAATGCTTGGCGTTGACTAAATCTTTAACTTGCACATAGCAGTTGGCGAGCATGTAATAACCCTGATACGAGTTAGGAGTTGCCGCCAAAAACTTTTGCAAACTGACGATCGCGTTAGCATATTTACCCTGGCCATATAAAGTTCTACCTTGAGCAAATTCGTCGTGTGCCACTGCTGGTAATGCCAAAATATTCCCTGTAAGCAGGGTGGCAATCAAAGCTGTTTTAAGAAAATTGCATGGCCACATATCAAATTACAAGTGCGTCTATTGTGGATTAGTTTTTTTTGCTAAAGCGAGCTTAGCGTTTAGTGTTTCAGCTGCTGCTTTAACGTTCTTAAGTCGCTTTGCCAGTTTCTTTGCGGTAAAGCCATTAACTACCGAACGCGGTACCGGAATACCTAAATCAAGATTGGTAGACAGGTGTAGAGTAGTGCTTTTGCCGTCAGTTGATGGCGTCAGTACCCAGCTGCCTTCCATTTGTTTGAAGCGATCTGATTTGATCAACTTGTAGTCGATTCGCTCAAGTGGGATTTCTTTATTTTGCATTTCGCATACAGCTGAGCCAAATACAGGTATCAAAACCATTTTCTGCTCGAGCACATACTCGTGCTCGCCGGGCACCACTATTTTGCTGTATGCCAAATCAGGATCGTGCTTACGCTCGTCATGCACGGCCTGCCACACCACTTCCCTGGGGGCCTTAATTTCAATTGAGGCCTTGACCCACTGGGGTTTTTCTTTAGACGGCGTCCCTTTATTAGCGGCCGCAGCTTTGGCTGCTGCTTCGCGAGCCGATTCAACTAGAGCCTCTTGAGCCCCTGCCGCGCTGCCCGCCACCAGGCCGGCGCTTAAGATGGTGAGCAGACTGAAAACTCTTGATTTAAACATGCAATAATCTACTTCCTCGGCGGTTGTAAAGAGTTTAGCACCACTGACCCTTGAAGACGAATTAGATCTTTAGACACCGATAGGGAAGAAACTGGGGACCAGGCGGCGCCACTTTAGTTTGGCGGCATATTCTTTGTATTTGTCGCCAAAGGTTTTAACCAGTAGTTCTTCTTCGTATTTTGCTCGTCTGAGCCAGAGTGGAGCGACAACAAAAAGAGCGAAGGCCAGGCTCAAAGGTGAAAGTCCGGCGATGGATGCGCCCACCAGCGATTGAATAATGCCCGAATAGGCAGGGTGCATAACGAATTTGAGCAAGCCTGAGTCTTTTACTTCCTGACCTTCAAGCAACTCAGCATCGGTAGAGAAGGCTTCACCAAGTGAATACCAGCCGCCGATCATAAAAATGAAGCCGCTAATCATCACTAAGACTCCCAACCACGAGACGATCAAGAGCGCACCGCTGGGCTCACTATTCGTCAATGACAATACTGGAGTGAGGCCCGGAACTCCGGTGACCACATTGTTGTAGACCATAAAGCTCAGTACAATCAGCGCTACATTGACGCCTGAGAGTAGCTGGGGCGCTCTTTGAATAAGGAAGTTAGATTCGTAAAAAGTGCCTTTGCCGCGCCTTGAGAATCCCTTGTAAAGCACAGGTGCGGAAAGAGCGATTCCGATCAGCAATAGACCAACAACGGTTATTGATGGAAAGTTGAAGGTCATTTGGTTTTTGCTCCTTTGAGTGTAAATAAATCATCGGCCAGGCCGACATTCCCCTTGAAATTATTCCAGACTGAGTGCGAACTCAGTTGACCATCGAGATAATCCCACCATTCAACCGGCAGCATGGTTTTGGGATCGACGGCCACACGTTTAAAAATCTGGCCTTCCAGTGACTTGTGATATACCTCGAGCATATAGTTCTTAGAATCACCGGCGGTGGCAATTGGATTTTCAGTCACTCGAGATACACAGCCGTCCTTATCAATAAATTTCTTAAGCGCTTGTGCCAGTGAAATCAAATCTGAGTCAACCATAGGATAGCCGTTTGCTCCTCGCAGCAGATCAGAATTAGGCGGTAGTTCTACAGAAACAAATTTGAAAGCACCGCCGGGTTTTGCTCTTACTTTACCGCCTGGACCAAGCACGGCCACTGAACCTTTGCGGAAGCTGCCGACTTCTTCGAGTCGTATCAAACGGGGTTTTTTAAAATAAAATTTGCCCACTTCAGTTTGCTTTTTTCCTTTGATATTTACCATCGTAAAATCAAAGACATAATCAGGATAGCTTTCTGCTGCCTTGATCATACTGTCGATAAAGGCTGCTCCGTCTTTGTAGTCGGCACCTTCAGACTGAGGGGCGCTATGCGCACCACTGGTCTTATTCTTTGATGCTTTGGCACCACTCGCGGCATCAACTGGATATTGAGTTGAGCAAATCAGAGCTATTGCAAGTAGAACTGTCCAGTTTTTTTTAGGGCTGATATGCATTTTTATTTTTCACCGAATAACCGAATAACCGAATAATTGATTGCCAAATTGTATGTTGATAATTTGAGCACCTGGTTTTGTGGTTCGCCATAATTCACAGATGGACAACGATAATTCTTCCAAAAGACGCATTGAAGCAATCAATCGTTCCGACGAATGAGGGAATTCTAAAGATTGAAGTAAAACTGCCGGTTGCGCTGGTAATTCACGAATAACAGGCCAGAGTACTTCACAAATCTCCTGGCCGCCCTCGGTCACGTTGGGGCTCACATGTTGCCTGAACCCGGTACCTGCAATGCTGTGCCTCACTTTCATCGATTGCAAACCGCACAGCTCTTGGTTACCGTCAAGCCCCAAGGGCGACAAATCATATACTCTACTACGGCGCCCTTCAGTGGAACCATGCATTCAGGGATGTTAAACTTTTGATTCACTAATGATTTAGCCATAATTTGAAAGATCTCAACTCAACTTCTACACCTCTGCCGGCTATGACTGGCGTCGCTCACATTGCACCAACAATGGAATGGCAGCGTTCTTCAGACGATTTACAGCTGGCCTGCCGAACGTGGAAAGGCAAGCCTGGATTGCCTGTAGTCGCTTACTTGCACGGCATTGAAGGGCACAGTCTCTGGTTTGAAAATACTGCCTCGGCGCTCAACAGTCAGGGCATGACCGTATATGCACCAGATAGACGCGGTTCTGGTCTCAATCCTCGAGATCGAGGCAATCTTTCCAGCTACAAAATTTATTTGGCCGACCTGGAAGTATTTTTGCGCAAAATTGCTTTTGATCACCTGGGACACTCAGTTATTGTCCTGGGAAATTGTTGGGGAGCTAAAGCAGCTTCAGTTATATGTCAAAAAGACTATAGATCGGCCAGCGGCCAAGACGTCAGTTTGCCAATCGCCGGCCTGGTTTTGACCAGCCCGGGAATTTATACCAAAGTCGATTACGGTATGGGCACCAAATTGCAGATCGCTTACGCTTCCATCGTCGGTGATTCAGGTCGCAATCGCAAATGGGCAATTCCGCTCGAAGTAGAGATGCTCACCAATAATCCTACCTATCAGGGTTTCCTCAAACGTGACAATCTGCGGTTGACAGAGGCCACTGCAAGCTTTTTTGTGGAAAGTTTTAAGCTCAGTAAACTAGCGGAGAAGGCCGCACCTGCTATCGAAATGCCCATGCTAATTCTGCAGGCCGGTGCCGATATGATTGTAGACGTCGATAAATTGCAAGGCTGGTACGGAAAGTCTCCTTCTACCGCAAAGGAGTTGCGGATATTCCCGGATGCTTCACATACTCTTGACTTTGACTCTACCTGGTTCAAAGAATATGTTCACGTGCTCAGTGAGTGGATACTGGCTCAACGTCCAGTTGTAACTTAATGAGCACCGAGATCAAAAACTTGCAATTCGGAAACCTGCCATGTTGATTCGCTCCATAAATTGCCAGCCAGTGATGCTGCCCTTTCGATTTTCCTTTGGCCACGCATTGGCCAGTAGGAACTTTTCCATCAATTTAGTGGTCTCTGTAAAAGTCGTCTTGGAAGACGGCAGAGAAGTAATTGGTTGGGGTGAGTCTGTGCCACGCGATTATGTTACTGGTGAGACTCCCGAAGGCGCAATGGCCGCCATTAATTACACCTATGCGCCGCAACTTCAAGGCCGTTTTTTTAGTAGTGCAGCTGAGCTGCTGGCGGCTTTGAACTTAATTTTTACCGATAATATGCTTGGCCATAAAGCTGCAGGAGCCTCGTTCTGTGCCCTGGAACTGGCAATGCTTGATGCTCTGGCGAAAATCAAAAATATTTCTTTTTCGCAGGTGCCGGCGATCATTGCCGCCAATATGCCGATGCAGTTCGCTGCAGGAGCCTGGCCGCAAGTAGACGTTAAGCATGACACCATGCGCTATGGCGGCGTGGTGCCATTCGGCAAAAAGACTTTGCTTAAACTTTTATTGTCCTTTTATAAACGCTACGGTTTTAAAACCGTGAAGCTAAAAGTTGGTGGCTCACTCAACGATGATGTTGCCCGCATCAAACTGGCGCGTGAAATTATGGGTGATGATGCTGTTCTTCGTGTTGACGCTAATTGCGCCTGGACACTTGATCAAGCTAAGTGGAGTCTGGCGGCGCTGCGGCCTTTCAGAATCGCTTCTTGTGAGCAACCTGTGCCTGCTAGTGATATTGACGCATTGATTGATTTAACTGCCAGCGTGCCTGAAACTATTATGGTTGATGAGTCGCTCACCACCATGCAGCAGGCTGAAACACTGATTGAGCGCCAGGCTTGTAACGCCTTTAATATTCGCCTTTCTAAAGTCGGTGGCATAGTCAGCGCTATGAAAATGGTCGAGCTGGCCCGGGCAAACAATATTGAATGTCACCTTGGCGCCCAGGTGGGTGAATCTGGCATTCTAGCCGCAGCACAGAGGCACTTTGCCCTTTCCTGCGGTGATTTTGCCAATGTCGAAGGAGCAATGAATCTATTTTTGCTCAAAGGTGACTTGATCAAAGAGTCAATGACCGTTCCGCTCGGAGCTGTGGCAGGGGCTCCAGGAGCGAGTACTAATGCTAGTGCTAGGGCTGGTTTAGGAATTACTATTTTGCCACGTAACTTAGAAAAATACGCTCAGTGCAATAGCGAAATGCTGGGCAAATCAAAACAACCAAAGAGTGAATTCAATGCAGTTTGCTAATTTAGACATTTATGCCGGGCAGGCACTGCGTCGTTTGACTCACATCAAGCGCTTTTACAGCGCCTTAAAACAACCAAAACAAACTCAGCTGGCCAAACTGAAAAGCATTATTGAAGCCAATCAAGATACTGCTTTTGGTCGTGCGCACCATTTTAAATCTATCAACAGCTACGATGATTTTAAAAAGTTTGTGCCACCTTCGCGTTATGAAGATTTTGAGCCTTATATCGATAAACTGCGCCATGGCGGCAAAAATCAGCTGACCGCTGAAGAGCCGTTTATGTTTGCCACTACCAGTGGTACTACTGCCACGCCTAAATATATTCCCATTACCGAAACTCATTTAAGAGACTATCAGCATGCTTTTCAGGTGCACAATTATCACTTGATTAATGATTTTCCTCGCGGTGCATACGGTAAATTTCTGATTATTTCCAGCAATGACGAAGACGGCTTTACACCTTCCGGGTTGCCCTATGGAGCCGTTTCAGGCGTCCTCAATAAAAGACAGCCTGATATTATTCGCCGTCACTTTGCCTTGCCTTATGAAATTTGCAAAGTAAAAAACGTAGACGCTAAATATTATTTGCTTCTTCGTGCAGCCCTGATGCAAAACGTTACTGCGCTTTGCGGTTGCAATCCTTCAAGCTTTATTTTGCTTGCCGATCAGTTAAAAGAGCGCGCCGAAGATTTGATTGCCGACATTGCCGCGGGTACGTTAAACGGCCTGACTGACTACATCGAGCCATCGGTGCGCAAAGCTTTTGACCCTTATTTGAAAGCCGATTTGCCTAGGGCCAAACGGCTACAGGGTTTGCTTGAGCAACACGGTTCGCTGATTCCAAAGCATGTTTGGACTGATATCGATATCATGTCTTTATGGAAAGGCGGGCCTATGGGATTTTACCTGGAGAAATTGCCGCTGTTGTTCGGCACTCCATCGCAAAGAGATTTTGGCTACATGGCTTCAGAAGGTCGCGGCACTGTGCCTATCGACAATGATGGTGCCGGAGGCCCACTGGCAGTGACATCTCACTTCTTCGAATTTGTAGAGGAAGATCAAATGGATTCACCGAACGCTAAATATCTTACTGCCGATGAACTGGTTGTGGGCGGTCGTTATTACATACATTTCACTACCAGTGCTGGTCTTTATCGCTACAACATTAATGATTTGATGGAAGTTGATAAATTTTTAGACGCTACCCCAGTACTTAGATTTGTGCGCAAAGGTGCCGGCATTAGTTCTGTCACTGGTGAAAAATTAACTGAAGAACAGGTGCTCAGCGCCCTTGGCCGTGCTGTAAATGAGTTGGGCCTGCTTGAGCTGAAACATTTTACAGCTGAAGTAGAGCTCGGTATGCCGCCATACTATGTGTGTTATGCAGAAACCGAGCGCGAGCTGCCAGCTATTATTGTAGAAAGTTTCTTGAGCGCATTTGATCAATCTTTGCAAATGCAAAATCCTGAATATTTAGACAAGCGCATGAGCAGACGATTGGGTGAACCCAGGCTAAAATATCTACCCGCCGGTACATATGCCCGCTTGCGACAACAAAGAGTGCACCAGGGTGCTCCAGAAGCTCAAGTGAAAATACCTTTGCTCAGCGCCCAGGGTAATTTCTCTCAAAGTTTGGAATCTTTAGATCGCGGCACTTTGATACAAGCTATATAGAACAATACCTAGAATGAGATGAGTATGGAAAATCGTAAAGTCACAGTGGCCATCACGGGGGCCACTGGTCTTGTTGGCCGGGCGCTGGTAACGTGTTTGAGCAAAGAATACGCGGTTGTGGCTATTGGTCGCCAGAAGAACGACTTGCTCGACCAGTTGGTGGCACAGGCAGCTCCGCAGGCCTGCACTGATATTGTGCCAAGGCTGGCCGATGTCACCGATTTAAATGCCATAGATCTGGCATTTGCAGGAGTTGACGTTGTCATTCACACTGCTGGTTTTGTCGACCCGCTTGCCAAGCGCGAAACCATTTTTGCCATCAATGTCGGTGGCACAGAAAATGCTCTTTCGGCGGCAGTAAAAAACGGTGTCAAGCAGTTTATCCACATCAGCTCTTTATCGGTTATTACTGGTCAGGGCGATCAGTTCGATCTCGATGAAAATGCTCCCCTGATGCTCTGCGGCGAAGCTTACGCTGATTCTAAAGTCGAAGCCGAAAAGCTCGTCAAAGCTGCAAAAACTATTTATACGATTTTGCGTCCTGGTTTTATTTACGGGCCCCATGAACGCTCGTGGTTGCCACGGGTCAGTCAGGCTATTGCCACAGGGCAGGCGATGCTGATTGATGGCGGCGCCAGAGAAACCAATGTTGTCTATGTAGGCAATCTGGCTGCAGCCGTCAAAGGCGCAATTTTAAATGAACAGGCTTTTAACCAGGTTTTCAATATCACCGATGGCGAGAAGGTGAGCAAAAAAGAACTTTTCGACGCCATTGCCGATGGCTTGGGCCAGCCAAGAGTAAAAAAAGATTTGCCACGATGGCTGGTTAAGCCTGTCTGCCAGATGGTTTCGGGTATCACACCGATGCTGCCTGCTGCCAGTCAGACCAAGCTGGCACGTTTCTCTCCAGCGGCCTTTCGTCTGGCTGCCGTTAATCAGGGCTTTAGTATTGCTAAAGCGGAGCGCATTCTGGATTATAATTCTAGTAAGCGCTTACCCTTTAAAGAGGGTATGGCCGTGACTATGAAAAGCTTTACCGAGAAAAAATAGCGATGAAAAATAGAACTGGTGTACGGAGAATCGGCAAGGCGGCCTCGAGATTTGCCGTAGACTACATGCATCGCCATCGGCATCCGGTTAATGCCGCGTTGCATATTGTTGGCGTGCCTACAGCCTTTTATGGTTTCTGGCTCATAGGCAGCAGCCTTGTTGCAAAATCAGCAAAGCACGACAGTGAGAGTGGGCACTCTAATTTGGCTCTCGGTCTGGTTTTTGTATTTTTTGGCTATCTTTTTCAATATCTGGGCCATCGTAGCCAGGGCAATGAAGTGGGCGAAGTAACGTTGATTAAAAGCATCAGTCGTCGCTTCGAACTCGGTAACTTGCAGGCCAAAGTCTGGAGCTTGTTTGATGGTGGCGCATTCGGTGCCACCGACTCAGCTAAAAAGTCTGTTGGCAAAGGTTCACGAGCTAATAGCGGCGCAAATGGCCATGCTAAAGGCCAGGGCAACGGTAAAACCGCCTCATCACCATTCACCAGCCATTCACTGGTGTGGTGGAAACGGCCATAATTACATTGAGTGAAAATCAAATTGTTCTGGTAGATGGTGCAACTGGTTATCTTGGTAATCACGTTGTAGCCGCTCTATCAAAGCAGGGTGCAAAAGTGCGTGCACTGGTGCGGCCTCAGGCTACTGCCGCCGATATTGCTTTTCTTGAGCAATGTGGTGCGCAAATTTTTCAAGCCGACCTGACAAATTTTCAGAGCACACCTGCCGGTCAGAAGCGCAAATTAGAAGACGCTTTCGCTGGTATTGGCGCTGCCGTTCACTTAATTGGCTCTGTAGCACCAGGTAAAAACGAAAAATTTGCTCAGCTGCATCAGGAGCAGAGTCGAGCATTCGCCAGCTGGTGTGTGCGAGCTAAAGACGTAGGGGGCTTTGCTCATGCGGCAATGATCACTTCGCTTGGTGCTGATTTAGATTCACCCAGTGAATATTTGCGCAGTAAAAGAGAAGCAGAGCTGGCGTTGCTGACCGAACTTGATGGCGCCCAAATTACTTCCACTATCTTTAGACCATCTTTGATTGTTGGCCGCACAGTAGGCCGCCGCGATAGTAAACTAGTCAAACGTTATCGGCATCTGGCTAGAACGCGTCCACTAGTGCCGCTTATAAACGGCGGCAAAAATCTTGTGCAGCCAGTTTTTGTTACAGATCTGGCCGAGGCCATTGTCACTAAAATTTTGGCCGCCGGCGCAAGCGATATTTGCGAAATTGGTGGGCTGGCGCCTATTTCTATGCGTCAGGTGGTCAGCGAAATTATGAGCGTGCTGGCTATTGAAAAATCCTTTTTTGATATTCCTGTGGCTGTGGCGCTGGCAGCCGCCGGAGTGATGCAGCGCTTTCAAAACGTGCCTCTCGTCAGTAAAGATCAGGCTCTGATGGCTGGTTTTGATAATATTTGTCATGACAATAAACTGGCCGAAATCATCGGCCGCCCACCGACAGAGCTGGTGCAAGCGCTTTCTACTTATCGAAACTGGGATGGAGACTAGTGACAGCCAGTGAGCAGTCGGTAGGCAAACGAGTTTTAGTCACCGGTGCCAGTGGCTTCATCGGCTCACATCTGGTACCACGCCTGGTGCAGGCAGGTCATACCGTCACTACTCTTGGCCGAGCCAGCGGCCAATCGAAGCAGTTTAATGAACTTGGTGTACAGCACTACAGTGGCGACGTCACTAACTTTGAACAAGTTTTGCAGGCGTGCACTGATAAAGATATAGTCTTTCACATGGCAGGCCTGGTTTCTTATCGCTCAGCCGATTTACCGCGCCAGAGAGCGGTAAATGTAGATGGCACACGCAACGTCATGCGCGCTTGCTTGCTGAAAAATGTAAGCAGAGTGATTCATACCAGTTCTATCGCCGCTTTTGGTATTCCACCTGAGGGCACTACAGGTAATGAAACCTTTAAATACAATCTTGACGGCCTGGGTCTTTCATATTGCGACACTAAGCATGAAGCCGAAGAAGTGGTGGCAGAGTATTTCGCTGCTGGCTTAAATGTGCTGATGTTATGCCCTGGTATCATATTTGGTGAAGGTGACACGCATCCTCACCATCATGTTATTTTTAAATCGCTCTCTAAAGGCTTTATGCTTGGTGTCCCAGCTGGTGGTACTCCTTATTCAGACATCGTCGATATCGTTGATGCCCATGTTAAAGCTATTACCCTGGGGCGAGCCGGTGAGCGCTACAGCCTGGTGTCGGCTAATCTTACTTATAAAGAAGCCGGACAGCTTTTCGCCAAGATTTATTCTTGCCGGCCGCCGGTTGTGGTTTTGCCGCGTTTTCTGGTGGAGCTTGCCGGAACTATAGCTGAGCGTATATTGCCAAAGTTAAATATTAAAAGTGCTCTGACCTGGCAAGTAGCCTACCTGTCTAACTACAAGATATTTTTTGATTGTAAAAAAGCGCAGGCCGAGTTGAGTTTCACCCCCACACCTTTCGCCGCTACCATCAAGCGCACCGCCAGCTATTACCTGGCTGACTGAGTATCTTCAAATTGACGTATGAACGTGAAGTGTTCGTGCAGTTGATGTGAAATCTGCGTGAAGTATTTATGGGGTAGTGGCAAAGGTCAAAATGATTGTTAGACTCGGCTTTGTGAGGGTAGAATAGAGAAAGGATTTAGTTGTAATTTCAGCTAAATTTTTCCGCTCAGTCAAAACGATGAATCACTGGTAATCGAATCAATAGATATTGGTCTGGTGCAACTAACAAGTAGAGGTATGGATGGTCAGCAGCAGCATTCCCAGTTCAGGGCTTCCCTCCTCCAGTGCTCTTGAGCCGTCGCTCCAAGATCCAATGGCTAAAACCGATATGCCCCTGGCGTCAAATCCGGCCGGACCATATCCGTGGATTATTTCGCCGATTTTTGATTTTATGTTCGTTTTCGGTGGCGGCGCTGTTGCCCTGTTGGTATTGAACTATCTATATCTAGGATGGCGAATACCTGACGGGCTTGCTACTAATCCAGCCGCCTGGTGGCTGATGACGGTTGGTTTCCTTTCGCAACATATTTTTGCTGACAGTCATAATTCGGCAACTTATTTGAGAATTTGGGGTAGCGATGAAGATCGCACTCGTTTTAAGTTCCACCGCACATGGCTCGCCTATTCAACTATTCCAATGTTCATTGTCGGACTGACCTTGCCTGGTATGACCGGTACTTTTGTCTACATTTATCTGGTCACTGTTTACTGGCATTATGTTGCTCAAGCTTTCGGCATCTCTCTTATTTATTGTTATAAGCGCGGCTATATCTTTAACAATATGGAGAAAGAAATATTCCGCTGGTTTATGTTCTCTATGGTCGGTTACACCACTATTCGATTTGTCAGCTTCCGAGAATTTAGCCCACGCAACTGGTTTGGGGTTGATATGCCGTTCTGGGGGCCCCTGCCTCCAGTACTTACTGATATCGGTCGCTTCCTCATGATCGGCATGACCATTGCTTTTGTGGTGATGTTGACCCGTAAGTTCTTCAAAGAAAATAAATTCATGCCCATACCTGCCTTGATGATCGTGGGTACAGTGGCTGGTCTTGGCTTGAGCCGCGATGTTGCTAATTCCATGTTCTGGTTCTATGTACCTGGATTTTTCCATGGCAGCCAATATCTGGCTGTGTGTATGGCTTATTACATTAAAGAGCGCGGCATGCCAAAGGGCATGAACACCTGGGAAATCACCAAAGCAGCCCTGGGTTCACCAGGAATGAAATATCTTGGATTAGTTATTCTTTCCGGTTGTTTCTTCTATGTGGGCATTCCGCATTTCTTTGGTCAAATCGGCTTCTCGTATCCACTGGTGGCAGGTCTTGTGCTTGCATGCGTCAACTACCACCACTTCGTTACCGACGCCGCCATCTGGCGACTACGCGATCCGCGCTGCCGCAAGATTCTTCTCGCTTAGGGGGCCTTCTTCTATGGTCAGCACCACTTTCACACGTGACGGAGATGCCGCATCGCCGGCTCCGGCAAAAGCTCAAGAGAAAGTTTTGGGTAACCGCTGGATAGTCAATCCGACCTTCGACAGCTTGTTTGTCTTTGGTGGTGCACTCTGGGCAATTTTTGCACTACAGATATTCTGGTTTCACTGGGATACGATAGATCCCGCTTTACCGGGAGCTGCAGGCACCACCGCCTGGGTGCTGCTTTTCATGAGCACGTTCGGTTCATATCTATTTGCCGACTCACACACCATTGCGACTTATATGCGCATTTATGCCACGCCTGAAAACCGTGAACGCTTTAAGCTCTACGCTTATTATTTGCCCTGGTGCTCTGTCCTCCTATTCGGTCTCTGCCTGCTTTATCCTAAGGCAGCTGGCTTTTGCGTCTATCTGCATTTGATGTGGGTATTCCAGCACTATGTCGGTCAGACTTTTGGTATCTCGCTAATTTATTGCTACAAGCGCGGCTATTTCTTTAAACCATGGGAGCGTGAAACTTACCGCTGGTTTATGCATTCGTTTTCGGCCTTTGTCATCAGCCGCATTCTTTGCTTCAGAGAACTTTCACCTGACGATCTCTACGGTGTCAAGTTGCCGTTTTATGCTCTACCCTACCAGCTCTTCAGCTTTTGCAAGATTGCATTGATAGTTATGACTCTGGCATTCGTTACTGTAGTTGTGCGCAAATATATTTTAGAGAAAAAGCTAATTCCACTGCCTACCCTGTGCTTAATTTGCACCATTCTCGGCATTGGCTTGTCTACTGGTGCCGCTAATTCCATCGTCTGGGTTTATGGCCCGCCGTTCTTCCATGGTAGTCAATACCTTGCGGTTTCTCTTGGATTCTATCTCAAAGAGAAAGGTATGGATGAAGGACGTATGTCTGAGGTTGGACGCAATCTCATGAAAGAATTCAGGGGCAGTGCAGCGCTCAAATACTGGGCAATAGTGATTATGGCTGGTATCTTCGTCTATGTCGGCATTCCCAGCATTTTGCAAAACTACGGCTTTGGTTTTGTTTATGTGGCTACCATTATTCAGGCCTGTATTAACTTCCACCACTTTGTTACTGATGGGGCAATCTGGCGCTTGCGTGATCAAAAATGTCGGGAAATATTGCTGGCTTAAGACTTCGGCAGGCTTTAGCATCATTGTAAATCGATAACGACTTAATCAATAGCTGGTAAACTGTGTTATTGCGGCATGGTGCAGTGGCGCGCCATTGCGATGTTTGTTGTCTGGATAGTTATGGTCAGGCGAACTTAGGAGCTTTCTGGTGTCATCAAAACAGCTAATACTGGTTATTGGACTCATTATCCTTGCCGTGGGCGGCATGGGCTTCTACACTAAAAATGTGATCGAAGGCAAAATGAAGTTCTATCCAGACAAGCTTTTCGAGTCGGCTTTCGATGAACCTTTTAATCGAGCTACCGATTTTGATGGTAAGCGCGAAGAAGGCTCACAATATGAAGCCTATCTGCGTTTTAAATATCCCCATGAAGCGAAGCCTCTGCATGAGTCACAGTGGAAGACCACTTGGGTCGGTGAGGCCAGAGACTGGTTTGAGCGCAGATATCCGAAACATCCAGGTTTGCAAGAAATTAACCGTCTGAAGTTCCGCAAGCGCACTCTTAATGAAACGGCTACTGTAACTAATGAGTGGCTTATTTATAACCCGCGCACCGATGACCACTTCTATCGCATATGGGGCACTATGCGTTAACTCACGGCGCACCTTCGATTGAAACAACTAAACTTACGGATAATTGGGCCAATATGATAAATGGAAAGAAAATCGGCATAAAGAGTTTGGCGCTGATGTTAGCTCTTACTGCATCAGGTGTGCTTAGCTGTACAGGCGCGTTTGCGGATGACTCTACTTTTGAATGTGGACGCAATCTTTTTAAATCGAAAATGTATAAAGACGCTTTGCGATATTTCAAGGCGGCCCAGGTTGAGTCGAACTATGACAGTCGGTCTTATTATTATGAAGCTCTCTGCTATCACCAGATGGGCCAATTGCAAGGCGCTCTGGCTGCCTATAACAATGTCATAAACAAATTTCCTGAGTCAGAGGCCGCTGAGCAATCGAGGAAAGCGGTGGCGTCCATGGGCAAGACTTACTCGGCAGCAAAATCGGGCAGCGGCGTCAGCAGCCTTACCAATTTACGCATGGACCAGATTCCGCTGGTTTCCACCATTAAGGCCGCAGAAGCTAATGGCAAACCTGTTGTAGAGGCACTTGTTTCTGGAGTTAGAATCAAATTTGTAGTTGACGCTAGTGTGCCTGATACCGTAATTGGTGCTGACATTGCTAAAGAAAGCAAACTGCCTGATGGTGCTGCCCTGGCGAAAAGTGATAAAGACAATTTCTATTATCTTCACGAAATTAAGTTAGGCACAATGTCGCGTGCCAGCTTCCCCGTCAAGGTCACTAACAAAGATCCTAAAGTGGCGATTTTGGGCGCTGATTTCTTCGCCTCTACTAATCAGGCTTTCGATCCTAAAACCGGTGTGCTAACAGTTAGAAGGTCTGCTAGTTTCAGCAATCCGTTTGCTGCCGGCCTAAATTACTTCAACAAAAAACGCTATAGAGAGGCTTATCCACTTTTGCGAAAAGCTTCAGTGGATCGTCCGCGTGACCCACGTGCACTTTATACTTTAGCTGTTTGCGCCCATCGCCTCAATAGAATCGACGAAGCGCGTGGATATTATCGTCAAGTTTTGCAGCGCTTCAGCGGATCTGAAGCGGAGACCTATGCCACTGCGGCATTGATGAATATCGATCCTGGCTTCGCTCAGAAAACACGAGTGGCAGCGGCGACTAAAAGTGATCAGTTGCTAGGTCCCGGTCTGAAAAAACAGAATAACGAGTTTGAAGTGCCTTATACCGCTGAGAACGGCAATTTTAAGGTCACGGCTTTAATTGATGGTCAAAATGTAGAAATGTATTTTGTCGCTAATGTCGCCGAGCACGTTTTCTCAAGTGAGCAATTGCGCAGAATTGATCCTAGTTATGTAGACAATCTGCCTGACACACCCAGCGCTACAGCGATGATTGATCCGAACAATCCTAATAATCTGAACTCTGTAGTTACTCACCAGGTCAAAATCAAGCGAATTAGATTTGGCAAAATTGATGCCGTCAATACAACTGCTAAAGTGATCGACTCGCTTACCCGGTTGCAGGGTACCTTCAGCACTTCGGATAGGCCAATATTGGCCGGCATGGAAGTTTGCCGCAATTACCGGGTAAACGTTATTCAGAATCGACGCGTTTTACACTTTGTGCAACTGATTCAATAATTGTGAGCATGTAAGGTGCAAGGCCGTTTTTCTTCTAAGCCTTTTTTTCAATCTCCCGCTTTTGCTGCCAAAATTTGCGCTATTGGTTTAATTGCCGTACTTTCATTGCGCATGCTGATTTCGGTGTGGTTGCATCCATTGCGCATTGGTTGGGATCCGGCGCTTCATTTGCAATGCGCACAGCTTATCGTGGCTGGTGGTTTGCCTTATGTAGACATGTTTGACGTCAACCCGCCCTTAATCTGGTATCTGGACACGGTGCCGGCAATTACGGCCTCACTCTTGAACATGCCGGTCACTTTAGCCTTCAATTTGTTTATGCTCGCTTTGATGATGCTCAGCGCTTCTTTATGTGCACTGATAGTTTTAAACAAATTACCGAAATCTGATTTGATCGTAAATCTGGCTCTAATTTTTGGCTTGCTTTATTTCAACTTTTTCCTTGGTTTCGACTTTGGCCAGCGAGAACAAATTTTTGTTTTGCTCTACGCACCATTTATGTTCCTCCGTTTTGCTCGCTATCAGGGCGCTGTAGTAGGCAGGCGCGAAGCCGTATTAGTCGGTCTTTTGGCTGGTGTGGGCATTTGTTTAAAACACTATTTTTTGTTCAATGCCGTTTGTATTGAGTTGTTTTTGCTTTTCCATTTTAAATCGCATTTAAAAGAACTATTGCGCAATCGCATATTCGTTGCCGAGAACTGGGCGGCCTTTACTTTTGCCCTAATCTATTTAGCTCACTTTTTGTTTTTACCGCAGATCGTCAAAGACAATTATTTTGGATTTTTAGTGCCGGCATTTGCCCGGGGCTATCAATTCTGGGATACGTCTTTAGCGGCTAGCCTGGCCGCTCCCGACAAGCGTACGGTATTTCTTCTGCTGGCTGGCGGTCTCATTTTAGCCCTCTCTTATTGCCGCCGTTATCAGCTCCTTGCCTGCGTTGCCGCTTTCGCTTTGTCAGGAGTGGTGCCTTATCTAATGCAATTCAAGGGTTGGAATTATCAGGATATTCCTGCTTTTGCCGGGGCGGTGATATTACTTTGTGGAGGTGCTGCGGCATTAATAAGCAGTGTTATTCAATTTGCCTTCAAATTGCGCAGTGAGCAGCAACTGCCTATTGTGACCATTATTACTCTACTTTTGACTGCAGGTTTATCATGTGCCAGCGCGGCAGAAGAGTTTCACCAGGTAGAGACAAATACTAAGTTTGATATGGAGCGTATTGGTTATAGTGGCAATTCTCCATGGGCTGATATAGACTCACCATTTACCAAAATTATGCTAGACAATGCCAAATTTTCGGATCCCGTCATCTTTATATCAAACGCAGTTGCGCCTGGCTTCCCGCCCCTGACTCAACTGCGCATGACCCCTGGTTCAAGACATTTGCACTGCTGCATTCTTTCGGTTTTGCAATACATCCAAGACGTCAGTGATTCGAGCCCAGAGTGTACACGACTCTTGTCTTATCAACAAAAAATTGCTGACCAGTACGCTGAAGATATTGCCAAGAATAAACCAGTTTTGATTTTTATGCAGAATGCCCCGTCAGCTGAGTATTTAGCACCTTTTGCCTTCGACAAAAATTTTAAAAATTACAAAAAAATCGAAGAAGATATTGTTGGTTTTTCGGTCTATAAATTACAACCATCTGCCAAGGTTGTGCCATGAAAAAACTATGCTTATTTTTCAGCTGCCTATTGCTTCTATGTTGGAGTGGCTCTCTCTGTGGTTATTTCTCCACCCACCAGATACTGATTGCGGCTGAGCCTGCCATGCACATTTCGTGCGCCAACCTGATTGTTGAGGGCGCGATGCCCTATATTGATTTTGTCGATAATGCCACTCCGGTTTTACTCTATCTTTTTACTTTACCGGTGCTGCTATCTAAGCTCTGCTTTCTCCACCCGATTTTAATTTTTAATCTGCTCATTGTTTTGCTCACCATCGTCGTCTTTGCTTTGATCACTGCTGCTGTTAAGCAAAGCGGCTCAAAAGGCCTCTCACTGCTCTTCTACTTGCCTGCCCTGACCCTGTCTGTAATTACCTCTCAGCTCTATCTTATTGATGAGTATGGGCAAGAGAGTATGGTTTTCATGCTTTTGTTTTTGCCATATTTACTTGAGCGTTATCTTTCGAGTACTGGTGCGCACAAAACCAGCCCGGCATGGCGGAAAATTTTTGCCGGTGTGCTTGCTGCTCTGGCACTTTTACTAAATCCGATTTACCTTTTGGCCGTGCTGGTGGTCGAAATTGTTTGTTTAACCGCTCTGGGCGAAGTTACTTTATTTAAGATCAGACATCGTTATCTTGGTCTGGAGCTTTTGGCCTGCCTCGGCAGCATGCTTGCTATTGTTGCAATACTCTACCTCAGCGCACCGCTTATGGTGTCAACTTATCTGGGGCCGATTACCAATCTCAACTTGCTTTCTTACGATTATTTTTACGACAATCTGGGTTTCGTCGGCAAGTCGCCAGACCGTCGAGATTTGGTTTACGCTTTTGTGGTGTTCTTTATCATGGCCTTGCCGGCGGCTGGGCGTTGTTTGCTTGTGCGCTTGATGTGCACAATGGCTGCGCTTGGTTTTACCTGGCTTGTTTGCTCAGGCACACTTTACACCCATCAAGCCTTTATTATGACTGCATTTGTTATCAGCGCTTTTTATCTGGCGCTGGCGCGTTATCTGCGTTCAATGCGCTCAGTTCTTTTCGAAGGCCAATTATTCGCCCAATTATTTGCTAAGGGCGAAAACTTAAGCCGGCAAATCTACCTGTGGCAAGAAAGTAAACCTTTGGTGAGAACTTCATTGTTGGCTGGTTTGCCAGTGCTTTGTTTTGTCACAATCAACTATTTCTGTCTGAAAAATATAGCAGCAGATCAATTTTTCAGCCTGGCCAATATCAATTATTATGGTTTTGGCTTAAAGCCTGATTTGTCATTCTTTAGCGACACAGTTGAGAAAAACACTGAGCCTAAAGATCTGGTCTGGATTTTTTCGTCACAAGTGAGGCCAGGCTTCCCGCTGATTACACAGCTTCGTCGCCGGCCTGGTTATCTTGTCTGGGCGTTTCCACTGCACCCACTGAAGATTTTGCACGAGCGCTCAACTCCTGAGCAGGCATTACGTTTAACTCAATTAGCTCAATTAACTCAATTTGAGGCAGGTATGATTGATCACCTGCGCAGCGAATTAAATTCGGTCAGGCCACCCAGGCTAATTTTGATCGAAGATGGCGAAATATGGGATAGCTTAAAAGCAGCGGGCATTTGCACTATCATTGAAGGCCAATATGATAATTTAGAGCCCCTGACACCTTTGAATGGCGATGAAATCGCGCTGCATCGTCCATATGAATATGTGGGTCACAGACTTGGTTTTTCTGCTTACAAGTTAAAAAAGTAGCCTTAAACAAGCAGCTCACGCACTTCTTTCTTTCTAATGCGCCAGACAAAAGCATCAGTCAGAAAGTGGTGGCAATTCGACATCGAATAGAGCACACAGAGACAGATATTTTCAGTTACACCATTGCGAATCATTCCTTGAGGAAGCCCTATGGTAAGCATGAAGCCGGCGCATACCAAAAGAAAAATATAAGCCAGCGAGCGCAAGTTGAGAAATTCCTTTAAGTGGCTTCCCGTAATGGTTCGCCCTTCTTTTTGAGCTTCTTCTTTCAAAAAATATGAATAAGTGACTGCCAGATACTGGCTGGCATGATAGAAGGTCACACCCAAAAGAAAGAAGGCGTCTCTTTGTGAAAGCGTCAGTGCGGCCACTGAAAAAATCGTAACCAGAGCCGGTATGGGAAACATTTGCTTTTTACGCAAGTAGCGTGCCACCACGAGCCCAACAAATGCAAAACAGCACAGGGTCAAGATAAATGCTGCGGTGTACATGGGCCAAAACGGCAATGGTCCATAGAAAGGAATTTCCATACCGAGAAAGTCTTTTATATGACCATAGGCAGGCACTGTAAACATACGTAGAATGACAAAAAGCATGAGCGATCGTAACAGCCATTGCAGCACCCCTCGCTCAATTTTGCTTAAGTCAAAGCCGCGCTTCATGCAGTAAATTAAAACTACACCAAAAGTCTGAGCAATGTAATGTTGCACCAACCAGACCAGTGTAATTTTTGTAAAAAGTTGTGCCAGTGGTTCGCTCTGCAGTGCACAAATTGAAATGGTAATTAGCACCACCGCCCAGGCGATGACAAAAAGGCGCACAGAACGTGGCGTGGTGTGACTTCTAAAGACTCTTACAAGGGTAGCGGGGCCATGCGCTTCGCTCAGTAACAGGCTGCCCCAGAATAAGACGCCGCCCAAAATAATTGAAGGATAAGTCTGCTCGCCCGGTTTAACTCCCAGCTGCTCTATGCCTGCAAGAATCCACATCAAGCCACCGCAACAAAAAAGATAGTCGAGCACCGGCGACAAAATCCAGGGGTGGGGCCTAGAAGTAGAGCTAGAAGTAGAGCTAGAAGTAGAATTTTCCAGCAGGCTATCAGGCAATGTTTGCTCGTCGCCTGATAAGTCTGAATTTATACTGGAGGTCTGCATTGGCTTGCTCTTTTATTTCTATTATGGCTCACGGCAAACCCGATTGAGCGATTTATCAATTGCTTGAGCTTGGGCGCGATACTGCTCTGCTGCTTTCTGATCACCGAGATCGCGGCAAGTGAGAAATAAATTCCACAAAGTTGCCGCAGCTCTGGCCGATTTGCCCAGATTTATTTTCTCTTGTAATGCCAGCGCCTGCTCCAAATAGCTTCTAGACTTTTTAAATTCTGCCATTCTCTCTGGTGCTTCTGCTTTACCAAGGCCAATCATATACAGCATCAAGCCCATGTTATTGAGATCTCGAGCAATGCGGCTATCTGTGGCGGGCAAATACTGCTTATCATACTTGAGTAGACTTTCATAACAGGTAAGTGCTGCACCCTGACTATCCATATCTCTGTAGACTCCAGCCAGACGCAAATTGGCATTGGCCCACTTTTCGTTATAAGCGTTAGTCACCAGACCCCAGGTTAAAGGCAGCTGACTTCCATAAATTTTTGCTGCTGCGGCAAAATCTTGCGAGCTGGTTAAAGCGGTAGCGTATGCGTTTCCAGCCGCAAGCAATTCGTCGATATTTTCGGGCTTTTTCTCGGCCGCTTTATAGCGTGCTTCGGTGGACCTTAGCTGAACACCAAGCAGCAGGTCATAGTTGGTGGCTTTGCCATCTTCGACAGCTTGCCTCTGAATAGGATATGTGGCGCCAAGTACCACGCCAAAAATTGCCACCACAATCAATATTTTAATTACGGTGCCGGTCATGTGCTCACCTCACAGGCCACTGCGCCTGGTGAGCAAGTAGATCCCAGTATATTTTTACGATTGGCTGCCACTAATTTATAAATGAGTTCAGCGACAAAACTGACTACAGGTATGTACAGGAAAGGCACCAGCGGCCAGAGCAGCGGCAGGCGAAGAGCCATGAAGCGAAAAGCTTTGAAGCCGCCGATCCAGGTGCCATCACGTTTTTGTAGCATAATTTCTTTTTCGGCCTGGCCTAAATCTAACCCTGATAGCTCATTTTCTTCATCGTGGTGAAAATCAACTGGTTTGATGCGGCCAAAAATATCAAGTCGGTGAACAATGCCAATTGTGCGAATGCAAAGAATGCAATTGCCGTCAAAAGCCAGCTTATAGGGCTCACCGTGTTTGATTTTGATTTTGTTTTTGATCAAATTGCTGCAACGCGTCAAATCTGCGGGATAAATAAAGAGCACGTAAGTGAGTAAAAAGGCCCACTCAAACATAGGCAAATTCATGCAATATTCAATACCGGCATGGAGAGATACACCAATAGCTAAAACCCAGTAACGGGCCGGTCTCCACCAGATTAGAGTGAAGAGTGCAAACTCTACGGCCAGGGTGCCCCAAGTCAGAACCATATAGACAGGTAGCTGATCAAAAAAGTGAGGCAAGGGAAAGCGCATTAAATCGTCATAGCGCACGGCATAATAAACAGCGGTACCGTCGTTCCAGTGCTCACCTTCCATTTTGCTGTACCAGGTGTGGGCATAGGCAATACAAAGCTGCACTTGCAAAAGTCGTTGTGCCCATGGTGCCGATAACCTGGGCCCGAGGCCAGTCAACCGCCAGTCTTCTCTGGTAGCGCGAATGAGATTGTCGAATGAAAGTGCGTCACCGGCATTTGAAAGTGCAAGGCACATTGTGGCCAGTCTCAAATAGTTATCGCCGGCATTTTGATTCAACTGAAAATGTGAGCTGAATGACATCAGCAGCAAGAAAACCGTCCATGAACTGAACCTTGTAAAAAGGCCGAGGCCCATAAAAATGGTTGCCACTACCATTAACCAGAACGCGGCAAGAATATAGCGATCGCTGTGAAGCAGCGCCAAAACATCAAAGTATGAGCCACTGCCCCAATAAAGACTCATCATATCTTTGATGGGCACCAGTGAATTTTTGCCGAAATAAATATCAAAATCAGGCAGTAGATGAACAACCATATTTTCCAACAAAATAATGCTGAAAAAGATGCGAAAAAGTGCCATCGCTACTGGTGACGTTGGTTCAAACCAGAAACGATTCCATTTTTCTACAGTCGCGTTGGTTTCACTCACTTATGCGCCTTTCTAATTGAGAAGGTCGTTGGCGTTGACTTTGTAACTGAACAGAATTTCTTTGTTGATATGTTGAGGCAGATTGTCTCGATAAACCCAGTGTTTTGGATCAGGTGGTGGTGTCATCACAATATTGCGAATCATCGTCACGCTAATTGGTGGATTGGTGGTGTCATTATTGGCTCTGGCTAAATATCGGCAAACACTGGGTCTGAACTGAGCAAAGTTTGGCCAGGCAATATTGTCACCAAATAACTTGCGCATTTTCTCTCTTTGAAATTTGGTCCAAAGATCCATTTTTTCCATGCGGGGAAATTCATAAATTTTGACCGTACCATCGGCAAATTCAATCAGCGCAGTCAGGTGATAATTGCGATCACGCACGTCTGGGCAGAATAGCGACCAGTACTGAACCCAACCTGTGGTCAGCATCACCGGCCAGGTATAAGTGGTAATGCTATTTTTGTAAGGCGTCCATTCGGGTAACAGCCAGGCACCTACCACGATGAAAAAGACAACGAGAAAAGATGACACCAGCACTCTATGGCCTTCTGTAAATGGGCCAGAAGATGAGGAGTAATTGATTGCTTCTCGAAAGGAAAAATATTTTGATCTTGGAGAACTCGATTGCACTGCCGTCTCCAGCGTTTTAATCGTCAACTACCTGAATACATAGAACTTACCCAGAACTTGATGATTGCTAATGGTCTGTGTGCAAGTTTATCATTGACTATGAGTACAGATTGATAAGTGATGGCCGATAAATCTAAATCTAGCGCTTTTTACAGCAATGCGCCTTTGCTCTCTTATGAGCAGGCTTTGAAAACCTCATCAATAGATGATTTGCGACCGCCATCGCCGGTTAATCATGATGGTCATAATCGTGATCGAAAACGCCTGCAGCGGTATATTTTTAACGGCGCCGTAATTGGTTTTCTTGGCCTTGCCACTATTCTCGGTGTGGCTGAATTACCGGTGGTGTCGGAAGAATCGCGCAAAAAACTGGTTCTGCTCGGCGCACCTCTTGGTATGAGGCAAGCGTGGCGGCTCTTTGCGCCAAATTTGCGCACGGTCAACTGGCATACTTTAGCCTTAATTGAAACGGCTGACGGCACCATTAAAGCGCGCGAATTTCCCCGCATGGAAAAGCTTTCACTCTTCGATCGCTTTTTGCAAGAAAAAAAACGCAGTGTGCTCGGTGAGCGACTGCCAAACAATGTCTACAAACGATTTCGTCCGGCAGTAGCGCGTTTTTATGCAAGAGCCAATGCCGATGCCGATAATCCACCGGTGCGAGTTACTTTTGTTTTTGCATCGGCACCTGATTTGACATTTAACGGTAAAAATTTTTACTACCGCGATCAGCTGCCGGCCCATATTTTCAAACAAGTCTATTTCGATTATCAAGTAAAAGCTGACGACCTTCGGTAAATCACTAAGCGCAATCAGTAGACGCAATCAGTTTTTACTTACTAAAACAAAAACCCTGGCGAAAGCCAGGGTTTTCATTTTTCTTTTGTTCGGTCTTGTCCGGCTGATTATCTAAGCAATTATCCGCCTGTGGTGAACGAACCGGTTGGACCGGAAGGACCACCAGGGCCGAGAGGACCACCAGGACCGGTTGGACCACCAGGACCACCAGGGCCACCAGGACCACCAGGGCCACCAGGACCACCAGGACCGAATGGACCACCAGGACCACTTGGACCACCAGGACCGGAAGGACCACCAGGACCGGAAGGACCACCAGGGCCACTTGGACCACCAG
>CASBPX010000185.1 GCA_949127735.1 Candidatus Obscuribacterales bacterium | reverse complement strand
GCCACCAACTGGCGGTTCAACTTTGTCGGCCGCCTGGGCAGGCAAAGAACTAAATGCCAGCATCAGCGGTAAAAATTTGCTCAGAGTTGAGTTCAATAACATTGTTCGCTCCATGATGGGTCGCCAGCATTGCTCAATTGGCAACCTAGATCAGACTACCGGGCTTGTAATTTCTACTACCATTAGCTCGCCCTTAACCTGGCAGGAGCCACCGTTGGCGGCAAAAAATAAACTTTTTGTTTGATCGTCCCATTCACCAATGGAGACTTCGCCGTTAATGGAAACTGAACCGCGCCAGTTACTGTGTGAGAACACAAGCTCACCGAGAATAGCGTCGTCATCAGTAAAGGAATAGAGAGTGAGCTTTCCTTCCTCGCCGACTATGTCACCCTTAATGGTGGGATCTGTAATAAATTCCACAATATTAGGGAGAAAGTCTTCTACTTTTTGGGTAATGCGGTAATTCATTAGTCACACCTCGACGAATGGTTGTTCGACAGCTGCAAAGCACAGCATGCCTCACGCTAGAGTTGACTATGAGAAGACTTTTTAGTTCCACTTTTGGCGAAATGTTTAAATCAAATCAAATCAAATCAAATCAAATCAAGACACAGTTAAGCAGCAACAATACGCAGCGGAGATACACGAGTAAGCGCTTGTTCTAGATCGGCTACCATCTCATTCATTGATTGATAGCGGTCTTCTGGCATCTTTGCCAGGGCTTTGAGCACAATTTTTTCCACTTCTTCTGAAATGGAGCTGGTCAATGTGCGTAAAGGCTGTGGTGGGCGCGAAATCTGACTGCGCATTAATTGAATAATGCTCTCAGCGGTAAACACGGGTCGACCGGTGAGTACGTAATACATGACACAACCAAGAGAATAAATATCGGTGCGATGATCGAGAGCCAGGCCCATGCATTGTTCGGGGCTCATATAGAGCGGGCTACCAACTACCTGGCCACCATCGGTCAATCCATTTTGATCTTCAAATGAACTTTCAGAGCTGAGCTGCTTGGCAATGCCAAAATCAACCAGCTTCACCACATTGCGTTGATACGGCAAATTGATCAGCATGATATTGCTCAGTTTCACGTCTCTATGAATAATATTTTGTTCGTGTGCATAAGCAAGAGCCTGCGCTATTTGTATAAAGATGGGCAATGCTTCTTGCAATGCCATGGGGCCATAAGCATCGACGAGATCGCTAATACATGCGCCCTGAATGTAATCCATGATCATATACGGCCGGCCATCATCGAGAATGCCAAAATCGTCCACTACAATAATGTTGCGATGGGAGAGACGACTGGTCAACTCTGCTTCCATTTGAAAGCGGCGTACTGGCTCAAGCTCTCCAACAAGCGATTTGTGCAGCACTTTTACTGCCACAATTTCACCGTCTTCACCAATGGCTTTATAGACCGAGCCCATGGCACCACGGCCCACCTGCTCAACAAATTGATAACCTTGATTTAAAAAGCTTCCTAGTAAAGGGTCACTGATCAGCACCAAAGGTGTGCCGTCATTGGGGCATTTTTTAGTCGTGCCAACAAAGGCTAGTTGGCACACCAGGCACATTCGCTTATCGCTCTGAACTTGTTTTAAAATTGCCATATGACAACCCTCTAATCTAGTGCCTCTTCAGACTAGATGAGGTCCTATAAGTTCCAAAAATTTTCAATTTTTTTCTACATTGCCAAAGATTCCGCACGTCTGGTGCGGAAGCATTGATTGCAATAGATGGGCTTGCCGTTTTTGGGGATAAATGGCACAACAGTGCGGGTTCCACATTCAGCACACTGTACAGCTGAAGTATTTTCAGTATTTCCCGAAACTCTTTGCACTCGTGAAACCAGGCGACAATTGTGGCAGCGCTTAGGTGAATTGGTGAGGCCGCAACTGTTGAAAAATTCTTGCTCTTCAGTAGAGAAAACAAATCGCTTAAAACAAGAACGACAGTTGACTGTTATATCACCAGACATAAATACGACCTCACACTTAATCAGGCTATTCAAGCACCGGGTGCCACCGCCGAAAAGACAGTGGCACCTGTTGTAATTAGTTATTCTTTTTCACTTCCAACTGATTGGTGTAGCTGGCAACGCTGCCGCAATTTTTCACCAGATCATCAATCATCATTTTCTCGCTTTCGCTTTCAACCGGTCCGCGCAAGGTCACTTTGCCTTTCTGGGTAATGATTTTTACGTTTTGAGCATCAACTGAAAGACCTTTTGCTTCCATGATTGAACGGCGCAACTCACGTGTGATTTCAACGTCTTTCTTCTGATTGGATTGGTTCTGTGCAGTTGGTTTGCCCAGTTTTTTGTCCCGGGTATTTTTACCGGTGTTATCGGGCGCCTTCTGCTGCGATTCTTCAAATTTCTGTTCGCTTTTGGCGCTATCTTCGGCCATAGCAGGCGTTAAAGCGGTAGAAGCACTGGCAAGAACAGCCAGAGTCAATAAACTAATCTTTTTCATTTTCTACTCCTTAAGATTCAAATATGTATTAGACCAACTGAGCTTTATGTTCAGCTTTGAAGTTATCAATGTGAGCGCTCATTTTTTCAAAGTTGTTTCCTGACTTTTCCATTTGTGGAATAAGTGTTTTTTCCTCTTCCGAGAAATGTTTTTCCACAACAGCCTTCAATTCTTTTACTGCAGCATCATATTTTTCGCTGTCAACGTCAGCCGTTAATCTTTGCAATTGATCGATTAGAAGTTTGGCTTGATGGTGGTTTTCTTCGCCCTGACACGGTTCTTTTTCTGCAGAACATGAGCCACTAGCCTTCATGGCCGGGTAAATAATATCGGTTTCAAGACTGCAATAGAGCGACAACGCTAGCGACAGAGCGCCGACCACATCTTCTTTGCCTTTTACGTCTTTGGCCTGACCATAATCACTAAAGAGTTTTCGTACTGCTTTCTGTTCGCCTTGCAACAGTTCAATGGCGCCTGAACACGATTGGTTGCCAGAGCTCGAACAATCCATATTACCCATAAAAGTTCCTCCTTCACTGACTCAATTCCCGCTAGGAGATCGAGCACGAATTCGGACGACTAAGACAAACGCCATTAGTTCCTGTTCCGTTTCACTTGTTGAGGTTAAAAAATCTGCCTATTGACTTGAGGCGGTTTTAATACAATGCAATCACTTTATAAAGCGGCAAAAACTGGAACCAGACGGCCCTGCTACCGTCGCAAGAGCTTGTGATGGTTACGTGACGGCCTGAGGTCATCTGATGTTTAGCAAACGGAATGCGGTGGAAGATTTGAATTTTCTGCTGAAAACCGAGTGGTCAGCCAGTCAGGTCTATGAAATGGCCCTCTCTTCGGTGCCAGATCAGTATATTAAGCAGGAGCTCGCCAGCGCGCGCCAGGCTCACCAAATAAGAGCCCAACTGCTCCAAGCTAGAGTGACCGAATTAGGCGGTGATCCTGATCACGGCAGCTCCCATTTTGATAACATCGGACAAATTATCGAAAGCGTTTTTTCAACGGTTGGCCAAAAGGTTGCAATAATGGCTCTGGAAGAAGAAG
>CASBPX010000184.1 GCA_949127735.1 Candidatus Obscuribacterales bacterium | reverse complement strand
GTCGGGAATTTGCGGAGAAGCAAACCGCAGAAATCTTGCAATCAACATTATCGAAAAGATAATGCCGAGCGCAACCAAACCTAATTGAATTTTCCATAACATTCCGGACAACCAGACTTGCCTCGCTTCCAAGACGCAACTTCATGGTTGATCTTTTTCTGCCAGACATGACTGCGACTCTTTGTGCACTGCCACCACACCAACTTGTTACTACCACCCATAACTTTGGCCGGGCGCAGTGCTCTGTTCAAAGTTGGATGCCATAAACGAGCCACTTCGGGATATTTACTTGCGAGACTGGATTCGTTAGAAACTTTTTTTCCGGAGCAAAATGGGCAACCACTGTTACCTTTTCTGTTTCTGGTCACAACCCGATCAATCGGTGCCTGCCAAATATGATCGGCGACCACAGGACACTGCCACCAGGCAAGCTTAGCACTATGCGGTGGAATGTCATCTGTCGTAAGCGGCGCGTTGCGCGAAGAATGCCAGAGCTTAGCTACCTCTGGAAATTTAGCTTTGAGACAAGACTCATTTGTTACTTTATTGCCCTTACAAAATGGGCAGCCATTTGTGCCCGAGCGCCAACTTCGAACAACCAATTGAACAGGCGCTTGCCACACATGCTTTGCCGAGCGGAAACACCGCCACCAGTAAAGTTTACGAGAACCAGCAATAACTTCATTTGGTGATATCGGCGCATTGCGAGTGGGGTGCCATTGATTCGCTACTGCCGGATATCGAACGGTGAGGTTGTTTTCCTGAGATACTCTTTGATTGCTGCAATATGGGCAACCATGTCCGTCAGTACGACGATTGACGGTAGCTTGCCATACGTGGTCCCCAAATTTCGCGCATTGCCACCAAATTCGCTGCATGCTGGCCCACAAAATGTCACTCGGCGAAAGGCGCCGATTTTTCTTTAGTCTGTCTGCGGGAGCAAGGTGATAATTGGTCTCTAGTTTCCATGTCCCTTGCAAGTCTGGTATCATTTCGCGATTTTTTGTTGGATGCCATTGAGCCGCGAACGGGTTACTACCATGTCAGGCCTGAGTTCGCCATTCTTGACTGGATGCCATTCGCGAGCAATTTGGGGATAAAGGCTAGCCAATGAGTTTGTCTCGTCAGCTTTGTCGCCACCACAATAGGGACAGCCACTTTTACTAGCAGTGCGCGAATTCACTGTGGCATCCCAAACATGCTTGCTATTTACATCACATTGCCACCAGGCGCGCGTTGCTGTTTTAGGAGCCATATAATTTGGATTTAAGTCACCATTTTTTGTTGGATGCAACTGGCGGGCAACATCAGGAAAAAGAGCCAGCAAACTTTTCGGTGCAATGGTGCAATAAGGGCATTTTTTGGTCCGCATTCGATAGACCACACTTTGTTGCAATTCGTGCGTAGGGTCAATCTTGCAGCGCCACCAAGCTAGAAATTTAGAGCTTACGGTGACACTTTCGGGAAATACATCGCCATTTGCTGAAGGACGCCACTCAGAGGCAAGATCTGGACATACGACTGAAATTGGTGCGTTAAACTTGCCCATGTGACTGCATACTGCTATTTCTGATTATTGCCACCGATCCACCCAACTTTCAATAAGAATCGCTCACCCCAGACGCATCCAGCACCGGCCCATTCTGAATGATCTCAGCAATCGTCTCCATGCTGGCCGGCTCAAAATTCCAGACTTCGACGCTGACATTGATCTGGCGGTTAGCGACCTTCCAGCGGTGATGGACATGGCCGTGAATTAGCCAGCCACCGTCATCAACCGGCCGCTCCTCAAAGTATCGCGGATCAGGATCACTCTCATTGCGATACGGGAGGTGATTCAGCAGCACCGATACGCCGGCAATATCCATTCGCATAGATTGCTCAATCGATTGAAAACCGGCCTCCAAATAGTGAAGTCGCCACTTGTCTGTTGCATCTTTCTTCTGCCAGCACTTGTCGTGATTGCCGGGCACAAGAATTTTAGTGCCGTTTAAGCGCGGCACAAAAGTAGGAACTAATCCAACATCCATGGCACAATCACCAACGTAGTAGACCAGGTCAGTCGGCTCTACAACCCTGTTCCAAGCAGCCTCCATCGCAACATTCATCTCGTCAGTGCTGCCGAATGGACGATTGCAATACTTGATGATATTTGCATGACCGAAGTGATGATCAGACGTAAACCAGGTTTTCATTGTTCCTTCCAAAAGTCTCCGCCTGTGAAACAAAGCTGCACCTTAGATGGTGCCTACAGCGATTCCAAATTACTGGCTTGCTCTTGTGTCATTCGTGAACTGACTACTCTTTCATGAGACTTCCGACCTGATTTAGGTACTTATCTAGGGTCAATTTATGAGCACTTGCAAGCAAAGTGAGCGTCGCAACAGAAGGGCGCGCTTCACCAGATTCGATCCTTCTGACTTGCCGATCAGTTAACTTTGAAATATCCGATTGTCGCAAATCATGTTTCCGTCGAATACTTGCAATTGCATGTCCAAACTTTTTATTGTGAACCAACCGTTCTAAATCGCATTTGGCCCGCCATTTATCGTCGATTGCATACCTAAATACATCGATATCAAGATGAACATCTGAGTCTGGCCAATGTAGAAAACTCCCAGCATCATCAAGGACAAAGTTACTGCGTTGCTTGGGATTCACTTTTTTAAATGCTGGAATTACATCAAAGGGTACTTCCAATCTCTCAAAAGCACACGTGAGTACGCAGAGCCGATCCTCAAATACGGCCGCCGCAGCAATTAAGTCATTCTCCGAGCCCATCTGCCAGGCATTCATAACTCGTTTTGGAGTTTTCCAATCATCCATGTCGTGCACAAGTATGTTCCGCATTAAGCGTAAATCGGCACGTTGTAGAATTTGCGGGAGCAGCTTTGCATCAACATCTGCGCGAATAAATAAACCGCGTAAGTATTTCGTCTCATTGGCCGCTTTTACGATCTCAGAAACCATTGGCAGTTGCGAGGCCGTTACTACAATAAAAAGATGTTTTACCTTATTTACTTTGTTCGCATTCAGCTGTACCAAAACATGTAGGTCAGGTACTTGAGACAATGCAACCTGGCTTGTTTTCTCAGGTGCAAACACAACCATCGCTCTTCCTAAAGTCGTTGGCATTATATCAACTCCGTAGGGTTTACCTTTTCTTCCCACTCCGTCAGTAGGGCTTCTCTGTTTGCAATGACGCTAGCGAGCAACTCTTGCTCCTGAGCTGAGGAAAGACCGCGAAATTTTTTCGACTGTTTCTTTGGAAACTTATAGTCGTAAGACAAACCATTCGCCTCGGTCGACTCGTCGATGTAAACCCTGATCTCCCAATTACGACCACTTTGTACGTGAAAGTGTGGTGGGTGATGGTCCGAACTCCGAAAAATCAGGCCAAGACCTGCGACTGAAAATGCCGAGACTTTTCCCACGCAAAGACCTACTTTTCCCTATTTTGGTTATAGCACATACCGGACGTATTGACAAGTGGCCAGGAAATACGAAAAGTCCTGTTTAGCAATCTGTTCTACGGCCTTGTCTAGCTGACTCCTAAACTTGGTGACGCACTCAGTTGTGCCATCGTCCTCAGCGGCGAGGCTGAGCACGATGCGGTCAGCATTTGCATTATCAGCGAGTGATAGTTCAAAAAGCCGGTCAACTAGCCATTCCTTGCTCTTCTTCTTCAATCTTTGCTTTAAGTCTTTCATCGTTTGCACATTTTAATCCATCTTCTTTTCAAGAAAAAGCTGTAGCGCTTACATTTTAGTATGTGGAACAAATTTCTGTGTCACTGCTCCCTATAGGCCAGCCAAAAAGACTCTATTTACATATGGACAAATCATGAATTACAAGCTCAAACGATTTTGGCTGATAAAGGCGTCGCGTTACGAGCCGAGATTTTGTCGTTGGCATCAAGCTGTCGCCTGACCATGAGAAACAATAAGTTGCATATGATTCTAGTAGTTCTAAATATTCTGGCGATTCTTTAAGAATGTCTCTCATCGAGTCAGCGCGCGCTTTAGTAACCTCAGACGTCGAAGGCAAACGTAACCATAATTTGCAATTCTGGCACCACCCGTGCCACCAACAATTGGAACCCTTAAGATTGCCACCAAAGGCAACGATATAAACTTCGCAGCGGCAGTCATTGCATTCGTTTATCAAGACACCGCGTTCCCATCCAACCAGCAGGTGACCCAAACGCAGCGCAGCTGTAAGATGAGAAGCCCCTGGAATCCCTACGCAGACATGGCAAAATGACAGCGGCGAGAAGTAATATTCCGGTGTCGCTAGTATTTGCGCCTTCCGTTCTAAAAGAAGGGCGATTTTATCTTTGAAGAGCCGAGCCTGATGAATTTGCCCGCCACTATCGCTTGTATCGATAGGTGCATAAAAATAACCACGCGGAGTGCCAGTGTTTGTAAGCATTCGAGCCTCGCTTTAGCTGTATTCTTGAAGCGCCCGCAAGCGGAGTTGACAAATCGGCGCTGGTAACATCATACAGTAAATAGGCCGATACAAGTTTCAGGCTTACGGCCGGATAGATCTAATTTCCAATCTCAAAACTTTCAGGCTTCACCGGAATTGTGATTTCAAAAGGTGAAACTTGTTCAGAAAAATTTGGACCAATTTTCAAGGTCAACTTCTTCGTGCCATCAATGAGTTTGCCAACCATTGGTATTTCAAATTCACGCTTATCACCAGGATTGACTCGCCAGAAACTCTCGAGTGGACGCTCCGGTAGGCCATGACGAAAACTGAATTTATTTCCAAAATTGTCTGAGGCTAAAATGCCAGTCAAGCCAAGGGCTCGATGTATTCGCCTTGCTCGTTCACAACCGTAAAGTGGAGACAAACATTCTTGCCAGTTCCACCGGATGCGCCGGCGTAGCCAATCACTCTGCCCCTTTGCACATGCGCTCCGGGCATGACTGAATAGGCATTTAGATTGCTATATATGGTGCGAATACTTGGATACGGATGGTAAATTTCGACCGATACGCCTAGCTGATTGCTTCGCCAGCCAACGCGAGTGACAACACCGTCCAGCAAGCAATAGAACTTATCATTAAGCTTGGCCTTGAGGTCCACTCCTTCATTGAAGCCCTTTTTACCAGAACGCGGGTCGACATAAGATCCAGCCTGCTTTTTAATATCGCCCAGCCCGACAGGAGTGTAGGTCATGTCGTCTCTCATGGGCGACACAAGCACTTCGGGTGCATAGTAACCTTTAAAACTGGTTGCTGATGCATGGGGGTGGGGAAGAAGCGACACCATCGCTAATAAGAACAACCATATATACTTGGTCATAGAACCATCTCACCGCCAAATCATATGAACGAAATAAAGTCATTCATGATACTTATACCCACAGGCCTGCTTCTGGCGCTTCTGGTCGCCGGTTTTCGGTCAGCCATGCGCAAGCGTCGCCTGGCAGACGCACAGGCCGTGCCGCCGATAGTTCGTCCGATGCCAAGCCGGAAGTCGAAAGTCATCAAGGCAATCGGTCTGTCATCTCTTTTTCTAGTTTATTTGATCGCCGCAAATGGCCTGCAAGCCATCTTTTATGCCGGTGGTCTCTTTGCCGACTTGCGACCTGAGTGCCAGCTCGTCAGACAATCGTTCTGTGCCATGGCGGCCGCAGCAGCTTTGCTGCCGGTATTTGCCCGGCTATTAAATCTATTCTTTACTCGAACATTAACAGCAGCCGAAAAAGACTATTCCTGTAAAAATGATCTGTCAGAGTTCTGGGCGCTACCTTACTTTCTAACTATGTCTGTAATTCTTTCCATCGAGTGCCTGTTTAATCTGGCTAGAGGAACGTCGTGGACGACAATAAAGCGCAATTTTCCTGGGCTAGATCCGGTCTGCGACTGGCTGTTCATTGGTTTTAGAAAAGCCTTTCGGCCAGTCGTTGTCTACAATGCATCACTTGTTCACGCTTTAGTCTTTTGCTGGGCAGTGCACTTCACACTAACGGCCATGCAGATTTCATTGCAGCCAGCACACTTGTGGTTGCAAGGCCTGCACGTCATGCGCACACCTCTTCTCTGTACGATGCTTTATGCTCCATTCATAATGATGCTTGTTGGTTTCTCCGATCGTGATTCTTCTTTATTCGTCAGAGACGCCTTCAATAAAGCTAAAGGTCTAGCTTAAAATCGTTGTCGCAATTCCTATTTCAAAGTCGATTTTAAATGTCAAATCCTAAAAAGCTGAAGACGCCAGCAAAGAAAAATCTGACAAAAAACATTGAAGATCTCAGCGAGGCTTCGCCACTGAGATGGCGCCAGCCGTTTTCTCAAACGCATCCGGAAATTGCGCTGGAATGGCATTATGGAAAAAATTGCGGATTTGGCCCTGAAGATTTTTCTTTCGGTGCAAACGTTGCTGTTTGGTGGCAGTGCTCGGCAACTAAAACTCATGAGTGGCGTACAAGAATAAACCATCGGACAAAATTTATGACCGCCTGTCCTATGTGCAAGAACAGAAAGGTCGCCGAAGATAATAGCCTTCTCGCATTATACCCGCGTGTTGCAAAAGAGTTCCATCCGACAAAAAACAAACAGATATCGCCATCAAAAATTTTAGCTGTGAGCACTCAAAAAGTGTGGTGGCAATGTCTGATTAATCCAAAACATACCTGGAGGGGCCAAGTACTCCTTCGCACCGTTAGGGGAGCCGGATGCCCTGGTTGTCGTGGCGACATAACAACCACAAATAAAAAACTGGCACCAGCTCGTCCTTCGCCAAAATGGATTAGAGTTGCAAATATGGTGCCGGAGATTATTAAACAAGTAGAAAATGGTCGTACGTATACGGAGGTTGCCACAGCATTGAAAATAAGTGCTAGCAACATTTCAAAAATTATGATCAATCACAGAGGACGGGTGAAGAAGTGGCAATCGAATGACGAAGAAGACCGAGCCAGCGTGCAAAAGCTAATCGCAGCTGGCAACACTTATGTTCAAATTTCTGAAAAGTTGGGCATATCTCGGTACCGGGTGGGTATGTGGGCCAACTCGAAAGCTATGATCAATGCCAGAAAACTGAAACCAAAAAAAAGGAAAATCTGATAAGTCGCAAAAAGGTCAAGCCTGACGATCTCTCGCGCAATTTAGCGTTTGGGCTTTGGGGTCAATTCTAGTATCGGCGACTCTCCGATTCTCGGAAATGGCACATAGTCATAAATCACGTTCGTCGTTACCCAGGGCTGATAACTATTCTCTCTATAAACATGACTTGCCCAACGCCAGTCTTCAACTCGATCATCGTCATATTTAAATTCGATCCACCCACCAACGCTACCGCACATGCCCATGTAATTCCTATAACAACTTCCAAAATCAGGAGTACCAAGCAACTGCTCAATTTCAGCTCTCGGCATGCCTATTAAATCATAGCTCGCTAAAAGATTTGCAAACTGCTCGTTGCGAGAATTGACATCGCGCTTCCAAATATCTCGCGAAAATGACAGATCGATAATCGACTTTATTAGTCTATTACTTTCGACCGGAGTCGCCGACCATGCCTTGACACCATTAGCGGTTACACCAGATTTCGTGATGATCGTGCATGTTTTCTCTATTTTCCGCCGTCCCTTTACATCTTGAGCAAGAACCGCAATTCCGTTAGAAAACGCGATTTCCTTACAGTTACGAGCTGAAAAAATTGTTTTTCCATCGAGCGTAAGAAGGCTTATATTCTTGCGCTCTCTCACGAATCGCATCTCGTCAGGATTGCTGTCTTGATAACAAAGGACGAGTCCATGAGACTCCTTGGCGGCAAACGTCTCCGCTGGAAACTTGAACAAAATAGTCCCATCTGGGGTGACGGCGCTAAAACCTTCACCGCTGTTCCGCTGAGCCACATAAATGTTCCCACATAGAAAATCGAGCCGCATCCAGTCGGGCTGTAGAACATATTCGAACTTCTTGTCAATGATGCCGAATCTGAGAGTTCCATCTTTCCCTCTTACTCGAACCACAGCCAAGCCATCGTGAAAATCGAAAATACTCTCGTATTCTGGCGATAAGATGCGCTTGCCATACTTATCGATAATAAAGCAACGTCTCTTGTTTGGATCTGCATTGGAAAACCACACTCTGGCAAATCCATCTTGTTCAAAACTAGTAGCAGACTCAAACTGCGGTTCGATAGCAACATTTCCGACACTATCAAAGTATCCCCAAAGGGGTTTCTCATGGCTGCGATCAATAAATAGCACTCGATCGGCATTTACAATTCCATTGGCCACTTTGCTAAAGTCAAATAAGGAGAGTATCCTGGGATCGCTGACCTTTTTTCGAGAGTCCATATCAAACGCAAACGCAACTTTTGCATCCTTGTAAACGGCGAACAAACCAATTTTTGTTCGAGAAATTTGCTGAAATTCTGGTTCCAGGATTACCTGCCCTTCAAGATCGGCGAGCCCATAGCCCTGACTTGATTTAATTTCGACAATGGTGCCTGTAGGCAGTACTGTTGTTGCCGGAGCAAACTCTCGAGCCGCAGTGAGCGGCACAAACAAATTTGTCAGAATTGTGTCTTTCGGAACGTGGACTTGGACATTTTTGCCATCTCTATCTACAACATGCACAACAACTAATTGCTGCGCACCACTTCCCTCGGCGACCTCTCGAAGCAGGAACAATCCACTACCAACATAACTCACCGAACGAAATCGGCAAGGCACAATTTCGCGCCCAGCAGAATCAATGATTGAACATTTCATTTGGGGGAAAGATTGAGCAGCCAAATTTGACCAATTAGAAAGCAACAAAATGACTACGGACATCACTCTTAACGCTCTTCTAAGGCATAGACCGTCTGATAGATTCCTCATGGTTTTTAGTCTCTTATCTCCACAGACACTCTCCACCCTCGCACTGTTTCAGCATGGCATAGGTACACTCTATCGGCAACGTGTGCCCAGTGTTCGCAATCCACTATTCAAACTTTCCCCTACATGCCCGCGCAGGCCAAATGTCTAGCCTGCTCATTGATATCACACAGCCATGCAATAGTCAGCAATTGGACGCTCACGGACTTTTAATTCGATGCCTGGAAATTCGTCTTGCGCTTGCCCGAGGCTCCTCCGATGCTGCACCCGAAATCTGCGCGTTTTAGAACAACGTTGGTAGTGACTAGTCCCGATTCATAGCATCGGACGACAGTTTCCATCATAGACAACTTTGTTTTTGCTGGTAGCATGTAAGCAGCATCGCCACGGGCCCCAAATTATGGATTTACTTTGCTTTCCTGCCGCTCTCTACTTTATCGACGCGACCACAATGGCTATTTGTGCGCCGACGCTGGTCCTCATTGTATTGATTCTGGCTGCTGCCATATCAAAAGAATATTGGGTGTTACAGCCGCACGCTCTAGCTTTAGTATCGGCTCACGCTTCTCATGAACCGTTCCGCGATGAGAGAATTCGCCACACTGCAGCGCAAGCAGGCATTTATTTTGGTTGCCTACTGCTAGCGAATCTGTTGACCGCCATCTTTCTCAGCCATATTAATTTACTTCCCCGGGCAGCATTTTTTGATTTTGAGACGTATCTGTATGTTGGACTAGCAGTGGTTGGAGCGGCTAGCACCAAAGCTATGTTATTTACGCTGCCTCTTTTTATTGCCCTGAAGTTGTACAGCCGGAAAAATGCCAGCGTAACTCCTCGATATCACAGCGACAGCCTCTTTAGGCAAATTCTTAGTGTATTGATATTTCTAACCATTGCCATGTACGTCGTGCCACTCACGCAAATGATATTGGCGTACGCTGGTGTACTGCATGGCGATTCACTTATTCTTCGAGACGCTTTGCGAGTTAGCATTGCATTGTCTACTATGCCTTCCTCATTAATCGGCATGGTGATTGCTTGTTCAGGCTACAGGCGCACATTAGATCTTAGAGAAGCAGGACAATTTTTGCACCATCAATCTCTTGCCGCTGAAAGCCTCAACCAGTTGAGCGAAGAACATCTGCATAAAATTACCGCAATCGCGGCCAGAAACCATAATTTCGAAGCCGCCGAAATTCTTTCAAAGCACCTCTTAGAGAGGGCAGACCGTGCTTGATTACAATACTCCATGAAATTACTGGGCAAATCAATAATCAATGTTTTAGATAAGAGTGCGGACAGCGATGAGTTCGCAACCCTTATCAGTGTCACCAATGTAAATCCTCTAATCGAGGGACTCGACTACGCCTTTACGTCCTATTCCTTCTACAAACTCGGTTTCGTCCTGGGTGAAAACAGAAAGTCACGTAATTTTTTCGTAGTAGACTTCATCTTCAAACCGTTCGGCGATTTTGAAAGTTTCACTGCCGACCTACCATTCGCATTGGAAAGCTGCGACCAGCAGCCAGATATTGTAAAAAAACTTGGCGAACCGATTAGAAGAAACAAGCTTAGACGCAGCGTTCCGGTGCCGCTGAATGTTCCGAAACAAGAGTGGGATGCTTTTATGGAGATTCAGACTGGTCAGCCATTTACCACTGAGCAGCTCTCGTTCACCATTGACGGCCACAACATAGACATCTGGTTTGATGATGACTGCGGCGGATCCATGACCTCTATTAAAGTAATGGCAATTTCGCAGGTCGATAAATGATTTTCTGGCTGCGAATCATAGCTGGCCTGGCCATTTTAAATACTCTCGCGCCGCTCGTGACTAGATTTGCTGAACGTAAAATTGCCCTGAAGCAAAAGCTTATCGAAGAAAGCATGGCGAGCATAGAGCCAGCCTTACGCTTTGCCGAGGACACGAGCTGACTGCTGAAGAGGCGTCAGAACTAGAAAAAATTCTAGAGCACGACCCGGCAAACAAAAGGGCCCTTGGCCTTTTGCTCGGCTACTATTTCCGTGGCCGTAAAAGCGCTACAGACATCGAAAAGTACAACCAGCATGCGCTATGGATCATTCAACACCTACCGACCGACCCACTGGCCCGAGAACTATGTATCTATTCTCGATTCAATTCTGCAGCCGCCCATGAACATGGGAAAACAATTTGGCTTAAACATTGCGAGCTGCATCCCACTGATCCAGTTATTTTGCGGCATGCAGCGAATTACTTCTTGCTAGAAGAAAGATCCACCGCCGAAAAACTATTGCTGGCCGGGAAAGCTTTGCAACCGAAAAATCCCGATTGGTGCGAGCGGCTTGCGCACCTGTATAGTTTAGGTGTAAGCGAATTATCTGATTTGGAAAATGCCGAAAAAGCTTTGTCAGAGCAAGAACGTGCTGTAACACTGACCAAAGCTTCCGATAAATTCTACTTACAAATAGACCTGCCTGCTCTGGCGTTCAAGGCCGGCCAAGTCGAGAAGGCATCAAGGTACGCCAATCATATTCTGCGCCACATGCCTCGCAGTTTAGCTGACGACCAAAAGTCAGACGCTAAACACAGTGCCCATGCGGTGCTGGGTCGCATTGCCCTGCTAGCCGGTGCCATAGAGTCAGCGAAGTCGCATTTGCGCGCCTCCGCCGAAGTGCCAGGTTCTAATTCGCTCAATATCTCGGGGCCTGATTTTGCATTGGCCAGAGAAATGCTTGAGAAGAACGAGCGTGAAGCTGTGCTGGCTTTTCTAGAGCGTTGCGAGGTATTCTGGCAAAATGAAAACGGTAGGCTAGCTAAATGGCGCGCAGAAATAGTCAGCAGTGTTGTGCCAGACGACTGGAAAGATCTGTGAATGCTTGCCACCAATGGTGAATTGTGGCAAGTGGCATTTTTCATTCGAAAGTTGCGAGTTATTGAGGAGGCTTATATCTCCAGAGCATTAACACCCCTCCATCTTTTCCGCGTGCTTGAAAATGGATAACAGGAACATGTCCTGATGGCGGCTTTCTAACTTTAAAGTTGTATTCAATGCTCTTTGGTCCAACAAACGAAGTGTCAGCCTGAGAGTCGCCCTGCGCCGAGTTTGTTTCCACAAACTGCTCAATTTGCATTGGTGTACCAAAAATGTCACCTATACCCCATATCGCTGAATAGCTAGGACCAATTCCATCTGCTCGTGGTGGCACGTACGGAGGTATTACAAAAGATGCTTTGAGCACAACTTTTTGCCCTGGCACCAGCGAAGGTGGCGGTCCAGAATAATTGATCGTATCTGTAAAAATGTCATAGCTCTTCGTGTCGTTATTGTACATTTTTCTTTGAATATTTACGCTCGAATCAGTGATTACAACCTGAGCTGGGGTTACTCCACGGTAGGTAATTTCAGGCGCACTCGCCACAAGTCCGGTGGTAGCACCAGCGGTGACAGTAAAGGGAAGATTCAAATCTTTTCTAAACCCTTGCGTTTCAAGCGCCACTTTAAAAGTATATTTTCCGGCCTTAAGCGGGCTGCTTTCAAAGTCTCTCTTTGAGTCGCGTTCACCCCGCGTGATAGTGCGCTTCGATTTCGAAACAACATTTACTGAGGTTGCTCCTGGCGTGCCATCGCTAACTACCTCGATAGACTCCGTCAAAAAGACAGGCGAAGGAGCATCAGGAACCTGATAAGCAATGTTCAGTTTAAATTTGGTGCCAACCGGTCCGGATTTAGGATTCACTTCGGCGTGACACACCTTAATCTTGTCTATCTGTAGAGAATAAAGTTTATGCACTTTATGAATTATTAGAGCAAATTTTTCATCACTGCTTTGTTTTTCGGGATCGACTGGAGAGCCCATATTTACGAATTGCCTGGCTCTGTTTTCATCGATGATAGCATTGTCGCCGGCGTCTGGTACGAAGGTCCATGCTGTAATTGCCAGTGGTACGAAGCTGTGATACCAGATACCCATCTTGTCGCCTTTGGCGGTGCGCATATTTACAAATTTGGCGGCAACCTCACCATACCTTGTGGGAAAGCGATAGGGCTTGCCCTGGGCAATCAGGCCCTTCAGCTTTAGATACTGGGCGCGGCCGCCATAAGCAATCTCTTTGAGAAAGTTGTGAGCGGTCAAGGCTGCCATGGGAAAATTTCCATCTGTCGCACGAAGCGACATAGTCATTAGTTCTGCTGGAGTAATGTTGCCCGCGCTGGCTAAAACGGATTGTTCTAAAATTTTGACTGTGTTTGCCGTCTGTTTAACGTACTTGTTGTTGAACTGATCTGTTGGTGTCACTGAATGAATCATCAGTTGTTCAAACGGGTCGCCGGTAATCAATCTGTCCATTCCGGTAATTTCGACAAAACACTGGGGCTTGCCTTCGTAATCTGGCAAAGTGAATTTTATTCCTGGAAAACCAATGATTGATTGCATCAGGGCAGGATAGAAAGTCGGGTCTTGCCCGCGAAAAGGTTGTCCGTCGCCGCCCTGAAACTTTATATAGGCCGGATCATTTTTTATTGAGGGCTGAGCCTCGGCCTCTGCGATCGGTTGCAAACACACCATAGCGCAGATAAGCAGACAAAGTGACGACCAGGTTTTGTTTCGCATGCTCGTTCCCATTTTCGCAACCTGCTACTCTCACTTTTGTGCCCAATCTAGCAGGGAGCCATCACCTTTGCGATAAAATAAATGCGCAAATGGAGAGCCTTCGCAACCGCCAGGGGCCTGAATAAAATTTTTAATGCTGGCGAATCGTTTGATCCGTTTGCTTCTGATTTTGAGCATTCAAAATCTCGCCTGTCTCGCGCCATGAAAGACTTTAGTATGATCGCTAATATTTCAAAGTATTGATGCGCGCCTCTAGTTCATCCAATTTATCTAAACGGGCCTTGAGAATTTGACGGGGTAAATTCCCTTCTTTTTCCAAACGGCGCTTGTAGAAATAGTGACGAACTTCAGTTACCGGAGTAAGTATCAAAGAATAAGCCTGCCCGGTCGATTGAACTACACGTCCGGCAAAGTTCAAGTCGTTTGAAACAAATCTGGAGTGCGAAGGTCCAGAAGAACCGGGAGAATTGGAAGAACCGGAAGTATAGAAGGCGGTTGCGTTCAGAACTCCGCGCGTAACGCCTGTTAAACCAATCAGCGGGCCAGAAACTGCTTGCTGATCGGCAATGCGGCGCAACCTTTCAAATCGTTGCACTTCCTCATTCAATGTACTGTCCATTGCACTCGAACGTCTTACCAGGAATGCTAACTCTCTAGCCTCAATAGTTGCAGCGTTTCTGCTCGACGCATCTTCCTTATGGGTATTCCATTCAAGGAGCACTTCATCAATTGACTTAGGTTTCTCGCCGGGGAGTTCTTTTGCGAGGCGGTGTCTTTGTCTGTTTGCCGCATACCGACCAACTAGCGATCGGACAACTGGGTTGACCATAACCAGATTGCTTGCCACCAGATTTGTAATGGCGGCGGCACCACCCAATTGTGGGGTCGTGAATGCCTTGAGCCCAATGCAACTCGAAGCCATTGCAGTGAAGCCTTGCAATGAATCGATGGCGAAGAACGTATCTTCTGACCACTCAACCGATCGAGAGCGGATACTCCAGGTTTTGAATTCAAAAACCAGCTGATTTCTTATGTGTTGCAACAAGCGGCTCTCAAGCCCATAAATTTGCTTTTTTTCTTCGACTTCATCGGCAGTTACAAGTTGCTCTCGCGCCTCTAAGAGTCTGTCGATTTTAGCGACACTTTTTTGGACAGTGGCAATTGATCTTGTTGGCGAAAAGCCTTGCTTTCGCGCTTGTGCAGATTTGATCAAGTTTGTGGCGAGCTGAACTCCAGAACTTGTACCAGTAATCGCCTGTCCAACTAATGCACATTGGAGCCCTTTCTTTTGTGCAGCCCTGGATATCAAATCAGGATTTGAAAGCCCTCGCGCGCGTTGGCGCAAATCGACCATTGTGTTAGTAAAACTTAGTGCTGTACCGGCTTCTCGCTCCATCGGGTAAAGCCATTCTTGAGAAAAATTCTTTTGATTGACAGAGCCATGAAAATGCAGATTGAAGCGGGCTAAATTGATGCATTCAAGAATGATTTGCTGATCGAGCTGCTGAATTTTGATATTGGTGACTTGATCAGCTTGCGCAACTTTTTCGTCAGGGTTTGTTTCGTTGGCACTAGCAGACAGCGCGGAGAATGACATCTGCACGCTCAGCATAATCAAGATTAACCAGATGGGCTGCCAACCGGTCACTTCTATTTATTAGCCCTCATGCGCGCCTGTAACCCCGCAGCACTAACTTTAGTCGAAATCGGTCTGTTAAATCAACTTAGTCACTCTTGCCTGTTCGTCTTTTGAGGTTTGCAACCAAGGCAGAGCGGTGTTGTCATACCCGTATACTTACTCGAACTCAACTATTCGATCGAGGGACAATCATGAATGCAAAAAAGCCAAACATCTTGATTATTTGGGGAGATGACATTGGCATCTCGAACTTGAGCATTTTTACTAAAGGCATGATGGGCTATCGCACACCCAACATCGATCGAATTGCCGAAGAAGGAATGCTGTTCACCGATTGCTATGGTGAGCAGAGTTGCACTGCAGGCAGGTCTGCCTTCATAACCGGACAGAGCGTCTTTCGCACTGGCTTGAGCAAAGTCGGGTTGCCTGGTGCCGATTTAGGATTACGCGCTGAAGATCCGAGCATGGCAGAATTGCTGAAACCGCTGGGTTATGCCACCGGACAGTTCGGCAAGAACCACTTTGGTGACAAAGACGAATTTTTACCGACTCAACATGGTTTCGATGAATTCTTCGGATTTCTATATCACCTGAACGCCATGGAAGAGCCGGAACTTCCTGATTATCCAAAAGCATCCGACTATCCAGATTTTCGAAAGAATTACGGACCACGCGGTGTATTGGACTGCAAGGCTGACGGAACAATTAAAGACACCGGACCGCTCACCAAGAAACGAATGCTGACCATAGACGACGAAGTCCTGGCCAAAAGCAAAGATTTCATTGCCCGTCAGGTGAAGGCCGATACTCCTTTCTTCTGCTGGTTCAACACGTCACACATGCATTTTAGAACGCATGCTAAGCCAGAGATTGTGGGCCAATCAGGACGCTGGCAGTCGGAATACCATGATGTAATGATGGAGCACGATAAAATTGTCGGTGAAATCGTCAAGCAATTAGATGAACTGGGCATCGCGGATAATACCATTGTGATGTACGGCACTGACAATGGACCACATATGAACTCGTGGCCTGACTCAGGAATGACACCATTTCGCAGTGAAAAAGATACTAATTGGGAAGGTGCTTTCAGAGTGCCGGGTATGGTGCGCTGGCCTGGTGTTCTTAAGCCCGGTAGTGTCTGCAACGAGATTGTTAGCCACCTTGACTGGTTACCCACTTTGCTCGCCGCAGCAGGCGAGCCAGAGATCACGAAAAAACTACTAGAAGGTCACAAAGTAGGAAATAAGACGTTCAAAGTACATCTTGACGGTTACAACCTGCTTCCATATTTTAAGGGTGAGGTGAAGAAAAGCCCTCGAATCGAGTATTTCTATTTCTCCGACGACGGCGATCTAATGGCAATGAGATACGACAACTGGAAACTTATCTTTTTGGAGCAACGGGTAGCAGGCACTCTTCGCCTCTGGCAAGAACCGTTAGTGCCGCTGCGTTTTCCTAAGCTATTCAACCTGCGCACAGACCCATATGAGAGAGCAGACATAACCTCGAATACCTATTGGGATTGGGTGATGGATCACGCGTTTATATTCGTGCCGGTGCAAACGGTTGTTGGAAATTTCCTGAAAACGTTTGTTGAGTTTCCGCCACGACAAAAAGCTGCAAGTTTCACAATCGATCAGGTAATGGAGAAGCTGCAAAGCCAGGGTAGCCACTAAACGTAAATATCCGCAACGGCGATCGTGATATATTCTCGTACCATCTTCTCTGTACGTTAGTTTCGCCTGATTGAGCAAAGCCATCAGTCAGACGCGTTTCTATCAAGCACAATATTCTCTAGAATTCACTTGCGACCTTTTGTCGAACTAGATGCGGTCACCGCTTTTCCTGGCTTATTTTTGCCCAGGCAGGGCCAGCATTCGACAGTCGAGACCACTCTCTTGTTAACCGCTTGCTCCCAACTATGGCCTTTTGCGCACCGCCACCAGACCCTTTTTTTCGAACCGGCAGTCACGTCATACGGTGTGAGTAAACCGTTTTTTCTCTGATCCCATTGTTTTGCCGCCGCTACATTGGTGACCGCAAGACATGTTGTTATCGAGACGCGTGTTCCTGCACAGAACGGGCAGTTGGAGCCATTAAAAGTGCGGTTGGCCGCAGTGGCTTGCCATTCATGATCTGCGCCTCTGTCACATTTCCACCAAAATTTACGTATAGATTTTTCGGCTATCTCCTCAGCTTTTGTATCGCCATTTTTCGTCGGATGTAATTGTGCTGCCACCAGTGGAAATTTTATCGCCAGGCTGTTTGCGTCGCTTACTTTTGCATGTGAACAATATGGGCAACCAGAACCGTTGCTGCGGAGTTTGATTGAAGCTGTCCATTCATGTTTTCCATTAACAAGACATTGCCACCACATTTTTGCATTTGATCCGGTGGTAAACTGCTCGGGCGTTAAGTTGCCATTTTTTTCCGGATGCCACTGCCGCGATAGTTCAGGAGCTTGCGTTCTAATCGAGTTCGTAACCGAAACTTTTTTGCCGGCGCAATATGGACAGCCTCTGCTGGAAGGCCCTGTCCGACTGTAAATTGCAGCTTGCCAGACGTGGTCAGAGCCTGCATTGCATTTCCACCATACAATCGCATCAGAACCCTTTGCGAAGTCTTTTGGTTTCCAGTCGCCATTTTTGGTCGGATGCCATTGTTTGGCTATTTTTGGACATTTCTTAGCCAGAGAATCAAAATTGTGATGATCATTCTCATACCATTTTCTAGAAATCTCGGTGGCTTCACCAACCACGACTTGAGGTTGAATAGTTATTTGTGGATGCTCTCTAGCATATTGCATACGTGCCTCGTAACAATGCGGGCAGCCTGAATGCAGTGTAGTACGGTCGCTTATCTTCGCTTCCCAGGAGCACTGACATGTTTTGCAAAGCCACCACACCTGCTTAGCTGATGCTCGCATTACCTCCGTGGCCTTTAGTTTTTTATTCTTCGTTGGATGCCATTCTGCCGCCACTTCAGGATAATTATCGACTAACGAATTGTCTTCACAAACCCTTTTGCTGGCGCAATACGGACAAGCGCTGCGTTGGGTAGGTCTGGTTCGGCTGACTATCTGAGCTTTGTAAGGCCGCAGACAAAAGCGGCATTCCCACCAGCACCGTACTGCCGATCCTCTACTAAGATCTGCCGGGCCCCAGCCGGCATTTTTTGCATAGAGCCACTCTTCTGCAATTTCAGGTTCGGCGTCACAAAGCGGCACCATGTATTTGCGCTCCTGACCGTCTTTAGCTTTGATAAATGCCTCGCGATTACCACGCT
>CASBPX010000183.1 GCA_949127735.1 Candidatus Obscuribacterales bacterium | reverse complement strand
GCGGTTAGCCCAATGCGAAGAACAAATCTCTGCATATAAAAGACCAGGTAGAAAATGATGCACTACCACGTCAGGGATCAGTACTCCATACAAGTAAAACAAACCAGCTCACTCAACTGGATGCGACGAAATTTTTCAATCCGGTTTGACGGACAAAGAGTCGCGTATCTAATTCGGGAATAGTTCGTCTTGGTCACTCATGACTTCTGCGCTTTGCTCGCTTGAATAGCAGCAGTATAGAAGTTACCCCAAAAAGCCTACCCCAAAAAGAGAGCGGTTTTCTTTCGAAAACCGCTCTCCATAAGTCTTGGGCGATGAGAGACTCGAACTCCCAACCCCCTCGGTGTAAACGAGGTGCTCCACCATTGAGCTAATCGCCCGGACGAAGACTTAGTCTAACACAGCGGTCCAATGAGCGCGAAGGCTATGGGCCGATTCAGCTTATCTTTGCTTCAAATTTGAATTTCAGAGCTCCGAAAGGGCCACAGCTGGGCCTCACATTATTAAATAAGCGACCATGGTTTCAAAGCGGAACGGCCATATAGAAGAGCTCTGCAGTCTAGGTGTAACCACCGGATGTTCATTCGTCAAAAAAATGCCGACAAAGACTTGCGCACTACCGGTGGTGTATTAATAAGAAATTCCAATCACACGCTCACCACCAGCATACACATTAAAGCGATTGTCTCTGACAAAACCTAAAAGTGTCATGCCGCATTCTCTCGCTAACTGCACCGCCAGACTTGATGGGGCTCCCACTGCCGCCAGCACCGGAATACCGGCGTGAGCAGCCTTTTGCACTAACTCAAAGCTGGCGCGACCGCTGACTAGCAAAATGCTTTGACTAAGTGGCAGGGCTTCCATCACAAATTGAGAGCCGATTACTTTATCTAGTGCATTGTGCCTGCCCACATCTTCTCTGGCAACAATGATGTTACCTTCAAGGTCAAACAAGGCAGAGGCGTGAATACCACCGGTAGAGGCAAAAGCGGCTTGCACAGCGCGCAGAGCATCAGGCAGTGCATGAATAAATTCGGGCTTGAGCAAGGGCAGGTGATCAATGCTTTGATAGTTTCTCTTAATTCGCACAGCGGCAATTGACTTCTTGCCACAGACGCCACAGCTAGACGCCATAAACGAATGACGCTCAAAGATTTGAGCATCGACTTTAACATCGTTGGCCAAAGTCACATTGATCGAATTGCATTTGTCGCTGACAATTTCCACAATTTCATCGGGTACTGAAATTATTCCTTCACAAAATAAAAAACCAGCAGCCAGATCTTTGTCATCACCTGGAGTACGCATGGTCACAGCCACCACTTGAGTCAGGCATTCACCATCCACCTGCGCAGTGATGCAGATTTCCAGCGGCTCTTCCACCGACAAATTATCAACGCAAGACTGCGCAGACCGTCCTACCACTTTATCTGTTTCTACTTCAACAATTGCAGAGTCTTGATCGGCGATTTTCATTCGGCACCACCGGCAGTTACTTGAATAACTATCTGTTTCATCATTGGCTGAGCACTTTGGGCGCTAAAGTCACCTATGGGGCAAAGCACATTGCACTCAGGCATGTAGCCTGCCGCACAACCCTGCGGAATGTTATATGGCACCGCGCGAAAGTCGCGAACGCTGCGAGTAGATCCGTCTTTTGCATAGCTCGTTATTTCAATTAAGGCAAAAGCTTCCAGATTTCGAGCCCGCATGTCTTCTTCATTCATAAGCAGCAGGGTGCGCAAGTTCTTTACACCACGGTAGCGATCATTGTCAGAATAAACAGTGGTATTAAACTGATCATGCGAGCGCATAGTGAACATTGTCAGCATTCCTGCTGGCGGCAAAGTATCGTTCAACTTGGCTGTAGAAAAATTGGCAAGGCCGGTTGCCGTGTTGAACTTCAGTTCCCGGGCTGCTTGCGGAAAACGAAAACCTAGCGGCTCGCGGACCCGCGCATTGAAATTCTCAAAACCAGAGATCGCTTCAGCCATTTTGTCGCGAATCAAATCATAATTGCCGACATATTGATCCCATGGTGTTTTGGTCTCCGCTAGAGAAGCCTTTGCCATACCGGCGATGACCGCCAGTTCAGAGCGTAAGAACGGTGACGCCGGCTCTTTCATGCCCTTAGATAAATGCACCATGCTCATAGAATCTTCCACCGAAATTTGCTGCGGCCCTGAAGCCTGCAAATCTTTTTCGGTGCGCCCTAGACAAGGTAAAATCAGCGCTTCTTTACCATGCACAAGATGACTTCTATTCAGTTTAGTGCTAACTTGCACTGTCAGTTGACAGCGCCTGAGACCTTCATAGGTGCGGTCTCTGTCGGGCGTTGCCGAGGCAAAATTACCACCCATGCCAACAAACACGTTGACGTCGCCGTTGTACATACCTTCGATTGTGCGCACCGTATCAAGACCGTGCGCACGTGGTGATGTGATACCACATGCGGCGTCCATACGCGCCAACCAGGCCTCTGATGGCGCATGGTGAATGCCGCAGGTGCGGTTGCCTTGCACATTACTATGCCCGCGAATTGGGCACGGACCGGCACCAAGTCTGCCGATATTTCCTCTAAGCAACAGTACGTTTGCTATTTCACGCACCGTATCCACACCATATTCCTGTTGGCTAACACCGAGACACCAGCTGATGATGCATGATTTTGCTTCCATATAGATTTTTGCGGCGGCAACGATTTGCTCAGTTTTCAGGCCAGATTGTCGCTCGATTTCTTGCCATGATGTCGCTTCGCAGGCGGCTTCATAGTCGCTAAATCCAGCAGTATGTTTATCGATGAAAGCGCAGTCAATTAGCTCAGGTTTTGTTTTGGCTTGTTCCAGCACATACTTGCCGATGCCGCGCATTATTGCCATATCGCCACCAATGCAAGGCTGGAGATTGAGTGAACTGGTGGTGGTGGCACGCATCAGTACCATGTCCATAATTTCATGTGGAGTAATGGCAGTGGTGGCAGCCACTTCAATTAAAGGATTGATATGTACGATCTTCATATCTCTATGCTTGACGCCATCAGCCAGGGCCGTGAGCATGCGAGGGGCATTGGTCGCTACGTTGACGCCAATAACAAAAATAGCATCAGCATTCTGCCAATCCAGTAAATCAACTGTGCCCTTGCCTGTGCCGATAGACGCCGTCAAGGCGCGGCCACTGGCTTCGTGACACATGTTTGAACAGTCTGGCAAATTATTGGTGCCCAGTTCTCTGGCAAAAAGTTGATACAAAAAAGTAGCTTCGTTTGATAGCCGGCCTGAGGTGTAAAACGAAGCGGCATTGGCACTGGGAAGTACACGCAAACGCTCACCTATGAGATTGAAGGCGTCTTCCCACGAGATTGGTTTGTAGCGGTCTGAGGCTGCATCGTAAACCATGGGTTCCGTTAATCGCCCTTCGTTCTCCAGCGCAAAATCGCTCCATTCCATGAGCTCCGTCACTGTGTGAGCGGCGAAAAATTCACGGTCAACGCGTTTTCTGGTCATCTCCCAGGTGACGTGCTTGATGCCGTTTTCGCAGATGTCCATTTTCAGACCCTGACGGTCGTCAGGCCAGGCACAACCGGGACAATCAAAACCACCATTCTCGTGGTTCATTTTGAAAATGGCCCTTACTCCATCTACGATTTGACCCTGCTCCACAAGTATTCGGCCAACGCTCATGGCAGCTCCCCAGGCCGCTGCCGCATGCGAATAATTGTGCTGCGAATAGGGGGGCTTTTTCAATTTTGGTTTATCTGCTTTCTTGCCGCCATCCAAATTAGACATTGGCTCCCCTTGCTAAATACAACCTCTTGATTTTAGCAAATTGCACAGCAGTGAGCCACATTTTAGGAACAACCTCTACAGTGCGAATGGTAAACTTGACGCCGCTTTCGGGCACAGAGTAATCAAAAAAAGGAATGTCAGGATGTATTCGCTTCGCTTCGCTGCTTCAGTAGTATCAATTTTTACATTGTTTGCAACTACGCTCACACCTGCCATGGCCTCTTCTCAATCTGGAAGTAGCAAAACCATTCGTTCCATCGCCGACGCCGTAGAACTGGCGAAAGATTCGCAGAAAGATTCGCAAAAAGATTTAGCGTCAAAAGATTCAATGCCCGAAATCAAATACGAACTTGGCAAGCAGCCCATGAAAGATTATCCCGGTGGATCTTCTAACGAAGCCACCGCCATGAATTTTCCAATCTCGAAAGGGCTGGCTGGCGTATCAATGTTTCTCAAGCCAGGCGCATTAAGAGAACTGCACTGGCACGCTAACGCAGCTGAGTGGTCTTATGTGATTGAGGGCCATTGCCGGGTGACCGTTGTCGATCCAGAAGGTCATTCTGAAATTAAAGATTTTGGTCCCGGAGACGTCTGGTATTTCCCCCGCGGTCATGGACATTCAATTCAAGGATTAGGCAACGAACAGTGCCACTTTATATTGGTTTTTGACAGCGGTTATTTTTCTGAATTTGCCACGTTCAGTCTAAGTGATTGGATTGCGCAAACGCCTAAAGAAGTACTAGCCAAACAATTTAATTTGCCTGTATCGGCATTCGATAATTTTCCCAAATCAGAAGTCTACATTGCTCAGGGTCCGGTGCCGCCGGCACTGCCCTTAGATCCTCCAGCAGCCAGCGGCAACCCGCCTCCGTTAACTCATCGCTTTCGTCTGGGCAGCAAGCGACCAGAAATAGTCGCCGGCGGCACTTTCAATCTGGTATCGCAAAAGGATTTTCCAATATCCGCCACCATGTCTGGTGCTATTCTCAAATTGGCACCACTGGCCATCCGCGAGATGCACTGGCATCCAAACGCTGATGAATGGCAGTATTACATCAAAGGTCGCGCCCGCATGACTGTCTTCGGGTCGCAAGGTCGCAAGATCACCCGGGAGTTTGCTCCCGGAGACGTCGGCTACGTGCCTATGGGTTGTGGTCACTACATAGAATCAATTGGTGCAGAAGAATGTGAGATGCTGGCTGTCTTCAACAGCGGCAACTATCAAGAAATTTCACTGTCCCAATGGTTGGCCAGCAATCCAGCTGAACTGCTACAGACAAATTTTGGTGTTAAACCAGACATTATTGAAGTTTTGCGAAAGAGGCAAGGGCTATTCAGCAATCCAAATTCTTCTAGTTTGCCAGGCAGTTCAATCTTCAAATGATCAAACTAATGCAGTGGTGCATAAATAGTTTTGGTGTCCTGATCCACTGCGTGTTGCTTTAATTTTTGACCAACAACCACTCCAGGAAAAGTTTTGCGTATGAGCGCTAGATCTTTGGCCGAATAACCGGCGTCTGATCTGGCCAGAATATGCAGAGGCAGACCTTTTAGCGACAAAAGTCCCCGCAGAGTAATCTGGGTTTCGTCTACACTTAGAAATTGAAGCTTCTTCAGTTGCTTGATGTACCTTAAAGACTTATCTGTCACATCGGGGTTGCGCGCTATATCAAGGCGTATAAGCTTAGTGCACTGCGAAATATGTCGCAAGCTGTCGTCTTTGAGCATGCAACGCACAAAAAATAGATATTCGAGATTGCGCATTTTAGACAAATATTGAAGATAATCAGAGTTGATATAATTTTGCGACAGACGCAAACTTTTCAGACTCTGCATGGCAGTGAAATCTTTTAAAAATGCCCCTTTGGCTTCACAAGAAAAGACCGAGAGCCTCTGTAGATTTGGAAGGCTAGCCAATTGTGCAATATCAGCGTCATTGGCATCAGAGCGATCAAGCACCACCTGACGCACACTTTTAAAACGAACGATACTTGCCAGAGCTTTGCCCAATTGTCCCGCTTCAGCGTCACCAACAGCAGTGGCAGACATTTGGACAGAATCAAAGGCATTAACCGGCAATGTTTTCGCTATTTCCGGATGATCCAAATACTGCCTTTGGGCAGAAAAAAAAGAACAATACCCAGCAGGCACTGTCACTTTGCCGCGGGCTGTGACTTCTAGCTGGCGACCAATGCCTTCTTTGAGCGGAACCATCTTTAACGACCCAATCGAGTACTGCTTGGGAAATTCAATCACTCTAGCTGGATACGACGGTGCGTCAAATTCAATTTCTTGCGGCACATATTGCTGAGCGAAAGCGACCTCGCATAAACCAAATAGAAGTATTAAAATGCATAGCCGCAAAGCAATGCTGGCCATTATTTGATACTCACTATTTGGTGACTAGCTGACGACTCAATTCGGTGCGCCAGGTGGAAGAGTCATCACTAGTTTGTGGACCTTGTACATAGCATTCGAAAAGATCTTCACCGGTTTCGTGATTAGAATTGTCAATCCATTTTATGAATTCAACCCAGGCATCACCCAGCCCTTCATAAGGGCCCTGATAGACGGTTTGAATGGTCTGTGCTGCGGCAATTTTGCCGTTTTTCACTCTTCCTATTTCCTTAACAGGCGTGGCCACGGGGAAGCAAATATTGAAATCAAAGCTATCTGTTGGTCGCCGCAAATGATGCGTAAACCACGGCCCGGTGATAGCAATGCCGTGAGCAGTAATTGTTTCTACAATTTCAGTAATTCCTGGTCCCATCACAAACTGAATTTCGTCACGGGGCACAGTCAGATGAATGTAAGCAATCTGTCTGGCAGAACCTTCAACTACTTTAGGTGTATCAATCATCAATTTTCTCCAGGCCATTGAACTTTTGCTTTAGCAATGTCGTCTATAGAAAAGTGGACAAACTTTTTGGAATAGACAAGATGAAGCATTGCAATGTCATAAGAATAGCAAAGCCATGGCCATTTGTATTAGCAGCGCATTCGATTGTGGCCGAAGGCCCTTCGAGCATGACTTTTGCCGAGCTTTTCGACCTTTATATCAGTCTTTATGCCAAGAGTCGCACAAAGAGACCGCAAGATACTATTGCCAGTTTTAATCGTTATTTTGCACCATTCAAAGAGCGTCCAGTCACTGCAATCAGTCGTCTAGAAGTGCAAAAGTAGGTTAACGATCTGGCCGAAAAGAAAGGGAAAACATACGGCCAATCGTAATTGCGCTTCGATGAAATCAGCTTTGAGCTTTGCACCTGGAAAATCGATGGCAGGGCGTCAAAAAAACAGCCAGTCCATAAGCATTCCCCTATCGCCGGAAGCTATGGCTTTATTGCAAGGGCGAAAAGAAAATACCACTGGCCCCTGGGTTTTTCCCGGCCGCTTTGAAGGACACGCCGTCTCGGTGGGTAGCGCCTGGAAACGCATTCACCACCGGGCGCAATTGCCAGATCTTCGCATTCACGACCTGCGCCGCACTCTTGGTAGTCACATGGCTATCCAGGGAGTTAGTCCCATTGTGATCGGCAAAGCTCTCGGTCATAAATCGCTCAAGTCAACTGCGGTCTATACACGACTAAATGACGCCCCGGTGCGCGAAGCCATAGCTAAAGCGATCCAGGGTTACCGGCTAGGCCCAGCTTCTCGCCGAGCTGATGACCAGGGTTCTGAGCGGGTTTTACCCACCACTGGCGGCGAGGGCGTCAATCTACCTGGCCCTGGGTATATAGGCCGTAGAGAAGAAAGAGGCTGTGATTTGGAACAAGCGGCGGCTCAAGCCCAAACTAGACAAGCAGAAACCGTTGCCGCGGCGCCCAGAGAGGGCGCTGAAGCAAACGCTGCTGCAAAAGCCTCAGCGCTTGATAGCCAGGTGTCGGAATTAAGGCAAAATTCGGCTCAATGGCAAAGCACCCTTGAGAGTGGAGATAAAGGCGATACCCAAAAATTAGACCAGCTTGGTTTTCCGCAACCACAAGTCGGCACCGATGCAACTTACATCAAAATTGCCGGTGTTAAGGAAGAAGCCAATGTCGGCGAATTTATTAAACGCGATGTCAGCCCCGGTGTTTATAAAACTACTGCAGAACAGTCAATTCTAAAAATTGCCGCTAACCACCTTGGTGCAGGTGCAAGCGCTGAACAAATTAAGAAGCACGCCTCTGAAATTTACCATCTCAACTTTAATAGTCTTGAAAAAGCAGACACAGTAGAAACCGCCACGACTAAGCCGGGTGAATCAATTAGAATGCCAGGGCACACCACAGGTGGTGCCATACTGCTGACAGACTCTGCCAAAAATCAATATGCCATAACTGAAGACGGCAATGTCAAAGTTACCAGAGCAGACGGCACCGGCTTTGAGCGCTCCTTTACAGGCAAAGATGATAATTACCGGGAAGTGCATTTCGGCCCGAAAGAAACAGACAAATTTACCGTCGTAAAAAGTATTGACGGTCGATTATTGAGCAGTGATCGTCCAGAGACCTTAGCGCCAAAAAGCGTTGCCGAAGAAAAAGGTCAACTGGAGCGCCTGATCAAAGAAAAGGTTGTACTTCAACCTGAAAACGAAAAGTTCAGACGTAATATCAAAGAGTTTGAAGAGCGTGCATCCCGAGATGGTCTTAGCACAGTTGAAATTGCCAGGGTTTATCGAGATCTCTCAAAAATTCTAGAACTTAAGGGAAATGCGCCGCTGACTCAAAGAGAAAGAGTACGGATGGCTGGTGGTGCCATAGCTGCTGCGGCCGATCCGACATCAAATGATCAAGGCAAATACAATACTTGCCAGATTGCCACTATTGAAAATCGTCTCTATGCTAAACAACCATCAGTGGTGACCGATGTTCTGGCTCAAATTGCCACTGACGGCAAATTCATCACTAAAGACGGCACGGTGGCTCCTATGGAACGCACAAATATGCGTGCCCATGGTGACGCCGCCCTCAATAGCGGCAGCGGCTCCTGGACACGCTCATATGCTTCACAAATTTTCCAAACAGCATCGGTGACCGCATTTTATACTCAAGAAAATTTGCGCAAAATGCCACCAGGCGATGTGCACTATTATCAGAACGCCAGAATTTCAGATTACGATTCTGGTGAAACTTTAGTCGATTATTCCAACGGCAAAGCTCAAGAAATTGACAAGGGTCCGGGGGCTGCCGGCGAAATGAATAATATGATCAAAATCAACGAGCAGCTCACCGGTAAATGGCAACCAGAGCTATTCATGGCCAATAAACAATTAATAGACCGCAGCCCGGAACACAATAAAGCCACCGCATTTGGTTCAGTCGACGAGTTTGCAGCAAGGCTTGAGCAGCTGCGGGCCGGTGAAAAAGGCCCGCTTTATGCCACTCTATTTGTCAGAGTGAACAGCGATCCGCTTGTTGGCATGAGAAAAAACAACCCTCTGACAGGGCCTGTAGTGATCGAAAAGATTTTCGACGATGGGCACGTAATGAATATTGTCGATTACGATGCCAAAACACGCACAGTCAAACTTGATGGACAATGGGGCAATTCTCGAGACTTTATCAACAAACCGCTAAGCATAGAACAAGCTTATGCAGCCACTTTACCTCCCACAGGTGCACAGTGGATGGAGCGTGCCAGTATCTTGTCTAAGACAATGCCAGCAAAAGAGTTTAACGCCCAGCTGGCCAATCTAACCAACGCCCTGTCACTCAGCTTCACCAGCGACATGCAGCTCGACATCAAAGTCGACAAAGAAGACGTGCGCAAAACCATCAGCGCCTACGAACGTTTAAGAGCCGGGCGATCATCGTCTGCATTTACGGAATCCGACGAGAACGTAAGAATTCTGCGCCACGAGCTGCAGATACAAAAGTAGTGCCTTAAATTACTGGAGGGCTCTTATGTCGAACGCTAAAGGAGACAGTAAAAAAGATACCATAGAAAAACACCATGAGCAGATAGCCGATGGCCGTCCGTTTAAACATGATGATACCAGTGTCAATGCCGCAGACGTGAAAAAATTTCAGCTGACCAATACCAGTCGACACAGCGGCAGCGCCGGCGGCGATCAAGATCACTCCCTTGAAATTCATGGTTTTGGTGCACACGCATCGGGCAAATCAAAATTGACCGAAAAAGATTTACAGGCCCACCCTAAAAAACATACTTTGCTGCTGAAAGCCGGCGTGCAAGAAACAGTAGTCACAGACCATGCTTACCTTGAGCAAATAGCATCGCTCAGTCCTGCGGAGCAGACAAAAATAATTGGCGGTGGCCTTACCGCTTTTAGTAAAGAATTATCCACGCAGCAAACAAAAATTGGTGCTGCCACTGCAGCTGGTGTGAAGAGCGAATTGGATGAGATCAATCAAAACGGCCTTAAGCTGGCGAAAAATCTTACGGACATCTGGCAATTCAGCCATGACTATCAGCATAACAAGCCAGCTGCATACAAAAGCGCGGCCCTTGCTGTAGATGCGCTATCTAAGTCAGTTGTAGGTGGTGTGCGCATTATTGATATTGCCGCAGCCTATATTAAAACTGTCGGTAAGACTGGTGAATATTCCAAACCATTTCACGATTTAGCCTGGTTGGGCGATCAAATAGATACACGCTGGGCTGCTCTCACTCCAGAAAAACAAGCAAAAATAACAGCTAAGTTGACTACCGAATATCTGGGGGATCTGGCTTCCGGATTTGTCTTTGGCAAACTACTGAAGGGTCAGAAGCTGACTGAGGCTTTGCAAGATATGGGGGCGGCAGCCACCAGTATGAACAGTAAATCAAGGGAAAAAGCAGGCCAATGCATTAGTAAGCTCCTCGATGAACTTTTAATAGAACCGGCACAAGCAGCCGAGCATGCGCACAAACCAGGTTTTTCTAAAGAAGACTTTGAAGAAATCGCCAAGCCCTTGCACAAAGTGGCGCATGAATTAACAGTCGAAACTAAAGACAATAGCCGCGAAAAGAAAAAAACATAATTCAAATCAATGCAATGGCGCAAAAACTTCGCGCACAAATTCGTCTGGCTTTTCGCCTTTGCCGCGAGGAAAAGACAGCTTGCACTTGGGCAGTGCCTTAGCAAGCCTGGCCCTATCGGGGTCTTTTGACTGGCTGCCATTCAAGAAAAGTTTGGAAAGAGGCAGGGCTTTTAAATGAGTCGCCACACCGGTGGCTGTGATGGCGGTTCCTGTTATATCTAGAACTTCGAGCTTTTTCAACCCTTTAAAATTCACGAGACATCTATCATCTAGGTCTGGGTTGCCATCTAATTTAAGAAATGTCAGGCTCGAAATTTGCCCTAAATTTTTCAACTCGGCATTGCCAATTCTTGACGCAAACAGATTTAGTGCGTTGAGATGTTTTAGTGGTGCCAAGTCTGCAATATTACTACCTTTTAAATTTACTCGGCTAAGCACCACTCTTTCCAAACCTGCATATTTGGCAATCACCGGCAATGAATCTGCTGTGATGCTGGTGGCCCCTGCTTGGAGGTCGCGCAAATGTGGCAGCGGACCAATGCTAGCCAAACCTTTATCTGATACATCCGAATTAGTAACTTTGATTTTGCTGAGTGATTGCAAATGCCCTATATAAGAAAGTAGCTTGTCACAGTAAGGCAATTCGATGTCGTCTTGTGCAATAAATTGAATGCGAACGGCATCGATGCCCTGCACTGGAAACAATTTGAGAGCCGACGGATTTTGGTAAAGCTTGCGGTTGGGTTCAAAACAAACTTCCACATTGGGCTGAAGACGAAGTCGCACCACACCTTGCGCAGCGCCAAGTCGACTCTGCTGCTCATGTATCTCGAACCCACCTTTATTGATATCATTATTCACTGCCGCTAAATTATAAAGTTGACCATAGCAAACGTCCGCGGGAAATTTCAGCACCCTTTCCACAGCCTGACCAGCCCATGCACCTGGCAAGGACAACAAGTAAAGCAAAAGCAACAGCTGGATCTTTTCGCCTTTCATAATTTTCTTTCCGTCTCTTTCGCTAATTTACGATCTTGCTCAGCCAGATCTTTTTTGCCCATTTTGTCATAAGCTTTTGCTCGAGCATTATAAAGCTTGCCGGTAGGGTAAATTTGATGCTTAATTGCCAGGCTATAGTCTGCTGCTGCCTGCTCATATTTTTTCAGTGCAAATTCGCATTCAGCTTTTTTAGCATAAGCTTCTTCAGAATCGTCATCAATGGCGATTATGCGAGCGTAATCGCCACTGGCACGAGCATAGTCACCGACATTCATGTACAGCTCGCCACGATCAAATAAAGTTTGATCCAAGTTCCAATCAACATGACCGCCTTTACCCGGTGGAATATTCATCACCTGCGTATAGTCGGCCAGTGCTTTTTCAAATTGCCTGGTATCGCGATAGAGCCGTCCTCTGATTAAAAACCAGTTGCGACTCAATGGAGTTTTTCTCAACTGCTCTGTGCAGCCGTCAATTAATACTTGACGGACGGTATTAAAACGGTTGTAGGGATCTTTTCTGATAATTGCCTCTTTAGCGGCAGCGAGCTTTGAACCCGAGATACTGTAGCTTGCGGTGAGTTGATTAAGTTCTTGCGCCGCACGTCCCTCATTTCTAGCGCCGCGTGAGCGATCAGACTTTGCTAAATCAGCTTTGCCCATTTGGTCGTAAATTTTGGCTCTGTCAAAATAAGCTTGAACAGAATTGGGCATCAGTTCAATATACTTGGAATAATTTTCCAGTGCTTTTGGCAACTGGTGCATATGAGCATAGCAATCGCCCAACACCACATAAGGCAAAAAATAATGAACATCAAGCTGCAGACATTTGTTGCAATCGCTGATGCAAAGCGGGTAATTGCCTAGCTCACACTGTGCTGCACCCCGCTCAAAATATGCTTCAACCAGTCTGGGATTAATGGCTAAGGCTTGATTTAAAACTTTGACTGCGGCAATCCACTGGCGAGACTGGTTTAGATCGCGGCCTTTTTGTAAAAATCTCAGGTCATCATTTTCTGCGGCAAGAGCAGAATCAGCACTGACGAGCGCAAACAAAAAAATCAATGCAGTGAATATGAGACTTACAGTTGACATCATCACTTTTTTTCAGCAACACATCTGATGATACTACGCAGTTCGCCTTTCGGAGTCTTCGAATTTCGCCACCACTCTTAAACTTACTGTGCCCCGAAGTGGTTCGTCTTTAGATAATTTTGCAGACGCACAAACTCATATTCGAGCCTGGTTGCATACACCAGACACTGCTTCCAATCACCTTTTTTCCGGAAATTTCAAATTGCTCACAGACATCGCTCATGGCATGCACACACAAGGTATAGCAAAACCCTTTCAGCTCAAGGGCGGCTTCGAGCAATTGCGAGCCATAGACGAAGGATTTGTGCAAGTGAAAGACACTAAAGATGCTGATGCATTCATAGCTAATTGTCGCCGGGTTAGGCTCTGGGATCGCGAAGGCAAAGTAAAAATGGGCAAATAGCTACAGCGCAGCTCTGAGTGGCTAAGCGCATGGCACAGTAAAGTGAAAGACGCTGCCGCGCGGCTGGTTAATGCTCACCCAGATTTTTCCGCTATGCAGATGCACAATTTCTTTGCATATGGCCAGACCTAGGCCTGATCCCCCTTTGTCAAGATCGCTATCACCGGCTTGCTGAAAACGCTCAAAAATAGTTGACATCATATCTGGTGCGATGCCGCTGCCTTGATCAATTACCATTAGTTCAACAAAGCTGGTGCCACTATCCGCCTGTTTCTGCCTGGAACATTGCATCACGATTTCACTTCCAGACGCTGAGAACTTTATGGCGTTCGAAACCAGATTGAAAATTACTCTGATGATTTTTTCACGATCGCAGTTGACCACCAGATTGCTGGCTTCAACTTTGATTTTTATACCGCTCTCAGCGGCCCAATCTGAGACACTGAGTGCGACATCGTCAAAAAGATCTTGCACCACTACAGGCTCCTGCTTCAGTGACATGGTGCCCGATTTTATTTTTTCAATATCGAGCAAATCGTTAATCAGGTTGATCATGCGCAAACTATTACGCTCCGCTGACTTAACCAGCCGCACGCCACGTTCGTTTAAATCGCCAAGCATGCCGTCACTAGCCATTTCGATCATGCCTCGAATAGTGGTCAAAGGTGATCTTAAATCATGCGTCAGCATAGCCACCAGCTCCTGCCTGGCTCGCTCAAGTTCTTTGCGATCGGTCATGTCGTGAATGACAAAAAATAATGACCGCTCAACTTCAGACCAGTGGCCTGACCAGAGGGTATCAACAACGCTGCCGTTTTCTTTGCAAATACGAAATTCTCTTTCGCGTTCACCTTTGTTCTCGCGCAACCTGGTCGTCCACGCAAGCATTTCAGCACGGTCTTCCAGAGCAATCACATCTATCAGTCTTGAGCCCAGAAGTTCCTCCGGCGAAAGCCCTAACAGCCGCACAGTGGCAGGATTAGCCGTACTAAAACGGCCGTCTTTGTCAATAGCGCAAATGGTATCCAAAGCGTTGTCCACTACCGCTCTTTCCTTGCGATTGGCCATTTCCATTGCGCGAGCCATCTGGCGAAAGACACTGTCAACCTGGGCAATTTCGTCGTTGCCTTTTAGTGGCGCCCGCAGTGGCATGCCGCTAGCCATACACATGGCATTATCACGCAAGATTTTCAATCGGCCGGTAACGTCTTTAAGCAGAAAGATTGCCAGTACCAGGCTCAAAATTACATTGATGGCGGCTGCCAATGTAGCCACACGCAGGGCTTGTTCCCTGTTGATGGCCTGATCTACGGGTGCGCTCTCATTCCAGTCGCGCCTACAAAGAGCGTCAATTTCCTGGTTTTGTTCGGCCAGCTGCTTGAATATTACCTGCAGTCTCCTTACTGCAATTGCTTCATCGGCTATGGTGACTGTTTTCTGCCCACGGTTAACTGCCTGCCGCACACCATCCAGAATAGATTCGGCCTCGACCAAAATTGACCGCGAGGCGCGCAGGCGCTTGTTTATTTCGGGCTTGTCCGCTGTCAGAGCTTCCAGGGCCACATACTGGGCTATAAGTTTGTCCATCCAGTCTTTATAGCCCTGGTCAAAATTACCGGTCTCATTCCATTGTTTTTTTGTGCGGCTAGAGATAATGTGCCAGAGCGTAAAAAGGTCGGCCGAAACGCGGCTTATGCCTTCGGCCACCTTCTTAGAGTGAATGGCTACAGCAGACTCTGCTTCCGCCTGCCTTTGCAGACTAATCAGGGCCGTCACAAAAGCCAGCTCGAAGCAAAGAGGAATCGAGACCAGTATTAAACCTTTGGCTGCCAGTGAAAGCCGCATTTCCCTATCCTGAATCAGTCGCCCTTCGCCCCGGACAATCTCCCCTATAGCCATCCCCGCATTGCGCGCCCTTGAAACCCGTTCACGTGTGGGATATTCTTAGAACAAAATCACAGGATGCGAAATGCCGACAATTCTTTTCGTGGAAGACGACATCGACTTGACCGAAATGGTCAATGAATGGCTCACAGCTGAAGGTTATACCCTTGAAGTCGCCTATGACGGTGATGAGGGTTGGGAAACGTTAAAACAGCAAGATTATGACGTCATCATTTTAGACTGGCAGTTGCCCGGTCTTTCCGGAGCCGAAATTTGCCGCCGTTATCGTGACGCCGGAGGTGTTGCACCGGTAGTAATGCTCACCGGTCGAGCCGAAATCGCCGACAAAGAAGAAGGCTTCGGTATTGGTGTCGACGATTACGTCACCAAGCCTTTTAATCTAAAAGAACTTTCAGCCAGACTACGGGCGCTTCTACGCAGACCCCACAATGGGGTAAAAAATGTTTTGACCCACGGCAATCTAGAGCTCGATCTGGTCAAACGCAAAATCACCAGGGGTGGTGCCATCATGCAACTACTACCTCAAGAATTCGATTTGCTTGAATACTTTATGCGCCGTCCAGATGACAGCATTGCTACCGATATACTTCTGCAGCGCATTTCCAGCGTCAAAAATCAGGCCGACGCGATAAAACTCAATGATTCTATTAAACAAATTAATCAGAAGCTGTGTCTGGCCGATGACCAGCAACCAGTGATTGAATTTGGCGAAGAAACAGGCTACGGGCTGAGAAAGCAAAGTAAAAGTAGCGATCAATAAGAAAGTCTTGTCTTTCTGGTATTCTTAAAAGATGCCAGAGCATAAACACGTCTCAACTATAAGCCCCAATGCCAAAATGACTAAGGGCGCCAGAAAAGTACTCGAGTATCTTGAGCGCGCCCACGATATGACCAGCGCCCAAGATATTCACGGCTTAATGCGCACTGAAGATCCCAAAGCTCCCGGTCTGACTACGGTCTACCGCTCACTTGAGTCTCTGGTAGGGCAAGGTCTCGTACAAGCGGTGCAACTGGGCGACGGCGAGCGCCGCTACGAACTTGTACGGCCGGGTGAGCATCATCACCACCTGGTATGCGAAGCCTGCCGCACAAGCTTGCACCTTGACGAATGTCTGATAGAACAATTCGAAGACAGCATTAGAAGCAATTATGGTTTTCAGATTAAGGGGCATGTGCTTGAAATTTTCGGTCTCTGTCGGGATTGTAACTTGAAGCAACGCAAGCGCTGAACCATGGCTGAAGTAAAAGACACTGCTGAAACTACCCAGGAAAAAACCATTCTTTCGCTGGATAATCTGGGTATTTTTGCCTCTGTATTGTGCCTGATTCATTGTCTGGCCATGCCCTTTATCGTGGCCGCTATTCCATTTATAGGAATGAAATGGCAGTGGTTGCAGAGTGAAGCCACAGAAAACATATTGATTGCGCTGATTGTCGGTTTTGCCGTGTTTGCCATCATTCCTGGTTATTACGCCCATAAAAAACCAGTAGCCCTGGCCGGTCTGGTCAGCGGCTTGTCTTTAGTGGGCGCGGTTGCACTTTTGCGGGGTCAATTTCCAGCCAATCTTGAACTGCCTCTAATTTCAGTTGGCAATTTACTATTGGTAGGAACACATTTGCTCAATCGCAAACTCACTCACGGCAGTTTTCTTGCTCATAAGAACTGTTCATCAGACCTTGACCAGCACGGTGCCGGTGCTTGCGCTCACGGCCAGCAGAATGCCGCCGAGCCGAACCCGCCGAACATTGACCAGCATTAATATTGACCAGCATTAATATTGGCCTTAACCTTACCTTAGTGCACTTGGAAAGATACTGGCTTCAGCATTACGAAGCTGGAGAGCCCAATGGCAGCCCTTTTGTTTTACTCAATTGTGATTACCGGCGCGGCCGTCTTTCTGCTCGCCGCCGCTCATGACGAGGTCTCAGCCCTGGCGAGAATGTTCGTTGATATGTTCACCAGAATTCGTCACTGGGCAGATTAGCGTTGGCACCGTATTTAGTGGCAAACAAAGTTAAAGTTACGGGCGTACTGGGTTCCTAAATCTCAAAAATGGCTTGAAGAAAACCATCGAGAAAAACACCCCGCACCGACCCGGTTGAAGAATTTCGCAAAAGCGGCGAAACTATGGCAATGAACATTGATTCTTATGTCGTTGGTTTTTCTTTAATCGCCGCAGTGTCGTTGTTGTCTGTGCTCGGTTTGCTATTTGTGCGCCGCACTTTCCACCTCGATAAATTGAAACGCTGCCATGAAGTAGGCGGTTATCTGCTCTCGGTAGTAGGCACTATGTACGCCGTGCTGCTTGGTCTAATTGTGGTCGACGCCATGACTAAATTTCAAACTGCGCGCGCAATTGTTGAACAAGAAGCAAACTCTTTAGCTGACGTCTTTCTTTTAAGCGGCAGCTTCCCCGAAAAAAAATGCACCAAAATCCGCATTCTCTGCAATTCCTATGTCAAACAGGTATTGACCGACGAGTGGCCGGCCATGGAACAAGGTCGTATCAGTCTGCCTGCCAGGCAGGCGGTGATTGAACTGATGAAAGAAGTTATGGATTTTGAACCGGTCAGTGAAAATCAAAAAGCGATTTATCCCATTGCTGTGCAAGAAGCCTGCCAGGTCTGGGATTTTCGCCGAGCGCGTACCAATATGGCTCAGCATGGCATTCCGGCGGTGGAATGGTCGGTGCTTATCATTGGCGCAGTCGTGACAATAATCTTTACTTATTTCTTCGGCATCGAAAGCGCCAGAGCCCAAATGGCAATGACCTGTATGGTATCGCTGCTGATATCACTAAATATGTATCTGGTGGTGCTTTTCGGCTCACCATTTTCAGGCGATCTTATAGTCAGCTCAGATGCCTTCAGAGTTGATCAAAAGATTTTTGACAATCAGTTAGGATTGAAACCTGAACCGCCTGATTCTAAGATTCAATAAACAGTTTCGCTAGTCTCATCTCAGTAGACCTAGTGATGATTAGTCCAGCTAACCGGCGAACACTTTTGGAAAAAAACGCCAACATGATTGTCGAAGTCTCTGAAAAATTCTTTCCAGATCAACCATTTTTCTTTTTGGCGTAATCTGTTAACCATTTTCATTCGTGAGCATCCATCTTCGCGTTCTTCGTTTTTAAAAACACGGGCAGCATTGCGGCCGGCCAGAGTATCGTCTCTCATCAAAGATCGATAGCCAGCTGAGAGTGTAACCACGTCTTGCTTTAACTCAGTGGTGTCACGACGTGCAGCCAACTTGGTTGAAATCAAGGAGCTTTTGCCAGCATTAGTGCCCACCACAGGATCGGACGCACGCAAGATCGTCGGAGATGCCATTTTTTTTGCTATTCCTCTATCATTCTGCATTCACCATGCATTCACTACACATTCATATTGCACGGTCACACATATACAGTGCTTATACATACGAATTTTTGTTTGCCGATTAGCGTAACGCTCACAGATAGCCACTTTTCAGCTCGCAGTTATTATCCCTGACAAGTGCCTATAAGACAATATGCAAGCAACAATAATCGGTATTCAAGATGCTAGCGGCGAGATTGTCATTTGCCTACAATTTATTGTCGGCTGCCACCGGGGCCCAGCTTTCAAGCACCACTGGTAGCACCGACAGCACGTCAAGATTTAATTTAGGTGGGCTGAAAATATATTCAGTCGGCAGCCGCTGTGGGAGCAGGCTGACGTCTGATTTCGAACACCAGCACCGCCAGGTAAATGAGCACTGCAATCCAGGCCAGGGCTTTGATGCCGAAGGCCATAGAGGCATACTCAATAGTTACCCCTAAAAGTCCACCCATCATGTTAAAAGCCAGTGCGCGACTGGGCGCCAGAGACTGTTTGAAAATGGTGGAAAAGACCGTGCCGGCGAACAATAAAGGACAGAGGAAAATAGCTGTGCCTACTGCCATTGCCAGAGTGGTATTCATACTATTGAGACTGTTGACATCGACCAAATTGGATAACAAAATTGTCACCATAGTCAAGCCCACAAGTATCGTTACCGACTTAGTTGGCAAGCGCGCAGCCAGTACGTTGCCAAGCAATATTGCCACCATTACGCCACCAATGACGATGCTGTTGACCGTCCAGGTGGCACCACACAATAACGACATGGCAGACATGCCTCTAACTTCCAAAAGCATAAAACCCATACCAAGGAAGAACATTTGCCAGTTGAGAGCTGATGCGCTTCCTTCCATAACCAGCTTGGATACAGGCAGCAGACTGAGTATGAGCACGGCGAAGATGGGCAGAAAATAAACGAGTGGAATGCCGCGTTCGGGCAAAAACAAAAAAGGCCAGTCATCAGTAATTTCAGGAATATTACTGTTCAAGTTAACCACGCGAGGCGGATGAGAAAAATTCAGAGCAGAAGCGTCTTTGATAGTGGGGCCAGCGACTAAAAATCCGGTAGGCATAGACGACACCCAGTGGTAGCCCACTGGCGGAGTTTTAGTGGCCAAATAAAGGTCTTTGCTGTGTCTGTCAAAGAGCCAGTCCGGATGACAAATGAAACAGACAGCAATGTAGCCGTCTGGTTTCAAAAGCTTGGCAGCATCTTTATATGCATCTACTGTGAAAATAAAATTGTCGGTGCGCAGTGATGACAGTGACGAAAATGCAGTGTGACTGTCTAACATGGCATAGACGATGATATCGTATTTGGTGCGGCAGTTTTGCAGGTATGTTCGAGCATCCATAATATGCACTGATACCTTAGGCGAGTCATATGGACGTTCAGGGTGCAGTTCTTTACCAAGATCATAAATACAACGATCAAGCTCCACCGCGTCGATATGTGCGGCCCCACACCGCAGCGCCGCCGCCACGTCACTGCCGCTGCCCGAGCCTAGAATCAGGACATTAGGATGCTCTTTATTGACCACTCGAAATGATCTTTCATAAAAATCGAGCATGATTTTCTTTTTTTCTTCGCTTACTTGAGCAAGCATTTCAGGACCGCAATTAAGCATGCTCTGAAAGCTGTCGTAATTGATAAAAATGTCATAGCCTACATCGAGAGTCTTGCTGCCTTCCAGCATTCTGGCTTTAGTGACATCGATGCGATAGTAAGGTGACCACACAGTTTTGACGTAGCCATCATGAAATAGCATCTTCGCCATATATGGTGCCAGATAACATGAATAAGCAATGCCCAGAACAATTAGAAACACAGGCGAGATACGCCGATCCACAAGCAGATAGAGCACGCCAGCTACCACCAGCCAAACCCCTGGATCAAGAGCAAAGTTGCTGAGAACACTGAATAAAACAATTCCGGCCAGAGCTCCGGCCACGTTAATAGAATAGGCAGTAAGTGGTTTGAGTTTGTCGAAGAGCTGGCCGGTTTGCTGACCCAGGCCCACAAAAATTGAAGCTGATAGAGCAAACACTGCAACCATAATTGCCAGATTGATTATAGTGCGCCCCATGCCGTGATCTTGAAAACCATAATCACCAAAGAACATCACTTTAGATGTATCGAAGATGGTCATGTGAGTTAAATTAAGAGCTATAGCTACAATCACGAGGCCGGCAAAGTAAAGCAAACTAATGCTCGACCATTTCATGAAATCAATTTTGCGATCGGTCCACAAGAAACCCAAACCGAGCCCAAGAAATGCGGCCATCAAAGGCAAATTTTTAAAGTAAGCAAAGACGCGAATTTCGGTAGAGAGCCAGCGAATAACGAGCATTTCGCAAAAGAGAGACAGTAAACTAATGAGAAAAAGCCGCCAAATTACTTTCTTCTGCACTGATTTTTGATCGGCCGTCATGCCAGCTCCACTTAGGTCGTAAATTAGCTTTACAGTAAACCATAGTCAGCCGTCAGCAGGATCTTGAAATGTGCCTGTAAATCCACACTGGTAACTTATTTGGGTGCTAAAAGGGGCGGAGTGGGTAGAATTGGAGTATGGCATCCGGCGAAGAAAAAAAGAAAAAAGTAGATGAGGAGAGCGATCTCTTCTCACAGCTGCCCGGCTATACGCCTTTTTCAGGCAATAATCCAGGTGAACCTACAACAACGCAACAATATCAGCCGCCAAGCGGCCCAACGTTTTCTCAGACATCTCAGCCGTCTGGTCAGCCGTCCGCTCCCATCAATCCGTCGCATCCGCCCCAACCAGCCGGGCCTCCGACTCAGAACCCCTGGTTTCCGACTCAGCTCGAAGCTACGCAACCGCCCGCGGCTTACCCTGTCAGTGCGGGCTATGTTGGCCCCACCGAGCCTGTAGCACCAGACGGTATAGCCCTGCCTCAGTTGCGGCCGCAAGACGATCCAAATTCCAGTGAATATATTCCTCGCACACCTGTATTGAACGCACCTGCGCCCAATCCGCACAGCCCCTGGACTCCTGTTCCCGAGCCGAAATGGGAACTCTTCGTTGAAGAAAATCGCCATCAACCTCAACCGCCGGCAGCGCCGCCACAAGCTAAGCCTTTACCGGCCGGCGGCAGTCAGGCTAATCCAATCCGCTTCAATGCTCTGCCTATAGTCACCGGGCAAAATTATCCAGATTCTGCCTATGAACAACCGGTTTGGCCAGGGGCACCACAAGCGAATGGCAACCCTGCAACTGCGCAGCAACAGAACGGTTCAGCTCAAGGTCAATATGCACCAGCCTCGCAGGACGCTTATCTGTCGTCAACTCAGGCTGAACAACAGGCACAAGCTATTTATCAAGCACAGATGGCTCAGGCCAATCAAAATCAAAGCTTTCAAGCCAGTCAGCATGGACAAACTGGAGGACCGGCCACAGCCGGTCAAGTTGATGTAAATCAAAATCAGGGTCAACCTAATCAGCAGCAATGGCCCAATGCCAGGCCGCAACCACGGATTAGTAATTCTGAAGATGCTGGCGGCAAACCGAAATGGCGCAATAAACTTCTCGCTCGTGCTGGTAATCCACCGCAGGAAGAATTGCCACCACAAAGCATTGGACTGAGCTTCAGCAAAAATGACATTCTTGGTATTGCCACCTACAACTTAAATGTCACCAAGGATATTCTCACTAATCCACAAGGTTACTTCCAGACGCTGCCACTGACAGGCGGATTCGGAGAGCCGCTGCTATACACCGTCTTCACCTGTATTCTCAGTTCGCTTATGTGCGCTATCGGCAAGCTGAACCCTCTGATTTTTTTCTTGGCTTTGATTGTAAGCTTCATTTCAGTCACAGTGGGAGCGGTTATCGTTGATCAAGCATTCCGACGCATGGGTGGCAAAGGCGATCTGGAAGGAACATTCAGAGTACTGGCATACAGCAAAGCGACATTTGTATTTGCCTGGATTGCTCTAGGGCCCCTTTCACTGGGCATGATGCTGGCCACAATGCTTACGGGCTATATGAACTATATTGGTCTGACTCGAGTGCAGGGTTTATCGCCAAAAAACACAGCAATTATTGTTGCCTTGATGAGCGTACTCAGTCTGCTCTTCCGCTGGACTTGTCCCGGAGTTTAAAGCCTGCAGGCGTCGTAAGCAGCAAATTCTGGTTTGAGCTTAAAGCCGCTCTGGGCAATGGTGCCCATGCCCCGCCATTCTCTTTCGGCCGGTTCGAAAACTTCGTAAATTAGAGCTCTGGCTTCAGAATTTCCGGCGCGGTTTACGGCACGACGGTATTGATTTTCAACCGCTACTCTTCCTGATTCCAGCATAGACAGGCACTTTTGAATGCCTTCCAAAACATCTACCGGCTCGAAGCCTGTCACCACTACTGGTATCTGATGCTGACGGCTCAAAACTTCATACTGCTCATAACCGGTGAGCGAACAATTCTGTCCGGGGCCGAGCAGACCGTGAATCTGGTTATCAGGGCGACTGAAAATCGATGCACAAACTGGTGGCACCATGGCATGATAAGAAAGCAGCTTAAAGTTTTGCACACCTAGCCTGCGCGCCTGCCACACAGCCAATGCGTCCATCTGTGCAGCGCTTTCGAGCCCAACGTTGAAGAAAACCACCTGCTTGTCGGCATTGCTTCGAGCGACAGCAATGCAGTCCATGGCCGAATAAACCACACGCACATCGAAGCCGCTGGCTTTGACTTCCAGTAAATCACAACGAGTTCCTTGAATGCGCAAAAGTTCTGCTGGTGCACAAAGAATTACATTCGCCTCTTTTGCATTAGCGATAGCGCGGTCAAAAACTTGTTCCGGCACTGATGCCACCGCACATCCGGGGCCGTGCACGATATGCAGGTCATCGGGCAAACGCTTGAGTAAATTGTATTCCTGCAAAACCTGCGACTGATCAGCGCAGACTTCCATGATCGTCCAAGAGCGAGTCATGCTTGCTGCAATTTTGCGAAGCAAGCGATCAAGCGTTTTTTGATCGCGATAGTCTTCTGTGGGTAATACACTAAACATGAAAGTAGATTACCCACAAAACCCTTTACTAGGTAGAGATCTATAGGGTTGTAACGAGTAGTTGCAAGTATGCAACATATTGACAACTAGTCGCGCGGTAGAGCCAACTTGTTAGAAACCGGTGCCAGCCTGTTTAAGCCGTCTCGGTCGGTCATAATTAGTAGCTTATCGCCCACAACCAGTGGTGTGCTTGGAGCAGGGTTCCAGTCGGCCACACCTTCGCTCGATTCATGACAAAGAACAGTGACTTCGTAATTGTTGCGCAAGTAGTCCAAAGATTGTCCGACGATAATGGTGTCGGGTTCAACTACCAGTTGCAGCGCATTGATAATGGTGCCACCAAATTCAAATGAATCGATAATATTGCCTGAAATGGCGGCCTGCGCAAATAGACGAGCTGAGCGTGCTGACGAGCTATATGCTCCTTCAATGCCCATAAATTTTTCCACCTTTTTGGCCAGTTTTTGATCAAACATGCGAATCACCACGCGAATTTTGGGGTTGAGTTCGCGCGCTGTCATGGCCGCTTCAAGATTGGCGAGATCGTTATCGGTAACGGCAATAATGGCTTTGGCTCTGGCTACTGAGGCTTGCTCAAGTATTTTACCGTCGCGCACATCACCAAAAAGCACCGGCACTTCGTAACCAGCTACTTCACCAACAAAGCGAGCATCAGGATTGCTTTCAATTGCCACCACTGATTCAGAAAAGCGTTTTAAATGTTGCACCACTCTCACACCAACATTACCCAAACCACAGACAATCACATGCCCTTCCATTGTCTCGGCGATCATTTTCTGCCACTCCTTGGAATAACGTTTGTGCTGAAAAAGTAGATTGCCGAGGTGCACTACACCTTCAGCAATCGTAACAAGGCCTAAAATCGGAAGCAGAAAAAATAGTGGAGAGAGTTTGATGTCTTCCACGTATTGCAAAGGGCTTTCGAAAAAAATCATCAGCAATGCGTAGTAAGCCGCTTGCGAGAAAGTCATGGCGGTGCCGCCAGGTAATAACTGATGCGGATAATAGTTGTAAAAGAGAATTACCGAAGTGGAAAAGGCCACAGTCAGGCAAAACAAAAAGCCGCTGAATTCTCTTACCAGAACTCGCACCAGCAAAAGAATTTTCAGGCTCTTTTTGCCGGCGCTGTTGTAATTAGCCTTATTTTCCACAAGTTCTCGCTGATTCGAGCCGTCAGTATAACTTTTAAAAGAATAAGCGTTGATCTTGATTGTAAAGAAGGCACCATGTTACGATCGGCAGAGCTAAGCAATTTGGAATGTTGGACTTATGACATCAAGGCTGACTGGCACCGTTTTTGATACCAAATTCAAAAACGCCAAAACACATGCAAAACAGTCACTGAGGCGCGTTGCACTCAGTCTATTTATAGTTGTAGCTTTGCAATGCTCAATAATGGCAGAGGGTTGCCAAGCGAAACGTTTGACCGACAGAACCTCCGAGACGACCCCGGTGGAGTTTACTCAAAACCTGGTGCATGACAAGCTCAGTCACAATAGCAACAATGTTCATGCCGTAATTGTTGAGTGCGCGCCGCAGATCAATAATTTCGATATTGTCTCTCAAGGCTTGTGGCGCGGAGCTGCACCTTCGCAGCAAGGTATGGCCGGTCTGGCCCAGAGCGGCGTCAAAACCATCGTCGATCTGCGCATGGCTGGTCAAGGGGCTCAGCAAGAGTCACAGCGTGCCAAACAATTGGGCATTAAATATTTTCACATTCCCCTTGGTTTCAAGGGCGTGTCATTGCCTAAAGTGGCCCAGTTCCTCAGCATTGTGGACAATCCGGTCAACCAACCGGTATTTGTCCATTGCCGCTACGGTGCCGATCGCACAGGAGCCCTTGTGGCTGTCTTTCGTGTTTTACGTGAGCACTGGACTTTCGCCCAGGCCTACAGCGAAATGAAGAGCCATCACTTTAAGCCGTGGCTCGCAGGGCTCAAGCGCGTGGTGTCACGCGTCGAAGAAAGTCCTAAAGTGCAAAAAGAATTGAAGATGCTCACTGAAAGCGGTGAGAAACAGGTTGCCAGTAAACTAGCAAATCAAAGCTAAAGGCGAAGCTGAGACTATTCTTTGGCTTTAATGTCGTTCCAAAGTGCCTGTTCGTCATAACTTTCATCAGGATCGTTGGCCAGGGTGAACTCTTTGATGTTGGCATTGCGGCGGTTGCGGTCTAAATTTTTCATGCCTGGATCGAGGTCGTACAAACGATAGAGAGGATCAAGGGAGGTTTTCATGATTGATAAAATATTGCTGACTTCAGAGCCAATCAAATTGAAAGCAGCTTTGGCCTGAGGAGTGGAGGCATGTGTGTCGATGTCATCAGCCAGGCGCACCAGTCTGTCGGTTTCTTTGACAAGCTTGGTGAGCAATTGTAAGACCGATATGTCTCGCGTGTTGTTAGACGAGTCAGTAGACATAAAGCCCCTCCCGAGGTCGAGATCTCTATTTAAGCATTCTGCAGCTGAATTAGTCTGACTGTTCTGGCAGATAGTCTAAAATCACTACAGATTCTGGTTGAACCTCCTCAAGTATTTTCGGTATCAATGGCCCTCCTTGAAATTCAAAATCTAGCAACAGCGTTCCCCACCGAGGCCGGCATGGCTCGCGCTGTAGACGATGTCACACTTTCTGTAGACAAAGGCCAGGTGCTTGGCATCGTTGGCGAATCTGGCTGCGGAAAATCGATCACGTCCCTTTCGATTTTAAGGTTGATTCCACCACCAGGAAAAATCGTCGGCGGACAAATTCGCCTTGACGGACAAAACTTGCTCGATCTAACGGAAGCGCAAATGCGATCAATACGCGGAAATCGTATCGCCTTGATTCCGCAAGATCCCATGACTTCACTGAACCCGGTCTATACAGTGGGCGCGCAAATTATGGAAGCAGTGGAGCTGCATCAAAAAGTCTCTCGGGCTGAAGCGCGCAAAAAAGCCATCGATGTATTAGATCGAGTTCGTATCCCTGAAGCCCGAAGCCGAGTAGATGAATATCCGCACCAGTTTTCTGGTGGCATGCGCCAGCGGGTGATGATTGCTATGGCACTGGCATGCGAGCCTGAGCTTTTGATTGCCGACGAACCTACCACCGCCCTTGATGTCACTGTGCAAGCGCAAATTTTAGATTTGCTGCGCGAAATTCAAAAAGATCAAGGCACGGCTATTGTTTTAATTACCCACGATCTTGGTGTGGTTGCCGAAATGTGTGACACCGTAGCGGTAATGTACGCAGGCTCCGTGGTGGAATATGCCACGGTGCAAGAACTTTTCCAACAACCAAAACATCCTTATACCATTGGTCTGATGAATTCACTGCCAAAACGTGATTCGCAAAGATTGATACCCATTGATGGTCAGCCGCCAAGCTTGATTAATTTGCCGCCGGGTTGCCGCTTCGCCAATCGTTGTTCCTGGCGGGTAGACATCTGCGATCAATCAATTCCACCATTAGAAGAAAAGTCACCTGGTCATGATGCACGTTGTTTTCTAGTTGAAAAATTGCAAGAAAAATAATCGCTGAAAGAATCAACTAAAGAGTCACCTAATTAGGAAACAAGAACTTGATGCTTAGCAATCTAAGAGTGCCTGATACCAAACAAATCAGATTGCTCGAATCTGAATGGATCAAGTCCGTTTCGGCTCTAGCAGACGGTCTCAATTGGGGCCAAACTTTAATGGAAGTCGCAGGTCGCGGCGCAGCTCTGGCCGCCCTTTCGCTCTGGCACGAAAACCCTGGTCACATCGCTATCTTTTGCGGCAGTGGCAATAATGGTGGTGATGGTCTTGTTCTAGCGCGCTATTTAAGTTTGTGGGGAGTACCGGCCAGTTGTTTTTTGCTTTTGCCTGAAGGCGAACAAGGCGAAACCGGTACCTCATTAATGACCACCAAAGAAGCAGAGGCAAATCGCAAAATCCTTGCCGCCCTCGATGTAGAAATCACGGTGCTGGAAGACAATGATCAAGTGGAAGAACTACTTGGCCCTATTATCAACAATTCCACAATGCTTGTAGATGCACTGTTCGGAACTGGTATAAGCCGGCCGGTAGATGGTCTGGCAAAGCATGTTATAGAAGCTATTAATGCCAGTTCAAAGCCGGTGCTATCTATCGATTTACCATCAGGTATCAATTCTGATACCGGACAGATAATGGGCACAGCAGTGCGCGCTGACAAAACAGTGACATTTGGTTTTCTCAAACCCGGTCATCTATCTCACCCTGGTGCTGAATACGCAGGCATCATGCATCTGGTTGATATTGGTCTGCCAGATTTTGGGAACTTGCCTGATCATTTAAGCCATGTTGAAAGCGACCCCAAAATCTTTATCACCACATGTGGTGCCGTACAATCGGTTCTACCCTTGCGACCGACTGATTCTAATAAAGGTACATTCGGCCGCGTCCTTACCGTTGGCGGCTCGCTCGGTATGAGTGGTGCCGGCGTTCTTTGCGCAACAAGCGCTTTAAGAGTCGGTGCCGGATTGGCTTATCTGGCTACACCAAAATCGCTGGCCGGTCAGGTTGTGGCTGAAGAAATTGTAGTTCGCCCCCTCAGTGAAACATCAGCTCAATCAATCAGCAAAGAAGCTTTGAAAGAAGTGACCGATATGCTCGATCAAATATCGAGTGTGGTGGTGGGCCCAGGGCTATCACAAAATCCAGACACAGTCAGTTTCGTGCTCGATCTACTCGATCTCATTAATAAGCCTTGCGTAATTGATGCAGATGGTTTAAACGCGCTTGCCGCTAATGTCAAATCATTGCCGCGGCCGGCAACGAATTTTGTCATCACTCCCCATCCTAAAGAGCTTAGCCGGATCACCGGAAAAAGCGTGGAAGAACTGCTTTCAGACCGTGTGGGCGCGGTGCTTGCCGCGGCCCGCGAGTTGCAGTGCATTGTTGTTTTCAAAGGGGCATACAGTCTGGTTGCCAATCCGGAAGGCACGGTTTTTATCAATCCTACCGGCAACTCCGGCATGGCTACAGCTGGAGCCGGTGATGTTCTTTCCGGAATTATCGGCGGCCTAATGGCTCAGGGCCTCAATCCATTTGACGCGGCCTGCGCTGGTGTTTATATTCACGGTAAGGCTGGAGATCTGGTAGCACAAAATATCGGACAGGCCGGTATTATTGCCGGTGACATTCGCTCAGCCATTCCTCTGGCGCTGGTCAATATTGCCGCCGGAGAAATTAGCAATCTGGAAGAGCAGCTCTCGCAATCGGTTTTGTCTTCTTAACGATGGTAATTGTGAAATCTGTTCTCTGTTTAGCTTTAACTTTTTGTTGTCTGTCAGCCTGTGGCCCCGCAGTAGAAAGGCATGCAAGACCAAAACACGACAAACCTCGTGAGCGTTTTTCTTCGGTAGGCTACGTCACATTTATGGACAGCTTGCATAGAAAAATCAGACCTTTCTGGTTGCCGAAGACAAGCACCGGAAAAAGCGGTGCGGTGATTTTTAGTCTTAATCGGCGTGGCGATATCAGCAACTTAAAAATTGCCAAAAGCTCTGGTGATCCAGATTTTGACAAAGATATGCTGGCTACTATTAATCTGGCAGTGCCACTGCCGGCTCTGCCCGTTGGTGCACCGCAGACAGTGCCAGTGGAATTTACTTTCAATCATGACGTCTATCTGCATCTAATGAAAGGAGCCCCGGCTGAAATTAAGCAAGCCATCGAAAAAGTCGACAGCAGCCTGGCGACAGCGAATACCGAAAAGCAGGGTGAGCTTTACTTCGAGCGAGGAAAATTATGGCTGCGAATTGATGAGAAAAAAAAAGCACTAGCTGATTTTTCGAAAGCGATAGCGTCAGGCAAAAGCGATGTGGAAGTATTGACAGCCAGAGCAAAAGCCAACAATGCCCTTGGCTATTATCAAGAATGCCTGAACGATTGCGCTCAGATTTTGAAATTAGATTCCCGCAATAGCCACATTTATGTGCTCCAGTCTGACGCCTATTTAAATTCCGGCAAGATTTCTGAAGCCTTTGCGGCGGCTAATCAGGCCATTGCCATCGCACCACAGCAGCCCGACGGTTACACAGCGCGCGCTTATGCTTACAATTTAACTGGTGATTATAAGAAAGCCATTGTCGATTGCAATTTAGCCCTCGATCGCGACAAGCTCTGCACCGCTGCTTACGCTTATCGCGGTGATGCCGAAGAAGAACTAAAAATGTACAAACAAGCTTTGAACGATTATGACAAAACTATTGAGCTCAGCCCACGGGACGCCGGCGCTTTGCTGCGTCGAGCGGAGCTGCAAAATCAAATTGGTCAGTTTCACAGAGCTATTATTGATTGCACTGATGCCATCAGGCTAGACCCTGATAATGGCGAAGCGTATTTTTATCGCTCTCATGCCAACAGTCAGCTATCTTTAACCGCTCAGGCAAAAAGCGACCAGGACAAAGCAGAATCACTTGGTTTTATCGGCCAGTAAAAGCTGATTCCAAATAACGCAGAGTGCCTTTCGCCGTATCGAGTGAAGCTCTAAGCCCTAGAGGCACAATCGCGCAATCAGAACTCTGGCCAAAGGGAAGATTGAAGCAGGTTGGCAAATTAATTTCGCTTACCCGGTCGGCCACCAGTTCTTCAAACGAAAGCATATTGGCGCTTTGTCTGGTGCCGCAATTTTCAAAACGCCCCAGACCAAGAGCAGCTATGGTGGCCAGTTTGTTTGATATATAAAGCGTAGTAAACCAGCGGTCAAGAATATCGTTCCGCTCATTGCGATCTTCAAGCAACAATATTGTTTCGCTAAGTTGCGGCTCAAATTTTGTGCCAAATAGTGATACCAGAGCCGTAAGATTACCGGCCAGCACGCTGCCTTCTTTCACACCCGCCACAGGCGCATAGCAAAAATCTGCCACCACTTTGTCTTTAACCTGCAATGGCGGGAATTGCGCAGCACCATAATCTAATTGATTGTCGTCTTCGCATTGTGTACCGGCAAAAAAATGGGCCATTCGCTCTACCGCTGCTTTGCTGTCGATGCGATCTAAATTGTTGCCGTAAAAAGTCACCACCCGCGACGCTTGATGCAAGGCAAACAGCAGGTGGCTATTATCATCAGCACCAAGCACAATTTTTGGATTTTTAGCGAAAGTACTGTAAGGCAAATTTGATATCAGATGCAGTGAACCATATCCGCCGGTAAGAAACCAGATAGCGGCAATGCTGTCATCTTCAATGGCAGAAATCAGATCGCAAAGCCGTGCTTCATCGCTGCCGGCCATGGGCCCATGCATATCTAGAGCATGAGCGCCGACTACTGGTGTAAAGTTCATGGCCGAAACTATTGCTTCAGCCCGTTTAAGTGCCGAAGGTTTAGCCGGACGACTGGCTGGAGCTAGAAGGGCAATGCGATCTTTACTTTTTAAGGATGGCGGTTTTATCAACACAAGCGGCCTCCTCAATTTCGAATCTAACACTACCGGTAGTATCGAGACTGGCCATCACACCAAGTGGCAGTGTGATTTTGTCAGCTGTATGACCAAATTTCAAACCAAAAATGACAGGAATGCCAAGCTTGCCCAGACGCTCTTTGAGAATGGCTTCCACAGACATATTGAGCGGCAAAATATTACGTTTGCTACCACCAGGCTTGCAACCGCTGCAGTCACCAATGATGATACCAGCGGCCCGATCAAATTTTCCCGCCAAAACTAACTGACTGAGCATGCGATCAATGTTGTGAGGCTCCTCATCAACGTCTTCAAGAAAAACAATGCGTCCTTCAGTTTCGATTTCGTAGTCAGTGCCCATCAGCCCACGTATCAAAGTCAGGCAGCCTCCAGTCAAACGACCGCGACCCTTGCCGGCGGCGATAATCATGCGCCGTGGCGGATATTCTGAGCCCCACGGCTCCAGTGGCGGATCGCTAATTAGCCCCAGAGGCGAAATGCCCATGATTGCTTTTTGATAATGGGCATGGGTATAAGCGGTCTCGAACATCAGCCCCACTGTGGGCCCATGAAAAGTGACCAGGTTCGACTTCTGGTGAATGGCTATAAGCAGCGCTGTGATGTCGCTGAATCCAACAAGAATTTTGGGCTTGCGCTCAAATAGAGAAAAATCGAGCAGCGGCAATAAGCGCGTGGCGCCAGCACCACCACGCAGTGGCAAAATTGCTGATACTTGATCATCGTCCCAGAGAGTGTGTAAATCTTCTGCCCGAGCTTGATCGTCACCGGCATAACTGCTGTAACTTTTGCCGAGATGAGCGCCAAGTTTAAATTTGATGCCCATTTTTTGCAGCCAGTCAGTGGCAAATGACAAATTGCCGGCCTCAAATGGTGGCGAAGATGGCGCCACAATTCCAACCGTATCGCCTTTTTTTAACGCGCTCGGTTTGCGGAGGGGGCTGGGCGGCATCTTCGACTGACCGTTAGTAGAAATGGCTGACCTCAATATCGGGATGCAATCATGCGTTGTAAAGAGCTTTGAATTGCCAAGTTATTTAAACGAGATTAATTGTATACCACCTTCAATGTTTACCCTTCCTGAGCAGAAGCGTATATGTAGTCACTTTCCTTGCTATATTTGTATGCGTAATTTCTGAGCGGTCTAAAGTCACAAATTGGTTCAAACCCAGATGTCACCAAGCTCCACCGGAGCGCTGGCAGGCAAATTCAACAGTGAACAAATAGGGTGGCTGGAAAAAGCCAGAGTTTTTGCGCGCGGCATCACGCAAGCAGAAGTGATAGCCAGCGATAAAGAAAATGTTTTTCGCCGTGATCTTTTTGAAAAAGCTTGCAGCCCTGAATTTGGTTTAGGCTCTTTGCCTTTCCCCACCACATACGGTGGATCAGGCGGAGATTATGTTAGCTTCAGTTTAGTTAACGAAGAATTTGGCCGTCGTTGCGTGCCGATTATGAGTTCTCTTGGTGTGCACGTGCTCAGCCAGGAGCCTATCTATCGCTTTGGTAACGACGAGCAAAAAAACAAATATCTAATGGCCGCCACCAGCGGCAAAATGCTTGCTGCTTTTGGTTTAACGGAGCCTAATGCCGGCTCCGATACGGCCGCAATTGAAACCAGCGCCAAAATCGATGCTGCAGGTAATTATGTGCTGAACGGCACTAAAACTTTCATCACCTCTGGTGCCTCAGCTGATTTTTACATAGTCATGGCCAGACTGCTTGATAGCACAGATGGTGCCAAGCCCGAGTCTGGAAGAAAAAGTGGTCAAATCACTGCCTTTATTGTTGAGCGTAATTTTGCCGGTTTTGCCATTGGCCAGAAGTTCGACATGCTCGGTATGCGCGGATATTCCACTTGTGAAATTGTGTTTAACGATTGCCTGGTGCCAAAAGAAAATCTACTTGGCGCCCACGGTGAAGGCCGCAAAGTTGCCCTCTCCAGCCTTGCCAAAGGCAGAGTGACCATTGCCGCTCAGTGTGTCGGTTGGGCTCAGGGAGCACTGGACGCATGCCTGGAAAGCTTGCAAAGAAATTATCGCGACGGAATAATTAGCGCCGACGCCGGCGGTATGGCGGCAAAACTGGGAGACCTGGCAGTGCAGACTGAGGCCGCCCGTGTGCTTACTTTTCAGGCAGCACGCTTGATTGACGCTAAAGAGCCCAGCGTAACTGTGGCGGCCATGGCTAAAACAATGGCATCAGATGTGGCAATGAAAGTATCTACTGAAGCCATGAACGTACTTGGTATGGATGGTCTCAACCCCGAGCTATTGATCGAAAGAATTTTTAGAGATGCCAAAGCGGGACAAATTTACGAAGGCACCAACCAGATACAGCGCATGCTCATTGCCCGCGACCTTCTCAAGTAATTAAAAAAATGCAAGATAACGACGACTTAGAATCATCACAAAGCAGCACGGCAAGTCAAACTGCCGCGCCTGATCGTTCTAATAATTCAACTGGCAGCTCAACTAGCGACACCGCTTACGGTGCTAATCGCAGCGCACAGAGCGACTTTGATCCCAACTCTCCGCTATCGCGTCTTGGCGTTGCACCAGGAGAATTGCTTACCGACGCCATTCAACGCGTCCGCATGGTAAGTGGTTTTGTGGCCTTGTTTTATACAATCCTGGTAGTCGTGACGGTAGTACTGGCAATTGTTTTGCTCATGCCAGATTTATTTTGGGCGCTGGATCGCAATTCGCCTATATTAATGAATACGGCTCGAATATTTATTGCCCTGGTAGCATTTGCCGCTGGCCTCGGTGCTCTGGCTGTAGGTTTAATTCACGTACGCATCAATGAAACTATGCAAGCAGACGAAATCTTGATCGATGATATTCGTGATCAAATTCTCATTCAGCTGCAAGCGGCAAAATACAATTTGGAAGAATTGACCGAGCGCTTCAAACTCCCCAAAGAAGCGCCGGCGGCCGGGGCCCTTGAATATATGGAAATTGCCAAAAGAATCGGGCCGCTGGTCAGTTTGCTTCTTAATAAGGAACGCAGCATTTTGACGCTCGGTGTCGAAGGGTTGAAATTTTTCCAACTGGTCAAAAAAGTTCTCAACAAATAAGTAATGCTGGAAGCTCAAATTCACTCCACTAATTTCGATTTTGAACGCTACCTCGAAGCGCGCCGCAAGCTTGTAGAAGACCGGCTGGCTGAGTATCTGGTAGAGCAAGAGCCGGCCAAGCTCTGGCAGTCTATGCGCTATTCGGTTTTGTCTGGCGGTAAAAGACTGAGGGCCATGCTTACCCTGGCGGCAGCAGAAGCTGTCTCTGTAAACAATGCCACTACTGGCGCTACTGCCAATTTAAGCGAAAATGCGCTGCAAATTGCATTACCCTGTGCGTGCGCCATTGAAATGGTGCACGCCATGAGCCTTGTACACGACGATTTGCCCTGTCTGGACAATGACGATCTGCGACGAGGCAAGCCCACGAATCACAAAATTTATGGCGAAGCCCTGGCGCTTTTAGCAGGTGACGGTTTGCTCATGTTAGCCAATGAAGTTTTGATTGAACACACGAGCAAGTCTGTTGCATCCGCAAATTTGCTGGCCGTTGCTCTTGAGTTAAGTAGGGCCACGGGCCCCTCTGGTATGGTCGGTGGCCAGGTCAAAGACATGGAGTTCACCGGGGCCGCCGATGATAAATTTGATATCGCTACAGTCGAGTCTATTCATGCCGGAAAAACAGGAGCTTTAATTCGATTTGCCCTGTGGAGTGGTGGCAAATTGATGAATGGCACCGAAGAGCAGCTTACTAGTCTTTATCGCTTCGGTGAAATTCTTGGTCTGGCTTTCCAGATTACAGATGATCTATTAGATGTAACCGGCGACGCTCAGACCCTGGGTAAAACTCCCGGTAAAGATGAAGCGACAAAAAAAGCTACCTGGGTGCGAGCCATCGGGATCGATGGCGCCAGAATCAAATTGAGTGAGATGGAAGCAGAAGGTGTGGCCTTGCTGGAGCACAGCGCGCTTGACAACAGGGATGCCCCGGTTCTGAAAGCCTTACTGAAATATGCTATTCATAGAAAAAAATAGAGACAACATCGATGGAATTTTGTTTACCAGATCTGACTAATTTGATTACGCTGGCGCAGAGCAGCGTTGAGCAAGCTCAACAGATCACCACGCAACCGGTCAACGTGCAAACCGCGGTGCAAAATATGGAAGGTCGCGGCTGGCAAGTCATTGCTGTAACCGTGATGTCCAGTACTTTTGCGCAAGTTTTAAAAGTACTGACCAAACTATTCAAAACCGGCAAACTTGATTTGAGAATGATTGCCACCACTGGTGGCATGCCTTCATCGCACTCATGCTGCACCATGGGTATGGCTGTGTCTGTAGGCTTGATAGAAGGGTTTAACTCCGTCTCATTTGCCATCGCACTTTGCCTCGCCTTTATCGTTATGTATGACGCTGCAGGGGTGAGAAGAACGGTTGGTTTGCAAGCCAAGGTGCTCAATCAGATGATGGTTGAGCTATTTTCAGAGCACCCTAAGCTATCTACTGAGCGTATTAAAGAATTCCTCGGGCATACTCCAGTAGAAGTTTTTGTTGGCGCAATTCTCGGTTGTGCCATCGCTTTACTCTTCAACAACCTGGCTATCCATCAACATTGGCATGTACCTTAACCGGTTGTCATGAGCTTCTTCGTGACCTTGTTATGAAAAGATAGTAATACATGACTACTGCATCTTTCTCGTAACTTTGCTCTATAATCAAGGTCTTGGAAAGGGTTGCCAGGACAAATCGAAGATTCACCCAGTAAGTAATACCGTGGGTTTTTGATAGAGTCCAAGTGCGAGGGCACGGCAAGAGCTTTCTTGATCGACTTAGCGGTCGACAGCTTGATGGCATAAGCCGGATAGCAGGAAACAATAAAAAAGCGTTGGTAACTAGATGGCATTGGCCATCACATTCAAAATCAAGACTAAGTCTTAAATTCGTACCAGAAGGGTCCAGTTCTTTCAGAAAAGGAGGAAAGGTAGAGAAACTAACCAGGCACTAAAAAGTAATTGGAAAGAATCACTGCCATAAGCTAGATGAACACAACGGTCCAGATAACACCAGCACCTGCCAAGACCACTTCGCCCAGGCGCTCGCGCTTTCCTGGCAAAGAGTCCGGTTCGGTTTCGTTCAACCTGACAGCCCTTGGCCGTCAGTTGCTTAAAGAACAAGCCGCATCCGCCAGCGTTTCGAATGGCGATTACGTAGAAATGCTTATTCGTGAACGCGCTGGCTTGGCCCCCTTGAGATTACCCCCTCAAGCCAAACAAACAGGCCCTAAAGGTGGTGCCAAATCGTTCTTCTTTGGTAAGAACCGTGGAACCACAACAGCCGTCTGCGTAACCCCTATGGCACACCGTCTGCTCGACGAACAAGTCGCTGCATCACGTATGAGCCGTGGAGATTACATCGAATATCTCTTGCGCGAAAAAGCGGGTCTTATTGAAGAGACCTTCAGAGCTTATGCTGCTCAGCAACAAGCCGCCGCTGCAGCAGCCGCTGCCGCTCCTGCTATTGCCCAAACAGCACAAGTGACTGCTCAACCACAAGTGAACTTTGCTCCTCCTGCCATACAGAACGTACAACCTGTACCTCCAGTACAGACAGTACAACCTGTGCAACAGCCAGTTGTTGAAGTGACATATGCTCAGCCTGTCATTACACCTGTGACCGACTGGAATTCTGGTAGCTAATTTCTGGCCCTGCTAGAAGCTTCCTCCTTTCAATGGAGCCTCATTTTGAGGCTCCATTTTGCTTTGGCCGTATTAAATAGCCGAATCTAATTTTCAATTACCAAACAGTTCTTGTGCACCAGACTCGGCACCCTTATCCATATTAACGTCGGCGAAAGTGCCCACTGTTTTTAGACCTTGTGGAATATCCAGCCAGTCTTTAGCTGGTGTGACTATTCGGCACGAGTTTGTTTGCATGGCTATCGTTTCGTTTTTTCGAAAACTGGTATAGCGAAATTCAACCGGCATCAGTGAACAGGACGGCACTCCATATATCTGCTCTAAAATTACATATGCTTGAGTGGGCAAACTAAGCTGAGTAGCATGGTAAACAGCTGAACGCGGATATGAGAGATTTATCAGCTTTTGCTTTAGCTGGCCGACCTGCTGACGCACCCACTCGTCAGAGGTGGCAAAGCTTACGCATTTAAATCCAGATACTTCACTTTGGCCTGTGCGTACTACGGGAGTTAACCATATGCCGGGAATCCCTATGACCGCCAGCGAGTGCCACTGTTCGTGCACTGGCCGAAATTTGACAGGGGCAGGTCTCCAGATCGCCCCTGATCTAGTCGAGAAGGCAACAGCGCGCCAGGCTGGCGCCTGAGCTACAAAAGTAATTCCTGAACGCTTGCAAGCAGCTCTCAGACCAGTTTTATTGATTAATAAGTCAAATTCGCCAAGGATAAGCGTTTTATGATGCATCGACCAGGCTTGCCCGGGGCCCAGAGTTTGTGAGTTGAAGACTTTCTCAGGTTGTCGCGGCTGTCCAAGATTGCTTGGCGAGCAACCAGCAGGCCTGAAGCTCGATAAAACTACAAAAGCCGTTAACAATAAGGTCGATTTTAAGCGCACAGCTCTTGCACCATCAATAAATAAACCAATCACCATCACCATGTTTACTATTCCCCACATCTCCAGTATGTGGTCACACTTTGGTCACTGAATAGTCACCACTTGGTTTTTCTGTGCCATTAAGGTTAATGCATGACCGAGACCGATACCAAAACCAATACCAAAACCAAAACCAAAACCGAGCGCACAATTTTCTAACAGGGGATGAGAGCATATGGAATTAGCAAAAGAGCAAGTCAGTGAAGTCAGTAAGAATGCTGTGGAGGACATGCAAAAGTACAAGGAAGCAGCACAACATTTTTTTGACGATACTTACCAGTCACTGACTCAAAACAAAAGCAAGCAGGATGTCTGCGGACCAAATGATGCAGGCAAACTCCTGGACCTTTTGAGAGACTCTAAAACTATCTCCAAAGAACCTAAAGAATTGGAATTTCCACCACTGTTTGGACAAGGGCCTAGAAACGAAGTGATTGGCGAAAAATCTAAGGAAAATCGCGCAACCATCAACGAACAAAAAAGTAATGAACAGAGTACTACCCCTGGGTACCAGCCAAAACAAGAACAAAGACTGCTGCCAAACTCTAAAAGCTTCAGCAATTAGATCGCACATTTTCTAACAGAGGATAGCGGCATATGGAATTAGCAAAAGAGAATGCCAGTGAAATCGAGAAAAATGCTGTGGATGAAAAGGAATATGGTCAAGCAAGAAAACTATTTGACGATATTTTCCAGTCACGGACTGATTTTCCACGAATACTGACACCTGAGCCAACAATACGCGTGACATGTGACGCACTTGGCAACAACCTCAAAGATCCTGGATTCGGCCTAACCTGGAAAAGGAACAGTCAGTTTCTCGACTTCGACCTGCCAGTAAAACCAGACCGAATCCAGCTGCCAAATTTCAGAGCTTTCAGCAATTAGATCTAAGCCTGTAACCAACTTTTGGTATGTTCTCGATCAAAGATTGGCTATCTTCGTTACCGTCATCAATTTTTTTGCGAATGCGTTTGATGGCGGTGCGAAGCCCTTCAGGACTGGCGTCTGAGTCGGATACCCAGACTCTGGAAATTAGTGCTTCAGCACTAAAAACTTGATCTTTATGTCGCATAAGAAATTCTAAAAGGGCAAAGTCACGAGGCAAGAGGTGTATCTCATTGCCATTTCGCAGAACTCGATATTTCGCGGCATCGAGCTCGATGTCGCCGACCTTGAGAACAGCAGAATTAATCAGAGCAGGTCGCCTCAACAAAGCTCTAATGCGCGCGCCTAACTCTTTAATATCAAAAGGTTTAGTCAAATAATCATCAGCACCCAGGTCTAGCCCTGTTTGCTTATCAGACGTAGTCGCTTTGCCGGTGAGCATAATTACTGGCGCAGCACCACCACTGTCGCGGTATTCTCGCAATATTTCAATGCCTGAACGGTTGGGTAATTCCCAGTCTAGAACCACCACATCATAGTTTGACAGCCGTAGAAGATCAGCAGCAAAGGCACCATCATGTGCCACTTCAACTGTAAAACGCTCGCTGGTGAGCCAACCTGACACCATAGCTGCCAGGTCAATATCGTCTTCAGCTATCAAAATTTTAGCCATACTAAGGTAAATATAGCAAGTTTTACCACCCTTACTGGTGGGGATAAACACACTATGCTCCGCTCAGTCACTCTTAGATCAAAAATACTCATTCTCATTTCAGTACCACTGATATTAGAACTTGGCCTTCTGGGTACAGTTGCATACCTGCAAAATCAAGCAGAAGATGAGGCAAAACGCGCCGAGTACTCTCGGCGAATTGCTGATGAAGTGATTGATTTAACTCGTGACTTTGTTTCAGTGAAAGTCTATTTTGGCGAAGAAGATTCACTGGAGCCCAACCCAAATTTGGGATTGGAATACAAAAAATTGGCAGACAGCATCGACAGGCATTTCGAAAATTTGAAAGTACTGACTGAAGACAAGCCTGAGCTTTCGAAGTCATTGAACAGTGCACTTGACTCACTGCGCCAAACACAGCAGCTGCTCAAAGAAACGCGACGCCACTATCGTGCCTCACTGCACCACGGCGCAGTTGATCGACTGGCACTCTGGGCGAAACTGCGCAAAGTTTCTATCAGACTATCAAACGAAATGCTCAATCTGGGCGATGCCGGTAAAGCTGTTGCCGATGCCAGTCCTGAAAATCAAAGACGTTTTAGAGAACAAGTACAACTTGTTTTAATCTGCGGTGGAGTAGCAAACATTTTACTGACATTGCTGTTAGGAAATATACTCGCACGCAGCATTGCCAATCGATTGATGACAGTGAACGATAACAGCGTTCGTCTGGCACTTGACAGACCTCTTAATCAACCAGTATCAGGCAATGACGAAATCGCTCATCTCGACAAAGTCTTTCACAAAATGGCCGATCAATTAAGAGAGGCATCGCGCAGAGAAAAAGCCATTCTTGAAAATGCCAGCGATTGCATTTGTTCTTTCGATTCTGGACTGAAATTTATCAGCGCCAATCCCTCATGTGAAGACTTTTTTGCCTTGACACCAGAGCAAATTATCTCCACATACTTGCTCGATTATCTCAGTCATGAAGATAATGAAAAAGCGATTGTATTTATAAACAAAATCAAGCAAGGCCTGACGCCAAACGCGCTACCCATAGCCATTAATAGAGCGGACGGAGAGGTCAGGGAAGTGCTCTGGTCAGCTCAACAAGCACCTCAAGAAGAGAAGCAAGATCAAGGCGAAATTTTCAGTATTTTTCACGATGTTACTGAGCTTCGTACCGCCGAACGTTTAAAGCAAGAGGTGGTGGCAATGGTGACGCACGATTTACGTACGCCACTAACTACGGTGCGAAACTATTTGCAGTTTTTGAGCGACGGCCTCTATGGTGACCCTGGCGAGAAGGCCAAACAGTATTTGCCGGGCGCGCAACGCAGCAGCGAACGCATGATGCGGCTTATAGGTGACCTTCTCGACATCGAAAAAATTAATTCGAATATGATGGACCTGAACAGAAACAAAGTTTCGGTACAAAAAGCGTTCGAAAATATCATTGAACAATCGGCGAGTTTTGCCTACGAGCTTGGTGTAAAGCTAAAATCTGAGGTGACAGATCTTTTTGTCGACGCTGATCAAGAGATGCTGCTGAGAATTTTAGCCAACTTGGTATCAAACGCCACTAAGTTTTCACCCAAGGATGGCACTGTCACTCTATCAGCAAAGAGCAGTGACCAAGTCGTTACTCTGACAGTTGCAAATCAAGGACATGGCCTGGCACCAGATCAACTGGAACGGATATTCGATAGGTTTCAGCAGGCTCCGAATCAAACAGCTCGAACAAGCGGTGGCTCAGGTCTGGGTCTAGCAATCTGCAAAGCGCTTGTGATCCTTCATGGTGGAAAAATATGGGCAGAAGCGGATCCGAGTCACGGTACTCAATTTCATTTTGAAATGCCGAGAGCAGACGAAGACTGATTGAATTCAGCGCACGTGGGGTAACGAGATTATCAGGACGCCATTTATCGCTAAATTTAGAGGTGCAATTATTAAAGGAAGATTCAGTTTGCTGGCAATTGCAGCCGTTTTTCTGCTCAGCGGATGCCAGACAATTAAGACAAATGAAATCAATGTGGCCGAAAAAGTCGTGGTGGTCAAAAAGCTGCCGCATGGTTATTCAGAGATTGATTCCGGTGAGATTTCCGGTACTAACTATGTTACATACAACAACTCGGGCGATACCACCGTGATGTCATTCACAATCGATATCAAGCCGATGGAAGTGTCCGCGGACACAGACCAGAGCAGACAAAAAGCCGAAGACCTGAGAGCGAAGAATGAGCGACTGAAACCACGAATTCGGGCAAAAGGGACCCTTCCAGTAGCGGGTCGAACCCTTCATTACCAGATCGTCAAACACACATCAAAAGGCGAAGAGCTGTCAGGAACGATTGAACCAACCAAGAATAATTTAGAGGTGCATGTTAGTTGTGACAGCACGGGCGGGGAGTTGGATTTAAAAGAAGTCAAAGAATTCCTTGCGTGCGTCAAAGAGTTCAAAGACTGATCAATTAGACGTCTTCGTTTCTTCTCATTCAGAATGCCAGCTGCCCAGCCATTATGCAATCTCCGTTTATCAGCAAGAACCCCGCTTGTGAAGACTTTTTTTGTCAACTTTCGGGGGGCAGTTCATTGGTATCTAACGCCACTAGGTTTTCACCTAAACGCTGTCACATCAATTTCACGTGTTTTTGGGTAGATTATTCATATGGCAATTCAAGAAGCGCAACGTCAAACCGATCAGGTTGAAAAACCAAAAACCGCCCCGGAAGGTCAACTAGACTTCCCGGGCTACAAAATTGACGGCAAAAATGGCGGCACGGCGTTTGATGGCAATCCTGCACAAGCCAACAAAGCCCACGAAAAGCTTGGTTTCCCATCCACTGACGAAAATCTCAAGACTTTGCAGATGGCTCAGTTCCAGAGCAAAGACATCAAAGACGCTTTAGACAAGCCTGCGGCCGGCTCGGACCAACCCAAACCGAGAGTGATGCTCGACGTGTTCAACCACGGCGCATCGCCCGGATACGCCCAAGACGTGGCCAACGGTATTGCCAGCCTGCCTGAAAAAGTGGCCCAGGAATTGAAAGATAAAGGCATTCGCGTCGATGTATTTAAAGACATCCACGCCTACGATAGGGCCATGGGTACAAACAAAGCAGGCCAGAAAGTCTTTGGCAAAAGCACTGCTTTAGATGCCCCGGCGTTCTTCGATAGCGGGGCGAAGCCGCCGCACATTGCTGTTTTCGAAAATTTAGGCGACGGCACGCCGGTTAAATCTTTTGCCAATACTGACCATGGTGGACTTGCGCGCCACGAAGCCGGTCACGCCTACAGCTATTTACGTGGTTTTGCCACCGTGCGCGATCAAAAATTCCAGGCCGCCATGGGCAAAGACGTCGACAACCTCACCCCTGCCCAGACCAAGCAATTGATGCAAGAAGTGAAACCAGGTGGCCCCATGGCCTATTATCTGGGCCAGCCAAGCAAAGAAGAGTTTTATGCTGAAGCCTTCGCAGTAGCTACCGGTCGCGGCAGCGACAAAAAGGCAGCCGCTCGTTTAAAAGAGCTATTTCCCAATACACTCAATTATTTGCGCGATTCGACAAAGTAAGTAAGTAATGAAATATTGCCTGGCTGCACGGCCGAGTCTAAATTCGAAACTAAAACGTATACGTTTTAGTTCTGACACCCTACCTCTGGTACCGAGTCTGGTTTCGAGTTTATTATTGATTTTATTTTCACCATTGTTGCTGGCTCAGGCTGTACATGGCCGTGGCTTGTCCCATGCTAAGCGAGGAGCTCTTTTAGAAAATAGCCGTAGCAGCGACTTGATCGGTCTCAATGCGGCACAACTGATTAAACGTTTCCCAACCCCGCCATTTAAGCGCAATTCTGACAGCTCTCAAATTCGCTGGCACGGCACTGATACTTCCACGGTGCTTGAATTGCGCTATCAGAACAACAAAGTAAGCCAAGTGCGCTTTACCACTCACTACGGCTATCCGCGCAAGGGCACAAAAAGCAGTGTAGCCATCGGGGCATGGCTCAGCACGGCCGCCAAAAGCCCGTCAGAAGAGGAAGTCAAAGCCTTTAAGCGCCAACTCAAACAGCACTAATTTATTGTCCTGAATTAGCTCCATGAGTGGCAATGGCACTACCACCGGTGGCAGTCCGCGCTCTTTGTGCGGCATAAGAAAGAATCGCTTCCACCTGACTTAAATAATTGGCTATGTATTGAGCGCGGAAACCACGCTGAATGAAAGCCTCGAGCCTGAGCCACTCTTTAACGGTTGAGTGCAGGGCGGTAACGTCTTTTAAGACATTATCAATTTCATCTGGTTTCGGATTTGACGGCAGGCCGTGCAATTCTTTTTGTACGGCATCAAGTTGATTGACCACATCATTGGTGCTGGCGGTATCAGACATGATGCGCTTTTTGGGGTCTTGCAAATAGCGATTAACCATGGTGGAAAAATCATCGAACAAAATGCGACTGGCTTTAATCGGATCAGCCTGTGGTGTCATCACCGTAGGCCTTCTGTAAGGGCCTACCTTGAGCATGTTGACTTTTTTATCGTCCAGGTGGGCTACGGCAAACATAGTGGTGCCGAGGGTACCAATCACACGCGCGGTATCAAGCTGCTCCACTAGTCCGGCAGTATCGAGTTGTCTAATGGATAGACCCGGATAAGAGAGTGCTTTGTCGGCTGTTGATTCTTTAACAAAACCGGCCGCATCATTGAGTTCTTTGGCGGTGCCGACATAAGTCATTGGATTGAGTGTATCAACCCAACCATTGGCCACCCAGACTTCCCATTCTTGTTGAATGGCATTCATGCGCATACGTTTAGGCATGCCGTAAACAGCTGCTGATATACGAATGCCAGGCTTTGCCGCGCGCAATTCTTCTGAAATTTCTTTGACGAAACTGCTGATAATATTCGCTTTCCAATGTATCCACATGGTTCTGGTATCTTCATCCATGCGATCAAGCGACATGCCGGTTTCGCGCTCGAATTTCTGCCTGGAGAGCCAATTAAAGCCCAATTCAGAACCCTTGTTGTTAAATGGATAACGAATGTAATCTAATTGAATACCGTCAACGGGATAACGGTTAACCACCTCTGATACGAGTTTTTTCACATAATTACGGCATTCAGGATTGGACGGATCAATCCAGTATTCAAATTGTCTTGGGGGCAGAAGTGAACCTGTTTGAGTCGCCAGTGCCCAGGCAAAATCGTGAGTCGACAAAACCGGGCCGGGGTAGTCTGCTTCTTTGCCTACAATAGGATTATGCTTGGCATTGCCTACGCTAAATGTCCAGAACCAGGCATGAAATTCCATGCCTCTTTTTTTAGCCTCAGAGAGGGCAGAACCAAGCGGATCCCAGCCACTGGTCTCAGGATTTTGAGTAGCCATTTTTGAAGGATACATGGTGAACCCGGCATTATTGGTTTCGAAATAAACCACATTGATACCAGCGGTTTTCAATTTGTCGAATAGCTGCGACATACCTTTGGCACCACGGGTGGCGACAATGGTTCCTCTATCAAGCCAGACCGAACGCGCTTCCACTGGCCGCACCGGCATCGATTGAGCGAAAGCCATGGCAAATTCTTGCCGGGCCTTCTGCAAATTTTCATCGGCTTCTAAAAATCTGCGATCGCTATAGGCTTGTTGAAAAGCTTTAACATGTGCTGTGGCAGCATCATAATCGCTTTGAATGGTTTTGAGCGGTACCGAAAATTCCGCTTGCTTAGCGGTTTTCATCGCTTCTTCCGTTCGCTTGGCCAGATAATCAAGCTCTGCTGAAATAGTTTGATAATCAGCAAAGCTAATTTGCACTGCTGCTGCTTGCGTGATACCAGGCGACAATTCGTCTAAGGCCTGCGAAATTAAAGTAGCATTACTTGAAACTTCGCCTTGCACCCCTGGTGCCCAACCCATAAATATGACATTGCCAGCCCGAGCAATACCAACACCTTGCGTTTGCCCGCCGGCGTCTTGCCACGAAGCAATGCTCGTGCCGTTTGGCGAAAGAGCCAGTTGCGAAACCACAGTAGCAATAGCAAATTCGGCAGTCACAGGGTTTACGTTGGCAGAGCGCCAGACCAACTTATTTACTTCTTTCAATGTCGCTTGTTTAGACGAGGCCACACCGGCCAAAGCAGAAAGAGAAACTGCACCAGCACCAGGCACACCAGCTCCATCAGTGATTAAAAGCTTACCGCCGCCCCGGGCAAAGTCAGCCAAAGCAGCAACTTCGTTAGCAGGCAAATCGACAAGCAACGGCACCACAATCACTTTGAAGCCTGAGAGTTTTGCTACACCAGCGTCAACATCACTGTCACTCAATTCGTCAAAGCGCACATTGGCACCATCAAGTGCCTTTTTGAAAATCTTGTAGTCTTCATCATAGGTGCCGATATGCTGATCTTGATAAACGGCACCATTTCGCGCGCTTTTCAGCACCGCTACAGGAGACGCTGCCCAGGCCGGCACCACTAAGGACAGTTGAACCAAAAGCTGCAAGAAAGCCATTGCCAACCAGGAGAGAGTCACGGTTTTCGATCTTGCCATTGTGCTTTGCGGTCCTCAGATTTGAATGTTGAATCGGTAGAATAAAATAATTAGTTGCTGTTATTGCGTGCTTTGGTCAATCGGTCCAGATCTCGTTTAGTTTCTTTTTTCGCTATATTTTCGCGCTTGTCGTACAGCTTGCGTCCCTTAGCCAGTGCGAGATCGACTTTAACTAGATGACCTTTGAAATATAGTTTAAGCGGAATCAGTGCCAGCCCTTTTTCTTGCATATTTGATTTCAATTTGAGAATTTGTTTTTTGTGCACCAGTAATCGGCGCTTACGTAATGGTTCATGATTATTGCGATTGCCAAAATCGTAAGGTGATATATGACAGTTATATAGGTAGAGGTCGCCGTCTTCTACCTTAACGAAAGCGTCGGCTAAATTAGCCTTGCCCGCTCGAATCGATTTTACTTCGGTGCCGACCAGACTGATTCCGGCTTCAAGCGTGTCGATGATTTCGTAATCGTGCCGCGCACGACGATTGTCGGCCACTGTTTTGAAAAATGGCTTATCGTCTTTTTTGTCGGCTTTTTTAGCCGCCTGCTTGTTTGGGTGAGCAGGCTTGGTAGGCTTATTGAGATTGGTCATGGTGGGTAAGAGAAGTTTGTTGAGCTCAGTATAGCCCGCAGCGCCTCAACATATCTAGTCAGACGGCACCACCACGCGATCCTAGAAGTCAGCTAGAAGTCAGCTAGAAGTCACAGGGAAGCAAGCGCCGCAGGCCACTTGGCAAGCGTGGTATCATTTTGATTAGCCATTTTGAAGTGTACTGAGCTTAAATAAGCCCCATGATCAAAATTCAACCCCTATTTGCCACAGAATCAACTCAGGTACGCGCTCTTTTGCGCTACCAGGACGAACCTGTGCCGTATGAAAGTTTTTGTGCCGAAGACCGCTATCTAATTACTGGTCTGACCTTCTGGCAGCACTGGCTGCCATGCCACTGGCATATTTCCCCATCTGTTTATGTAGCTAAAGAAGACGGCCTGGTGCTGGGAATGATTTCGCTACATCCAATTGGCAAATCAAAAAATTGCTGGCAGGTAGATCATCTGGTGGTGCATCCCAATCACCGCGGCCGCGGAATTGCCCAGGAGCTTTTGCGCTTTGCCTTCGCTTTGTTCGGCAGTCAAGGCATCAGTCATTTTGTGGCAGAAGCTTCCGATCAAAATTCAGGCGCACTCAATCTTCTGGCTGCTTGCGGCTTCAGGCGTTCTGCCCGCATTACTCACTATCAGGTGCCCTCAGATCTAAAGAGCGAGGGCGATGACAATATCGACAGCCTCGGCTCATCTGGCACTTTTCGCCTGGCGGAACCAGAAGATCAAATTAGCCTCTACCAATTGCATCAAGACGTACTGCCTGCCGACATCAGATTGACATTTCAGTATGTGCCGGAAGATTTTTACATTTTCCCTTTAAGGGTCGAGAGTTTAGACAAACTTGCCAGAAGGCTAATCAGGCGCAAAAGCTGGTTTTGGGTATCGTGCGATTCTGAGCGCAAGGTGATTACTTCATCGTGTAAGGTCACCGCTCACCGCGAAGGTGACTATCACCTGGAATTTGCTGTGCATCCAGGCTGGTCGCACACATCTAAAGATCTGGTCAATTTCGTTTTGTCGATTATGCGCCGGGCGGGCATGAAAGGCATGGTCATTGCCAAAGCTTATGACTACCAGACTTCTGTCATCGAAGCTTTAGAAGAAGCCGGGCTGGAGAGGGCCGGACACTTCTCACTTTTGACGCGAGACCACTGGCTGCGAGCCAAGACTCCGGCCAAGAGACTCACTCTCGAGCGCACTGTCAGTTTGAATCCGCTAGGCGGCAAACCGGCCATTAATTTGCCCATGGGCACATTTGAGGAGCCGACCTTTAATAACTAAGAAATAAATGCGCAGTTTTTTCGGAGCCACAAATGCGACCCAAGTCAGGCTGAAAAAAATACATTTAAAGGTATTTTTCTGAGAAAAATCCGCAGCAGCCTCGGCGGCAATGGCAGCTAGTTGTTATATGCGCTTAAGGTTTGCGCCATTTTCCCCCTGATTAGCCTAAGAATTCGATCATTTGGCATTTGCTTTGTAAAGGATTTACGAAAGTCTTCGGTTTGAGCCCTGCTCATCTGATAATCTGAAAACTTGCCGATACTTATGGCTGAGGTGAGCTTGCTCGCCCATGTCATGTTTGGGTAAATTTAGTCGTAGTTCTTAGGAGTGCAGTGGTGCCTACCATCAATCAGTTGATCAGACGCGAAAGAAGCAAGGTGACTTACAAAACCAAGTCTCCAGCGCTCAAATCTTGCCCTCAAAGAAGGGGCGTTTGCACCCAGGTGAAGACCACTACACCTAAAAAGCCAAACTC
>CASBPX010000182.1 GCA_949127735.1 Candidatus Obscuribacterales bacterium | reverse complement strand
AGAACGTGCTGCGCACACCAGAGATCTCTCAGCTCTCGGTGGGCTTTCAAAAAACATGCCCTGGACTATGCTCTGCTTTTTTGTCGGCTCACTTTCAATTTGCGCCATGCCGCCTATGAATTGTTTTGCCAGCAAATGGCTGGTCTATCAAACATTTTTCCATTTATCGTTCGCTCACGTGCCAATTTTAGAGAGGGCCATAGCACTGGCCATGGTAGGGGTTCTAGCATTTGTCGGCGCGCTTTCGCTGGCGTGCTTTACCAAAGCGGTGGGCATTGCATTTCTCGGCAGACCGCGTTCTAATGCCGCTGCCAAAGCTAAAGAATCTCCCTCAGGTAGTCCTGATGGTCTGATTCTGGCGCAACTTATACTTACCGTGGCCTGCGTCATGGTGGGCACCTCTGTGCCCATTGTCCTAGACGGCCTCACACCCGCAGTTCAGCAGTTGACAAATAATCATATTTTAGTGGGCTCGGATCTGTTCCCGCTGCCCCTAGGTCAGCTGACTCTAGTAGGTAGTGTTCTCGTATCAAGCATTTACATTTTTGTTCTGGGCAGGCGGTCAGCGACAGTGAAAAACTACATTACCTGGGATTGCGGATTTGGCCCACTTTCTACGCGAACAGAAGAAACCGGTTCAAGCTTCTCGCACCCCATAGGTCGCATTTTTTCTCAAGTTCTGCAAATGAAAGTAAGCACTGAAATATCGGGAAAAGACAGGCGACACTTCCCCGAAATTGTAAAAGTAGAAACTTTTATGACACCGATTCTGGAAACCAAAATTTATCAACCGCTAATCAATACCTTTGACTGGCTCTCTAGCTCACTGGTGCGTCTGCAAACCGGCAGTATTCACATTCACTTACTTTATGTATTTTTGACAATGATTCTTCTGGTTTTCCTTGGTACCAACATATGAATTTTAATTTCAATTTTCATACAATGCTGGAAACCCTGGGCTTCACCGCTACATTTTTGTTTTTGCCGCCATTGATTGTCGGTGTGATTCGCAAGACTAAAGCGCGCTTTCAAAATCGCATTGGCGCGCCTTTACTGCAACCATATTATGACCTTTTCAAACTTTTAAGCAAAAGCGAAACCATAAGCAAACATACCAGCTGGATATTTCGCAGCACGGCAGCAGTGAATTTATCAATGTTGATTATTCTTGCATATCTCGCACCCTGGACATCATTTAGACCGTTTGCAATGAGCAGCGATCTCTTTCTTGTAATTTATTTACTGGCTCTGACTCGCTTTTTCACAGTGCTGTCGGCTCTCGATGCTGGCTCTGCTTTTGGTGGCTTTGGTGCCAGTCGCGAAGTCACGCTGGCACTTCTGGTGGAACCCTCTGTGATTCTTTGCCTGGCGTCGCTGGGGTCAATCAGCCAATCGAGCGACCTGGCTTTTGTCTTTTCATTTAAGAACATAGAGCTGCTAAACCAGCCGGGTCTGTGGTTCATCTCCGGTTGTGGACTGTTTCTTGCCAGCCTGGTGGAATTGTCGCGTATGCCCGCGGACGATCCTACAACTCACCTGGAATTGACCATGGTGCACGAAGCCATGATTCTCGAAAACTCTGCTGCAAATTTGGCCCTGGTTGAGTATGCGCACTTTCTCAAAATTCTAATTTTGCTTGGCATATCAAGCCAGTGCTTGCTTCACGCCGTACCTTATTTCTGGCACACCACAGAGCTTATTCGCGCCTCTGCTTCAATCGGCTGCATAATTCTGATGGCCGTTAGCATTGCTGTGATTGAGAGCGTGGCGGTTAAATTGCGCTGGACCAAGCTGCCTGAATTTATTGCCTATTCAGTGGCCATGAGCATCTTTTGCGTTTTCATCGCCCTTGGCAAAAATCTGAACTGAGGATTAAACAATGGTTCTCGATACATTTGAAGCACTGACAATGTTAGCCGCAATTCTCGCAATTCTCATACTTGGCACCACTCATTTGCGCACCAATTTGTCTTTCTATTCCCTACACACAACAGCCCTTGCGGCAGTAACAGCCTGGATTGCCAACATTACACATGACTCGCATTTATATGTTGTTGCAGCTGCAGTCTTTGCTATTAAGGCCTGGGTAATTCCGTACTTTCTCAATAGCGTAATTAAAAAAATTGACATCGGCACCGACACTGGTGCTTTCATCGCCGCCCCTCTTTCAATGCATTTTGGCGCTCTGCTACTTGGCTTGTCTTATGTAATTAGCCAGCAAATTCCTGGACTGATTGGCGACCTTGATTCGCGCATAGGCTCCACGGCAGCCATGTCGATTTTGTTCTCAGGAGTACTGTTAATGCTCACAAGGCGAGCGGCTATCAGTCAAATCGTAGGTTTTCTTGTGATTGAAAACGGTGTCTATTTGTTTGCCATTACGCAAACTCACGGCATGCCGCTAATGGTAGAAATGGGTTTACTTCTGGAAGTACTGGTGGCGGTAATGGTGGCAGGCCTGTTGCTCTTTAATATCAAAAAGAGCTTTGAGCATATCGACGTTAGCCAGCTTACAGAATTAAAGGACTGAGGCAAAATGAACGACCTGCTCTATTTAATTGTTTTGCCTGCGGCACTGGCCTTGATTAGTTTATTTCTAGAAGTAAAATTGACACGCAAACTCGTACCGATCATGATCTGGTGGCAACTGGCTATCGTTGCTTTTGTCCTGCATCCTTGTTTGCAAGGCACTGAACGTATGCAATTTGCCAGCGGGCTAGCCGTCGACAAAATGGGCACTTACTTCATTTTACTGACCACCTTCGTGGTCTCGTGCTGCGTCACTCACGCCGACTACTATTTTGCCGCCGCTGAAGCAAACGGAGATGCATACGCAGCGCGATCGCTGCGCCTTTTCTATGCATCGGTCAACTTATTTCTACTGGCCATGACCACAGTTTTTGTTTGCGACAATCTTGGTTATTTATGGATTGCCATTGAAGCCACTACGCTTTCATCAGCACCGCTGGTCTATTTTGAACGCAATAAATTTGCCCTCGAAGCCACCTGGAAATATTTGATGGTCTGCTCAGTAGGCATCGCTTTTGCCTTGCTGGGCACCGTATTTATTTTTGCTGCCAGTCAGCGCGGCACACTAGTGGAGCCCACCCTCAATATTTCAGAATTGATTACCAATGCTCAACTATTGAATTTTCCTCTACTGCGTCTTGGTTTTATTTTTTGCTTAATTGGCTATGGCACCAAAGCTGGTATCTTCCCGCTACACACCTGGCTGCCGGACGCTCACGCCGAATCACCCGCACCAGCATCAGCCATGCTTTCTGGGGCGCTTTTGAACTGCGCTCTGTTTGGCATCTGGAAAGTAGCAAGTATTATTAACGCCGCCCAACCCCACTCACACGTGCATCAGTTGGTGGCCATTCTTGGCACTATCACTGTTGTAGCTGCCAGTTTATTGCTATTGCGCCAGCACAATTTTAAGAGACTATGGGCCTACTCGAGCATTGAAAATGTAGGCCTAATGGTCTTTGCTATCGGCCTGGGATCAGGGCCTCTTTTTTTCTTGCAGGCTCTTAATCACAGCCTGGCGAAAGTGGCATTGTTTTTATTGTCAGGCAATATCATTCAGGCCTCGGGCACAAAAAAATTGAATAAAATGCACGGTGTTATTGAAGACTGCCCCATTTGGGCAGTTTTACTGGCTCTGGCGGCCTTCGCCGTCACTGGCGCACCACCCTTTGGTGCCTTTGTCGCCGAGATGTCTATGCTCAGTTTGAGTATGTCGGACGGCCGCTGGATACTGGCTGTAATAATGACTGGCGCCATCGCTATCAGTTTTGTGGCCATACTCGCGCACGTTGGCAAAGTAATTCTCGGCAGCGGCAAACAAGGTTTTAAAAGCTTCCAACCGGCTCGAGCGTCAATTATTCCTGCCATTCTTGTACTTTGTACCCTGGCCCTCGGAGTGTGCGTCAACACTGAAGTTTGGTCAGGCTCATGGAGCGTAATTAGATGAAATTAGAACGCCTAGAGATGCCCCTGGATGAGTTGCATGACAAGCTGGCTCGCACCCTGACAAAAAATTCAAACAAGCGTCTTGGTTTATTCACATCCATTGATGGTGGGCAGCTGGTTACTCTTTTGCTCGACCCAAAAGACGGCACCGCGGAGCTTTTAATTAGCCCTCTGGAATTGGAACGTAACAAGTATCGCTCGTTGACTCCACATCTGGCACAATTTCACTGGTTTGAAAGAGCGCTTTTTGACTTTTTCGGTATCGTTCCTGATGGCCATCCGCGCTTTAAGCATCTACTTTTGCATGAAGAATATGAAGCCGATTTTTTCCCATTGCGCAAAATTGCCTTGCCTGAAAACTTTGAGAATGTTCTGCCGCGTCGCTATGAGTTTCTTGAAGTCAAAGGTGAGGGCGTCTATGAGCTGCCTGTAGGACCGATTCACGCTGGTGTAATTGAGCCCGGTCACTTCCGCTTTAGTTGCTTTGGCGAGACCATCGTTAATCTGGAGATCAGGCTGGGTTGGGTGCATCGCGGTGTTGAAAAACGTCTCACTGAAGTGCCGTGGCAGAAGGCTCACTTTGTCGCCGAAGCAGCTGCCAGCGACACCGCCTGCGCTAATGCATTTGCTCACGCCATTGCTATCGAATCTATTTTGGGCGTGACCGTAAGCGAACGGGCTCAATATTTACGTTCTATTGCTTTAGAATTAGAGCGATTGGCTATGCACATAATTGATGTAGGCGGCATCGGCACCGACATTGGTTTGCTAGGTATATCCAGTGCTATGGGGCGTTTGCGTGGAAAAGCGCTGGGGCTCGCTGATCTGATTTCGGGATCACGTTTTCTGCGTGGTTTCATTTCTCCTGGTGGTGTGCGACCGGTGAGCGAGAGAAATCTCTCTGAAATCAAAGCCGGAGTGATCAGCTTGCGTAAAGATCTGGCTCCGGTGATTCAAATACTTTCAGAAAATCAAATGGCCACCGAAAGAATGAAAGATATAGGGAAGCTGTCACGCTCTCTGGCTCATGAATTCGGTATGGTAGGCATTCTGGCACGAGCCTGCGGTATAGAATATGACAGCAGATTATCGTTTAAACAGGGCAAATTCCCCGAGCTGGCACCGTCAATAGTGACCGAATTAGGCGGCGATATTCTTGCTCGCACTAGAGTGCGCATCGGCGAAATAGCCACCACCCTCGATACTATTGAAAAGTTAGTGGACGGCTGCCCCCATGGCGAAGAAAAGATGGTGTTGCCAGAGAAATTACCGGCTAATGCCACTGGTTTAGGAATTGTCGAAGCCTTTCGCGGTGAGTTGATTCACCTTATATTTACTGACGAAGCTGGCAATATTTCACGCTATTCCATCAAAGACCCAAGTTTCCAAAACTGGACGGCAATTTCAATTGCCATTCGTGAAAATCTCATTGCTGATTTTCCACTCTGCAACAAAAGTATGGCCCTTTCATACAGCGGTAACGATCTCTAATTTTAAAGCGGAAAGCATAATGTTGAAACTCATCTCTTACCTACTGCAGCAAGGCATCGCTACCAACAAAAATATTTGTCCTGATTTGGCGGACGGTGTGCGCGGGCTGCCTATGATTACAGATGTGCCCTGCAGCACCGGCTGCACCGCTTGCGTAGATGTTTGCCCCACCGATGCTATTTCGGTGTTTAAAATCGAAGAGAGCGGTCACATCAAGCTTGATTTAGGCCTCTGCATCAGCTGCGGTTATTGCGTCGATGCCTGCCCCACAGGGACGATTGCTAATAATCCCAGTACGCGGGTAGCAGTCAGCAGGCGTGAAGATTTGGTTTTGACTACGTCAAGTCAGCCGAGTGAGAATCAAAAGCTGGCCGCATCTGCGCTCGTGGCCGCTCCAGATTCTCTTGAGAAAGCTCACTGGTTCAAGCGCTCAGTAGCCGCCCGAGTGGTTTCAACCGGGTGCTCGGCCTGTGATATGGAACTTGGTGCAGCCGGCAACCCCATATTTGATATGGAAAGATTTGGTGTGCATATTGTAGCTTCACCAAGATTTGCCGATGCACTGATTGTCACCGGGCCTATCTCAAAGGGCATGCAAGAAGCACTTAAAAGCTGTTATGGTGCCATGGCCAGCCCGCGTATAGTTATTGCGCTCGGCACCTGTGCAATATCTGGCGGCGTTCACCGTGGTGGATATGCTAGCGCCAATGGCATCGAAGATCTGTTGCCCGTCAATGTCTATATTCCTGGTTGCCCGCCGCATCCGTGGAGTATTATTCACGGCATACTCGTGGCTATGGGCAAAGAACGCCTGGCACCGCGGCCGGTGGCGAGGCTTGATACCGTCCGTATCGAAAAATAGACATTCGTCCAGTTTAATCCAAATCAAAATGCCGACTAACAATGCGACCAACAGTCGTATCAGCCAGTTTGGCAAAAGTCATAGTCTCTTCGCCCTTAGCCATTCTTCCTTGCAAGACTTTGGTGTATGCCTGCACAGTGGGATCAGTTGCCGGATCAACAATGGTGGCGTGGGCATTATGCAGGAGTTTCATATAATCTTGAATCGGCATCTTGCTGCCCGAAAGATTTTTACCATCAAGTGAAATCAGAGCCAGAGTCAAATAGTTAACGGCTTCCTGACCGTCCATGGCGGGCTGTGCATAGGGTGCCACTTTGCCGTCGTTAAAGTGCAATATATTCAAGCCTTTGTTGGCAAATCTTCCCCAGATTATCTCTCTGGCCTCAGTAGGCAAACCGCCTTTGGCATCAACAATCATCTCTTGCAGAGACATTTTGGCTCTGTCATTGAATTCCATGAAAGCGACCTGGCTGCCTGTAGCTCTAAATCTGTCAGCGGCCACACTCATCAAGCCACGGAAGTTAGGGAAAGAACGAGCATCAGGACTGAGCCAGATGTGTTCACCCCAGACTGCACTTTTAATTTCACGACCGCCCACTGGTATCACTTGCGATTGAATGCCGCCAATAACCTGGCCATTGCTGCCTCGCAACGCTACTGCGTCCCATGTGCCGTCTTTATCGAGCAAATACTCAATGTAAGTCGAGCGTTTCTCATACTCTGATTTATCAGGAAATGCTTGCTTGAGTTTCGGATAATACTCACTCATGACCGCTTTCATAGCTTTAGGATTGTCAGCGCCAATTTCGCGCATGCTTTCTACACCAACTATAGTGGGCACGTCACGGAAATCTATTTCGCTGACAACACGACCATCAGTGGCTTTAAATTTTTCAAATTCACGGCGAAACTGTTCGTCGTAAGTAATGCCTTGAGGCGTTTTCAGTTGTCCTACTTTTTCCAGATTGACTTCTACACTGCGTGTGTCACCAACTTCGGCGGCCACTTTAGCTTCAGCTTTGTGAGCAAAATTCTCACCGGCGCGGCGCAATTGCAAATACTCCTGAAAAGCTTTGACTTCATCGCCACTGCGAAGCAGCTTGGCCGCTCCTTCAAACTCAGCTTTGTGCGATTTCAAAAACCACTCGTGAGCAAATTCATGAGCCCGATCAGGAGCATTGCCACGACCTTCAAGACTGACTGCTTTGCCCTGCAAATTAGTTGAATCTTGCCCTGTTTTAACACGCAGAGTGGCGACTCTACCGGCCAGTTCATCTAAAGTTTCAGACTTGCCACTCAAACCGTTAAGTTGCATGTCTCTTAAGACCGGGTTGCCGCGGCCCATTTTGTCATTGATGTGACCAAGGCCCATGCTCGAAAGTTTTTGCATACCAGGAAGGGCCATATTCATGGCACCACCGGCTGCCATAGTCATTGCCAGCTCACTACCTGTAGTGGCATGGCCTGAAATACCGTCGGCGACAAGTTTAGCCGCGCCTGCACCAGTACTGCCAAGAAGGGCATAGCCACCAATTTTGCTGCCGACTGAAAGTGCTGCCAGCTTGGGGTTGAATTTTTCATACATACCGAAAGCAACAAGACTGCCTGCCATGTTGCCGAGATGCGACTCACCCTTATTTAAGTCGCGCAAGCCATCGTAAGCGCTGGCGCCTAAAATCTGAGAAGCCTTATCACCGACCAAAGTTTTAGTGACAGCCGCAGCCTTTTCGGCCCCCATCACTGAAGCCAGTTTGCTTTCGCCGGCCAGTGCTCGCTCGCCCAGACGAATCATGCCGCCCACAGATTTTCCGGCAGCCACATACACTAATGCCATACCTACGCCGGTAGCAGCGACCTGCATGACAGTTTCTTTCGACAGGCCCTCGGTCTCGGCTACTTTTTTATGCTCGGCGCGACCAATCAAGTCTTGGTCGGCAATGGCTTGAGAAGCAGTGTTGGCAGCTTTACCAATAGTGTTGTAAAACAAGGCGTTGTAGGCATCAGCAGCAGTATTGGCCAGAGGATTGATGACATTGCCTTCAACCCAACTTTGTTTTCCGCTTTCAGCCGACTCAGTCTTTGCCACTTCTTTTCCTTTAGTAAAATTGCTGCACTGGCGTTCAGTGAGAGCATTCTAATGGAAGGAATTTGGCCTTTTGTGGGCGAAATTGCGACCTTTTTGTGAGATTGGAGCCGGTACTAACCAGTCACCTCAGCCAGTACTTGCTTCAACTGCTCCAGATTTTCACATTTCTCAGGCACGTAACTACTTTCTACCAGCTCAGCTTTATTGCCGATCAACTTATAGTGGCGCCCAGAATAAAGGTGGGCAAAACCACCACTCTCAAAATGAACGAAGCATTCGTCATCTGAAACTGCTCCAAATATCAGGCGAGAAAGCGGCAGCGGTTCTGGGCCGCTCACACAGCCCACTTGATACGACTCGCCGCTATCAGCCATGGGATAATTTTGTAAATCAATTTGCACAGGCAGCGGCAGCTGATCTACTTTTTTGACAATTTTAAAATCCATATTTTCCTGATCATTCGATGCTGACATAATGTACTCGCCGCCATTACACACGAACAATATATTCCATTAAAATATCAAATGCAAAATGTCTGCCGCTCTCGGCTAATGCATAGGAGAAGTGATTGAATATGTCAACGGCCGGCCTGTCAATAACGGTCGCTGCCATATTTGTCAGGTCACGGGTAAAGTAGCGCTGCCTTGAGGGCACCTCACTTTTTTAAAGAGGCAATATGATCAAAGATAACAAAATAAATAGCACTGCTTTTGCATTTCTACTTGATCTTTCATCAAACAAAAAAATTCCAGTCACTGTACCTAAATGTCGTGTTGGCAACGACGCTCTCAATGACATTGTCATCAAAGGTGACCAGGCGATTTCAAGATTTCATTTCGTCATTAGCTATGCAGATGAAAAATTCAGTTTGCAAGACTCGACTAGCGCTGGCGGCACATTTTTAAACGGTAACCGGATCACTCAAACTGAAAATATCAAAGACGGAGACGTGTTGAAAATTGGCTTTTCACTTTTTTGGTTTGTGATTGAAAACGGTAATGATTAAGCAGTTTAGCCTGCTTAAATCACTGACTTGAGCAGGTCTTCAAGTTGGTCTCCATTTGATCCAGCGCCTTCAATTTCTCAGCCAGAATCTGCGTGGGAAGCTCACCACGTTCGCGTAATCTCTTGCGACTGATCTCATCGAGCAATCGTAATCTGAGGTTATCACCCACAGCAAAATATGAACCAGAACCATAGGCAATTATTCCGGGAATCAAAACTGCATTAGCGCGGTGCGGAAATTTGCTGAACTCCCAGCCGGCAATGATATTAGTCACACCGAAAGCTACCTTTGAGCCACCCACAATTAAACCAGAGCCGATATTCTGAGTTGCTGAGCGAGTTCCAGAGCGAATTTCCCTCGTCGCCAGAACAAATTGTTTACGACGTTGCCCGGCTTCTTCGTCATAGGCGGTTAAAAGCGCAAGAGACTTAGCTGAGCTATTTTGAGGATCACCTGATCGACGAGCATCCTCCAGTTTACCAAGAAGCATCTTATGTCTTTCAAGGTCATCAACGGTGGGTTTAGAAATACCGGCAGTCACCGGCCGCAGAGCACGATCGTGAGAAGATGCCACCAGCTTGCTGATGCCACGACTGAGGAGCGGACCAAGCATATACAAAGCACCAGATGTGGTGGTCACTACACCGGCACCACCTGGACCACGAGGCTCTCGATTATGAGTGGCCAACAAGTTCAATAAGCTGCCCACTGCGCCAGTACTACTTTTTAAAATATCAAAAGTATATTGGGAATCTTGAAAGGCCCGAAAGCGCCTTGCCTGTAAATAATAGTTGGCATATTCTTGCAAGCTCAAATCGGTCAGGTCATGCAAAACTTGTTCTTCAGCGCTGGCGATGGCGAGCTCCTCAACGCTAAGGTTGGCAGCGGTAATAGCTTGACGACGTTCTTCAAACAAAGCGTCAATTTCAGAGCGCAGTGCTAGAACATGTTTGATTGAAGCTTTCGATCCGAAGCCTTTTTTAATAGCCTGTCGCTGGTGATGAATATTTATTCCCAGCTCGACGCCTGAGCCCACTGCACCAATAGATTGACCGACCATCTGCAATATTTGACCAGCTTCCAGTGCTCCTCGATTGTTTACACTAGATTCGAATGTGGGTTGACCATCTTTAGTAAATGATGGGATATCCGGATGCTTTAGCACTCTTAGCCGATCACGCAGCTGCACGGTTAAGCCGGAGGCGGTGCAGGCAGCGCTGGCTTCCTGAGAGAGGAAGTAACGCCATCCACGCCATCGGCCCTGCACGTTATTATTTTTGCGAAAATTAATGCTGAAGCGCTCCAGCTCTATTTCCTTAAAAATTATGCGGCGATTATACTCTTCAACATTGCTGACACTAGCCTTAAGAGAGGCACCACTAGTAGTATCGTCACTCTGACAATAAGCGCTCGGCGCGCAACAAATCAAGGCTGCCAGAGCACCACCCAAACACTGAGCTTTTAGGTCAACAATATTTTGGCGCCTGAACAATGATAATCCTGTAGATATTATTAGGTCTCCAGTTGCGCTAAGAGAGTTGCCGCCCGCGCCACTCCTGAAGCTTCCGCCCGTCGGAACCAGAAAATAGCTCGCTCTCGATTGGCAGCAACAAATTTACCATGCTGATAGCAGCAGGCTAAGTCAAATTGAGCACGAGGCGAGCCATTCTCAGCAGCAAGGCTGTACCACTTGAAAGCATTTTCTTCGCTTGCGTCTACACCCCAACCGCGATCATACATATAAGCAATATTGAATTGAGCGTCGCAATCATTTTGTTCGGCAGCACGTAGAAACCAGTGCATGGCCATTTCATAGTCGCGGGCAACGCCAGTGCCGTTTAGATACAGGCAACCAAGATTATATTGAGCAATGGCAAAACCGCCTTCAGCTGCCTTTCGATAGTATTTTTCGGCCCGACTAATGTCGGCCGCCACTCCTTCACCTTTAGCAAGCATCAGACCGGCCTGCGTCATGGCACTGAGGTTACCGGCTTCAGCGCTGATCACAAGATCCACAAATTTGAGCCCCGCTTGCTCACTATTATCTTTCATTTATTGCTTTCTTTTCATTTAGTTGAGCCGAAAAATAATTCTAAGCCAAGTTCAGGGTAATTACTGAGGTGATCACAGTGCGGCGATGATTTAATCAAAGCATCCGTGTTTTGAGGCAGCCTACATGATCAAGCAAACCATCAGGTCGCAGCTTAGCGCTGTTGGCGCTCTGAGTGCCCTCAGTTTAGCCATGACTTTTTGTTACTGCCAATCGGCCTATGCCTTACCCATTGCCGAAAGCGAAATTGCATCATCCAGCAGCCTTACACGCATGCCTGTGAAAGAAATCACGGTTTTCAAAGATGGTCACGCTTTACTTGTTCATGAAGGCGACATGCCCCTCACCACCAGTGGTGATGTGATTTTAGAAGATTTGCCCAAGCCTGTGTTGGGCACGTTTTTTCCCTATAGCCTCGAAGCTCGCGCCAGGCTGAATTCGGTAACAGCAGGAAGACGTAAAATCCAAAACAGTCAGACAGCTTTAACAATCCCAGAGTTGATTGCTGCCAATGTCGGTGCACTGGTGCACATAGACGAGTTAATTGGTCATGACACCCAGAGCAAATTGCTTTCTTATGACGCCAAAATTATAGGCATACCTACAAGATCAGCAGAAGAACTTGCAGCTGCCAATGGCGAAACCAGTGCGTCATTAACCCTGCCTGTAAAGAGCAATCTGGTAGAACTTGAGACTGCAGATGGGCATTCTTTTGTGGCCATCGATCATATTCAGAAGCTTGCATTTAAAAGTGCACCTAAACCTAAAGTCAGTGATGAAAATTTGCGCAACGTTTTGACTATGGCCCTTGATTGGGAAAAGTCGGCGCGAAACATCACTCAGGAGCGCAGTGCTAAAGTCGGCATGATGTATGTGGAAAGAGGCATTCGCTGGATTCCAAATTACAAAGTTACTATTGATGGCCAGGGCCACGCCCGCGTCAAACTGCAAGCTACGCTTGTAAACGATCTGACTGACCTTAAAGACGTCAATTGCAATCTCGTTGTTGGTGTACCTTCCTTTGCCTTTAGAGGAGAAACGGATCCCATTTCTCTAAGCCAGGCTCTCACCAGAGTAGCATCGTATGCTGGCAATGAATCACGCATGCGCAACAATTTGAGCAACGCGATTATGACTCAATCGCAGGCTTACGAGGCAGACGACAGCAGGGTCGGCGCAGCCGAACCGGGCGAACGTCAGACGACTAAAAACGAAGACCTTTTTGTTTTTTCAGTTAAGCATCTAACTTTAAAAAAGGGCGAGCGCATGGTGGTGCCCGTAGAAGAATATACGGTTGAATATAAAGACCTCTACAGTTTAGAATTGGCGGTGCTGCCACCACCGGAGGTGCAGTCGCAACGCAGCGGAAGCCAGATGGACGACCAAAATAAACTGGTTGATTTGAATAAAGTCATGCATAAAATTCGCTTGTTCAATACTACAAAACAGCCGTTTACGACCGCACCGGCACTGATAGTAGTGGCTAACCGACGTGACAATGATCCCGGCAATACAGAAGTGCTGGCGCAAGGCATGATGACTTATGCGTCTCCGGGCAGCAACACTGAATTGACACTGACTAACGCCGTCGACATCAAAACAAAAAAAGACGAGAAAGAAACGGGACGCACACCAGACGCTGTCAACTGGCAAGACAATAAATATGCTCGAGTCGATTTATCTGGTGTAATCACACTGACAAATTATATGGACAAACCGATCACAATTGAAATTAAGCGCAAAGTCTTAGGCCGTCTTGATACCATCAGCGATGGCGGCAAAATGAAGATGGTCAATACCATGGATGAACTTAAGGAACGCGAACTACCGCCCTGGTGGGGATATTACAGCTGGCCAGGCTGGTGGTCATACATGAATGGAATCGGCGAATTCAGTTGGACCAAAACAATCCAACCCGGCCAATCAGCTGATGCTAATTACACCTGGCATTATTTCTGGCGCTGAGTCTAGCGAGTGATTTGGTGAGTGATTTTAGTGACAGTTAATAGGGTGGAATCATGGCTGGGCATTCTTTTGATTTACCTTCCATTTCTTTTTGAGCAGCAGCGGCGGTAGCGCCTAATTTTTCGCTGGGCACAAAAGCTTTTTCTCTTTCAATGCCAAGAGCGGCGGGGTCAGTCCAGGTGTCATATGGAAAATCGCTGCTTTTCTGCCGGCGGAACCAGATTTCTAAACCTTCTGCTTTCCACACCAGCACAGCAGGTAACGGTTGCTCATCGTCGCTGCTCTTTTGCAGACCCATTAAAACTGAACGCGGCAGCTTGACGACCAGGCCACCAGGATAGATCTTTACTTCGCTCTCGCGCACAACTTCAATTACTTCTGAGGTTAACTTATAGACGGCCACCAGAGTGCCGTTTTCTTGTTTGCACCAGGGTAGATTTTTCAGATATTCGAGAAAGTTTTCGGCGCCAACTGCGGCTTGTGGTTCAACAGATTCGGTCATCTAAAGGTTATGCTCCTCAGAATGCTTGCTCTAACGGGTAATCTAATTTACCCACATCGTCGCCCGTAAAGATTAGAAATGATAGCGATTAATAAATTTCCCGCCCACTTGCCATCATCATTACTGCTTTCACTACCGCAGCTGGCACCTCGATGAGCACAACGGCAAAGCAATTTGAATGAACAATGACCGCAGAGCTAAAATATTTCCGGCTGATAATCAAACTAATTGTGGCAAGTGTAAAAAGCGGATACGATTCGGCGTTAATATTCTCCTGTCTGTGGAACATCATTGTAGTAACACGCAAAATTACTGCAACTCACGCTCATCAAGAGCTGAATGGCTCAGGCATCCTCTAATTCCCTAAGAAAGCAGCATGATGGAAAACGAAGAAGGAAACAACACTCCAACTGCATTTTTAGTTGATCTGGTCTCCAATCGGAAGATCCCAGTCGCTACACCCAGATGTCGAGTCGGCCGCGACGATCTCAATGACATCGTCATCAGCGGTGATCAGTCGATATCTCGATTTCATTTCATCATCAGCTACGAAAATGATGAATTTACCGTTCAGGATGCTAAGAGCCGACACGGTACATTTTTGAATGGTAATCAGATTACGACGCCGGAAAATATTAAAGACGGCGACGTTCTAAAAGTAGGCGTTTCACTGTTCTGGTTTGTCGTCGAAGGCGTGCAAGTTCCAGGCTCCGAGCCGCTCAGCCCACCAACGGTTTCTGCCATCAGCGGCGAGCGCTCAGACGGTGTTGGCATTACGGTCAAATCTCATGCTACGGTGAGCAGCGACCTAGCGTCGCCAATGACCGAAACCAGCATCCATCTCAAAGCACTGGAAGATCCAAATTCCAAAAAAGAAACGCAAGAGATGGCCAAAATAGACCCCAAAGTTCTCGACAAGCTCGAAGAAGCGGCTAATTCTATTCAAATAGAGCCTAAACCAGATGGTCCAAAAGCATCACTGGCATCACTTTTGCAGCCGCTGGCAACTGAAGTTGTGCAAAGTAATGAAGATGCGGTTAAGGCCAAGATAGCCGCTCAAGATAAGGAATTGCTGAGCGCACTAGAAAGCAGCGATAGCGATGCCGCCGCCGAGCAAGTAAGTGACACTGCATTGACATTTACAACTGAGCCTGCAAGTGAAACTATCGCTGGGGCTACAGCTGCAGCGGCCTCTGAACCGGCCACTTCATCTTTCGAGCCACAAACTGACGATTCAGACAGTGTCGTTGAGCTTAAAACTCCACCAGCCAAAATTTTGAACAAACCCAGTGATACTGTCACGCTAGAAGCTTTGCAGCCAACCGGCCTGGCGTCATCATTAAAATCGCCACTCCCAGAAGATGGGTCTAGCTCGAGCAACAATTCAGAACTTTCTGAAGCAAAGAGTACGAATTCATACAGTTCCGGCCCAGATGCTGGAATAATTGATACGTCCTCAGAAACGACCAGCTTTGCTCCGGAAGACAAGGTATCTAGTCCTAAACACGGTTTAGGCAACCTTCTCAATAATCATGTTGAGGAGCAGCCCGCCGAATCAGAAGACAAATTAGAGGCCACCGTGGCCGAAGCGCAGCCAGAATTTGCCGAAGCGGAAAAGTCTACTGAACCAGTAGCAGTCGAAGAAAATAATGAGGAAGCAAGCAATTCAGTGCAAGCTGAGCCAACGGTCTCAACAGCCGAAAGTTCTTCTACAAGTGTTGAGATCATGAAAGAATCTGGTTCTAATGGCTCTGGATTGAGCGGTTCTTTAAAATTAGATGATGCAATTTCACAACGAGCGGGGGCTACTAACGTGCCGGACTGGACAAAACGATATTTCTCAGACGAAATCGCTAAGCTCAACACTGAGCTCGATGAACTGAATGAACAAGTAAAACTCGCACAACAAAAAATCCGCGACGTCGAAACTCGCGTGGCGTTGACCAAAGGCGTACGCAATACGTTGCTTACCACCACCGGTGATGAACTAGTTGAAGCCTGCGGTAAAGTGCTGAGCTTAATCGGTTGGAAAGTCACAATCGCTGCTGATGATAAACACGAATTGCGCCTTGAAGTCGATGACAAACAGGTTTGTATCGCTCGAGTGATATGGACCACTACGCAAGCCGAACGTTCACACTTAGGGCAATTGTCTATTTCACAGACCCGCTACTGGTGCGAAAAGGGCACCGAGCCTAAAGGCATTTTGATCGTCAGCAAAATTAGTGACCAACCACCTACAGGCGCTGGCTCTTCAACCGAAGAAGCTGAACTGGCCGATTATGCAGCAAAGAAAAATGTCTGCTTAATGACCACCATGCAACTGCTGTCACTCTATAAAGAAGTAGCATTAGACGACGCCAAACCTGATTCGTTGAGAACCGCAATTATCGCGGCAAACGGCTGGTTATCAGGGCACGACCTTGAACCAGGCAGCAGTGAATCAGTAGAAAAAGATGAGCCCAGCTCGAATCAATCGAATAAACTCAGTTCACTTCTATCTGCCTGACGCAGTATAAAACCCGATTGACGCATCAACTCTAAAAAAAACCGGTGCTTATCATGGCATCGGTTTTTTACTTTTATTGGCTAGCGACTATTATTCTATAGGTATCCTCAAGTCTTGCAGCCCGCCAAAATCAATATCATTCTTGGTTTTCTCACTATTTACCTAATTTGGGGCTCCACATACATAGCCATTAAATTTGCCCTGGAAAGTTTTCCGCCCTTTCTGCTTGGAGCCACCCGCTTCACTACTGCCGGTCTTTTGATGTGCATCTGGATGCTTATTCGCGGTGTGCCAAGACCACAAGTCAGTCAGATTCTGCCCTCGCTGGTGCTTGGTTTATTGCTACTTGTCTTTGGCAACATGGGAGTAGTGCTGGCAGAGAAAACAGTGCCATCCGGCATGGTATCGCTTCTGGTGGCAATGGTGCCGGTTGATATCGTGCTGCTACAATGGCTGATCTGTGGACAGAAACCAACTGCCAAAGTGATAGCTGGTTTAATTGTTGGGGTTACTGGTCTTGTGGTTTTGCTTGAACCAGCAAAACTTGCTGGTGGTGCCGGTATCGATTTTACGGGAGTGGTTTATGTGCTGCTCGGCTGCCTGGGATCTGCTGCCGGCGCCATTTATTCAAGAAGGGCCAACCTTCCGCACTCGCAACAGCTTGCGGCCGGCATGGAAATGTTATTCGCCGGTTTAATTTTGTTTGCCATTGCTGCTGGTGCCGGTGAATTTTCACAGCTCGGCAATATTCACATCTCGCTTAAATCTTTTCTCGCCTGGCTTTATCTACTTGCCTTCGGCTCCATGCTGGCTTTCTCTGTCTACATCTGGCTTCTGAAGCATGTCAATCCGGCTCACGTTTCGACTTACGCTTATGTTAATCCGGTGGTGGCAATTTTTTTAGGCTGCACCCTGGCAGATGAAACAATCTCGCCGCAAACTTTCATCGGTGCTGCGATCATTCTTCTAGCGGTGTGGCTTATTACTCAGTCAAATTCTAAAGCAGCAGAACTGGCTCTGCCACTGGCCGGAGATGCTACAGCATTAGAGGCATGCGCTCTGAGCTCCGTCGATCAATTAAGCAGCCAACCGACGAAAATTACACAACATAGTGAGGAATAAACAGGGCTCTGGCTCCGGTAATTTTACTTTGATCCCCTCTAATTCCCATTCCAACAGCACGGTTGTTGGCGAGCCAACTGAAATACGAAGCTCAATACCATTGCTGAAGGCTTATACCGGCTGGTCTACCGGTGTCGCCCGTGGGGTCTCATGACTGCGCGTTAATCGCGTTTGCAGGCGATCTAGATAAATATAAAACACTGGAGTGATGTAGAGAGTCACCACTTGTGATACCAGCAGGCCACCTACCACAGTTAAACCTAGAGGTTGCCTTGATTCCGACCCGGCGCCCAGGCCCACAGCGATAGGCACAGCGCCCATCAGGGCCGCCATAGTAGTCATCATAATCGGCCTGAAGCGAGTCAAGCAGGCTTCATAGATTGCCTGCTCGGGTGGTTTGCCGTGTTCGCGTTCGGCATCAAGGGCAAAGTCGATCATCATAATGGCATTTTTCTTGACGATACCAATGAGCATGATTAGTCCGAGAAAACCGTAAATATCCAGATCGTGGTGCGTCACCATCAGCACAATCAGCGCACCTAAACCGGCAGACGGCAAACCGGAAAGAATAGTAATAGGATGCACGAAACTCTCGTAAAGAATGCCGAGCACGATGTAAATTACTAAAATGGCAATCAAAAGCAAAACCCAGAGATTGGCAAATGAGTCTTCGAAGGCGGCGGCAGTACCCTGAAAGGCGGTGGTAACCGATTTAGGCACCACTTGAGCGGCTATCTGCTTGATGGCACTGACTGCGTCCCCCAGCGACGTGCCCTGCTTCAAATTGAAAGAAAGAGTGACTGACGAAAATTGCCCCAGGTGGTTAACCAAAAGCGGGCCGACACCTGTCTCTATCTGAGCGATGGTATCAAGAGGCACCAACTTGCCGGTGCTGGAGCGCAAAAATAATTGCTTGAGCACGGCCGGATCGCGATAAAAGCGAGGCATTACCTCAATAATCACCCAGTATTGATTTGATGGAGTGTACATAGTTGAAATCTGACGAGTGGCGTAAGCGCTGGAAAGCGCATCCTCCACTTGTTGCATGGTCAAGCCTAACCCAGAACACTTATCGCGATTGACAGTAAGGTGGATTTCGGGATTATCCACTTGCATGTCGCTAGCGACGTCGGCCACTCCCGGCAGCTCTTTCACTTTTTCCAACAGTGTTTTGCTGGCTTTATAGAGCTCTTCACGATTGGGGCTCGATAAAGTAAATTGATAGAGTGATTTTGTTACCTGGCCACCAATAGTGACAGTGGGCGGATTTTGCAAAAATGAATTGATACCAGGAACAGTGGCAAGCTTGGCCGACAACTCGCCGATTACATCGTGAATTGACTTTTTGCGCACGTCTTTAGGCTTAAGCACGATTAAAATGCGCCCTTGATTAAGAGCAATGTTGGGGCTGCCGTTTCCAACCCCTAGACTTGACATATAACTGCTGACATTGGCATCCTTGGCAATAATTTCAGTCAAGCTTTTATGCAACCTCACCATGGCATCATATGAGGTGCCCTGCTCGGCCTCGGTCATACAAACTATCTGCGAAGTGTCTTCCGTCGGCATAAAACCTTTAGGAATAACCACAAAGAGATAAGCAGTGGCGATAAACATCATGGTGAAAATCACCATCACTGAGGGCTTGTTGCTCAAAGCTATGGAAAGCGACCAATCATATAAAGCCAGCCCGCGCTGAAAGACGCTCTCGGCAGCGCGCACCAGTGGGCCTTGCTTCTCTTTTTTCTCAGCTTTTAGAAAACGGCTGCAGAGCATGGGTGTAAGGCTAATGGAAATAAATCCTGAAATTAAAATAGCAATTGAAATGGTGACGGCAAATTCATTGAATAGACGACCAACAATGCCCGGTAGAAGCAAAACCGGAATAAACACTGCCACCAGAGATAGGGTCATAGATAGAATGGTAAAACCAATTTCTCTTGAGCCATTCAGCGCCGCTTCCATAGGCGTCTCGCCAAGTTCAACGTGGCGTACGATGTTTTCCAACATGACGATGGCATCGTCAACAACAAAACCTACAGAAAGCGATAAAGCCATAAGCGACAAATTATCGAGACTGAAACCGAGCAATTTCATCGCCGCAAAAGTACCGACAACAGAAATTGGCAGAGCCATGCTGGGAATAACGGTAGCCGAGAGATTGCCGAGAAAAACGAAAATCACCATGACCACAAGAGCCACTGTCAAAAGCAGGGTAAACTGCACATCTTGAACCGATTCGCGAATAGTCTGAGACTGGTCGTAAAGCACATCTAAATGAACAGACTCAGGCGTGATTGATTTAAAAGTGGGCAATAATTTTTGAATGCTGTCTACAACCTGAATCGTATTGGCACCAGGCTGCTTCAGCACCGCCAAAATTACAGCGGGTTTACCGTTAAATTCGCCCCCTGATTTATCATTTTGCACACTGTCAATTACGCGACCCAGGTTCGAAAGCCTTATTGGAGCGTTGTTCTGATAAGCAACAATGACCGGCTTATAAGCCTCGGCATCGAGCAATTGCCCATTTGATTGAATAGTAAAAGCCTGGTGCTTACCCCAGAGCGTGCCGGTGGGCTGGTTTTGATTGGCGGACATAACAGCGCTCATGACGTCATTGATGCCCAGTCCGTAAGTAGCGAGCCTTTGTGGATTAACCTGCACACGCACAGCATATGCCTGCGAGCCGTTAACTTGTACCTGAGCAACTCCGCTGATGCGGGAGATGCGCTGAGCAATTAAAGTTTCAGCAAAATAATCGACTCGATGCAAAGGCAAACTATCAGAACTGACCGCCAGATAAATAACCGGCTGGCTGGCCGGATTGACTTTGGCAAAGGTAGGAGGCATGGTCATTTGGGGCGGCAACTGCTTAGAAGCGGCTGTGATTGCCGCTTGAACGTCTAGTGAAGCGCCATCCATATCGCGAGTAGGATCAAATTGCAAAGTAATCAGCGATTGGCTGAGGGTGCTGGTAGAAGTCATCTGTGTTAAACCGGCAATGGTGGCAAATTGTTTTTCCAGGGGCATCGATACCGCAGACGCCATTGTTTCTGCGCTGGCGCCAGGAAGGGTGCCGGTTATCTGAAGGGTGGGAAAATCAACGTTAGGCAAATCACTAATTGGCAGCGTTCGATAGCCCATCAAACCAAAAAATAGAATCGCCACCATCACCAGTGTGGTCATTACCGGCCTTTTGATAAAAATGGCGCTGAGATTCATCTGGCTTCCTCAAAATTTTCTTGTTCACTTTCAGTGCCATCGGCTTTGCGAAACCGGCGCAGGCGTGGCATTCTAAAGGCGGTGCGGCTATTGACATAATGTTGAAAGCGGTCTAAATAAATGTAAAATACCGGAGTAATATAAAGTGTCACCAGCTGCGAAACCAATAATCCTCCCACAATAGTCATGCCTAAAGTTTGCCTAGATTCGGCGCCTTCGCCTAGACCAATTGCAATAGGAAGACTGCCGAGAATAGCTGCCAGTGTGGTCATCATGATTGGCCTGAACCTAACCAAACAAGCTTCATAAATTGCTTCTTCAGCAGTCAAATTGCGCTGACGCTCAACGTCTATAGCAAAATCAATCATCATGATGGCATTTTTCTTGACGATACCAACCAGTAAAATTAGACCAAGAAAACCATAAACGTCTAAACTCAAGTTGAAAATCAACAATATCAAAAGGGCACCCAAGCCGGCGGATGGCAGGCCCGAGAGAATGGTTAGAGGGTGAATGAAACTCTCGTATAGAATTCCCAGCACCAGATAAATGATGATGATCGAAACCAACAGAAGTATGTTGAGATTTTTTGTTGAACTTTCAAAGGCTTGAGCAGTGCCCTGAAAACTGCCGGTGACATCTTCAGGCAAACCCTTCGCCACCAGTTCTTTGACTGGCCCCACAGCGTCACTGAGCGCCACTCCCGGTTTGAGATTGAATGAAACAGTGACCGATGGAAATTGCCCCAAATGGTTGACCAGCAGCGGGCCGGCACCGCGCTCAAGCCTGGCCACAGTATCTAGTGGTATCAATTGACCCGCCGCCGTGCGTACGTTAAACCAGTGCAACATAGAAGGGTCTTCCATATACCTGGGCTCAACTTCCAGTATTACCCAATATTGATTGGTGGGAGTATAGATAACCGAAACCTGTCTGGCGGAATAGGCGCTATTGAGCGCATCTTGCACTGATTGAACACTGATACCGAGCCTGGCACATTTATCTCTATCGATTTCAACATTGAGCTGCAAATTCTTCACCTGCAAGTCGCTGTTTACGTCTTGCAAATCAGACATGGCCTTGAGCTTGGCTTCAAAGTCACGAGAGGCTTTATAAAGCTCAGGCAACTCAGATCCAGACAAGGTCACTTGATACTGTGCTTTAGTCAGCTGCCCGCCGATGCGAATACCCCCTAAATTTTGCATAAATAAACTAATGCCGGGCACATTGGCAGTTTTTTTGCGCAGGTCTTGAATAACTTGATCGATAGACGCGTGGCCAGGGCGCTCTGACTTCATTTTCAAGACCATAAAAATGCGGCCTTGATTGACGGCCGCGTTCGGGCCGCTTGCACCCACCGACGACATGGCACCACGCACGCTACCATTTTCTCTGACAATATCGGCAAGCATAATCTGGTGGCGCTTCATTTCTTCAAACGACACGCCTTCAATCGCCTGAGTCATACCGAATATTTGCCCAGAATCTTCGCTGGCCATGAAACCTTTGGGTATTACCCCCAGAAGATAACCGGTGGTACCAAGCATGACCGCGAAGCCTAACAGCACTATAATCTTGTGCCTTAAGGCAGGCTTCAAAGTGTAATCATAGAAGCTCAGCAGACGGCCAAAGACTCCCTCCGAAAAATTATGGAGCCAACCTTTCTTTTCTTGCGGTCGCAGAAAACGGCTGCAGAGCATAGGAGTAAGCGAAAGTGAAACAAAACCGGAAATTAAAATAGCGACTGAAATAGTGACGGCAAATTCAAAAAATAAGCGACCGATGATTCCGCCGAGCAATAGTATTGGAATAAATACAGCGATGAGCGATACGGTCATTGATACCACTGTAAAGCCAATTTCGCGCGAACCGTTAACGGCAGCTAATAGTGGCGGCTCACCAGCTTCAATATGGCGCACGATATTTTCCAGAACAACAATGGCGTCATCCACCACAAAACCCACCGAAAGAGTTAAAGCCATGAGCGAAATATTGTTGAGCGTAAAGCCAAACAACTTCATGGCGGCAAAAGTGCCAATCAGGGCAATCGGTAGCGTGACGCTGGCAATGAGAGTGGTTGACAAGCTGCCCAGCGCCAGAATAATCACGAGAATAACGAGAAAGACAGTAATCAAAAGCGTTAGTTTTACGTCACCCACAGAACGCCTGATGGACAAACTGCGATCATAAAAAACATTGAGATTAACGGCACCGGGCAAAACCGCTCTAAAATTGGGCATCATCTTTTTAATGGCGTCCACAATTTCTATGGTATTGGTGCCCGGTTGGCGCTGCACCGCTAAAATAATGGCGCGGCTGCCGTTGTACCAACTGGCCACTTTGTCTGTCTGTACGCTGTCAATGACTGTGCCCACATCTCTTATGCGCACCGGGGCACCATTTTTGTGCGTGATAATCAAGGGCATAAAAGCAGCTGCATTATAAAGCTGTCCGTTTACTCTGATGTTATATGCGGTATCAGGCCCCGACAATGTGCCCGTGGGTAAATTGACATTGGCCTGACGAATGGCCGTGGCTACTTCATCAATACCGATACCGTAAGCAGCAAGTTTACGCGGATCTACCTGCACATGCGGGGCATAAATTTGCGAGCCCATCACTTGCACTTGCGCCACTCCGCTGGTCATGGAAATGCGCGGAGCAATGACATTCTCTGCGTATTCATCAACGGTATAAAGTGGAAGAGTGGTGGAGTTCAGGGCAATATAAAGAATCGGCGCATCGGACGGATTGACTTTGCGAAAAGTTGGAGGGCTGGGCATACTTGCCGGCAGCCAGGCCCTCGCCGCAACAATGGCAGCCTGCACATCTTGAGCGGCACCATCGATGCTGCGGTCAAGGGCAAACTGTAATGTGATGGCCGTAGTACCGGTGGCTGAAGTAGAATTCATTGATTCGAGGCCAGCGATGCCACTAAATTGTTTTTCTAAGGGAGTGGCCACAGCCGAAGCCATGGTTTCGGCATTAGCCCCAGGTAAGCCGGCGCTGACACTAATGGTAGGGAAATCTACGGCCGGCAAATCGTTTACCGGCAATGTAAAATAAGCAATGAGCCCGAATACGACCAGTGCCACCATAATTAGTGTGGTCATCACCGGTCGCATAATAAAGGGCAGAGAAATATTCAAAAACAATTCCTCACCGCAAAGTTTATTTGATTTACTTAGCGGCGCACTGAATCAGTTACCTTTGGGTCGCTTTTAATGGACGTTTCGATTTCACTTTCGCTATCGGCAGCTTTTTCTTTTTGCACTTTCACTTTTGAGCCCGGGCTGAGTTGCAATTGCCCGTCAACAACGACACTCTCGCCAACTTTAATGCCGCTGGTGATGGCCACCATGTCACTGGCACTCTGACCGAGTTTTACTTTAACTAATTGAACAGTATTGTCAGGCTTTAAAACATAAATAGCATTGCCCTGCTGCGTTGTTTGCACCGCGCGTGATGGCACTACAACCGACTGCCCGGCGGGAGGCATAGATATTAAGACGTCTACAAATTGACCAGGAAAGAGCTTCTGCCCTTCATTGACAAAACTGGCGCGCAACAAAATCGTGCCTGTATTGGTATTGACAGTGTTTTCCATAAAGGAAACATGACCCTTAACCGCTTCTGCTTTCCGCCCTTCAACGAGAGCTTGCAACTTCAATGTGCCATTTGCCTGCGAGCGCCTCAAATCGTTGAGATACTGCTCTGGCACTGTGACAGTAACGTAGATAGGATTAACTTGAGCAATGGTCACCAGCGGTTGACTGGGAGTATTCGAAACTACGTTACCCTCATAAACATTTAGACTGCCGGTGCGACCAGTGATGGGAGAATAAATTTTGGTCCAACTCAGTTGCAGGCGAGCGTGATCTACCAGGCCCTGATCTGCCCGCAACGTGCCTAATGCTGTCTCGATAGCGGCGCGGTCGCCTCTGGTGACGGCTTTAGCATTCTCGATCACTTTCAAGTCGGCTTCAATTGTGGCTTCAGCCTGGGTGGCGCTGGTTGACACTTGATCGCTTTGTTCTTTAGAAACAGCGCCTTCGCGAACTAGCTCTGCGTAGCGGGTCATTTGCGTATCGGTGTATTTAGCCTGCGCTCTGTCTTTGCGCAAATTAGCCTGATACTGACCAATCATGGCCTGGTCACGAGCCAAATTGGCTTGAGCTGCCTCCACTTGTGCACGGTCACGGGCCACGTGCCCTTCCGCCTGAGCTAAAGTCGCCTCATAAGATCGCGGATCGATTTGAAAGAGCAAAGCCCCTTTTTTCACCGTTTCACCCTGGGTGAAATGCACTTTCAAAAGCTGACCGCTCACCTGCGGAGTAATGTTAACCACTGAAAAAGGTGTGACATTACCAATACTCCTGAGTTCAATAGGCAACGCTTTTTGAGTAGAGACCGCTATTACTACCGGCACAATTTTGTCTTTTGCGCTCTTTTCACCCTTGCCGAAGGATCCCTGACCGTTTTTTTCGCCAGCCATCGGTCGATTTTCTTGATGGCTCGAACTTAAAGAATACGCACCATATGCGCCACCAACAAGCAGCAAGGCAATCAAGCTAAATAAAACCAGCTTATTTTGTTTGGGCTGAGGTGAATCATGACGCGCAGGCGCAATGGGAAAATCAGGATTTTCGCGTTTAGTACTGGTACTGGTGTCGAGTTCTTCTTTCATTTCTTCTGCCTGATGTCAGTTAAATTTTGGCATTCGCTTCGGTAAAAATCCCTTTTAATAGAGACAAGCTTTCTTCAATTGAGTCTAATTTATCGGCAGGCAATTGATCGATTATGCGGGCAATTTCTGCTTGAGCAATAGCGCGAGTACCCTGCAAATGGCTGACACCCTCTTCACTCAAACTGAGAATAACATTGCGACGACTGGCCGGATCGCTGTTTCGTAAGACCAAACCGGCCTTAACGAGCTTTTCGACCATAATCGAGGCGGTGGCATTGGCCACACCAATAGACTCTGCCAGACGGCTCAAGCTTGACCCCGGACAATTATTGATGAAAGCCATGACGCGCAATTGTGGCAGTGAAGCTGGAGTTTCAGCCTGGCGCAAAACATTGCTGCGCAGGTAATACATTATGTAGGGAACGGTTTCCATAAGCCTTGTAGCTACAAGGTCAGATTTAGCTTTATCAGCCGTATTAAATTGGACCTGTGCCCCTTCAGGACGTATTACTGCTTTCACTACACCCCTCCATAACTATATTTAGTATAGCTAACAATTAGATAGACTAAACGAGTATTAAAAGGTTCCAGCTCTTCTGTGGACCAATCGAGTAATATTAAACCGCTAAGAGGAATCAGAAGTGCACTCTGCACAACGTTTGCTGCCACTTGCGGCCATTCTTTGTATGACCAGCCTGACCTGGTTAATAGAAGCGCCGGCCTGTGCCAGGGGTGATATTTTACCGGCTTTAAAACCTTCCATTACGCCCAGGCGCTCAAGCACCGCAGCTTCGCCATTGCTTAATGGTGATGGTCTTTCTCCTGAAGCCCGAAAGCTGGCTCAAGAATTGGGCATCGATGAAAAATTAGCCAGATTGAAAGCCACACAATCGGCGCAAAACGACAGCAGCCTGTTGCGCGCTTTGCTGCTTAAACAATCGCTGACCGAAATCATTGTTTCTGAGAGCTTTGAGGTGCGTAGCTGCTTAAGTAATCTTGAAACAGAAATTGCCCAGGCTGATGATCTGCAAGCCTTTTTGGAAGAGCGTCGAGACAAAGCCATTCGACTCAACACCATTGCCAACTTTCTTTCCGGTGGCATAACCGGTATCGTCGGTGGTGGCCTCAAGCTGGGTGGTGCCAACGAGCAAAGCGCCAACGGCATCGATACAGGCGAGGGCATCACTCAGACAACACTGGCGCTCTGGGCCCTCAAGCAGCAGTCTGGTGAGAAAAAAATTGTAGAAGGAACGCCCAACATGTTGGCAAAATTGTTCGATAAAGATGCCGTGCATACTGAGCGCGACTACCCACCTACCGTCTGGCAGTACCTCAATAGCGTGCCTGAAAATAGTCAAACCGGATTGACCAGACAGCAAGAATTGCTCAAGCGCTGGTACAAGCTCAAAGTAATCAGCAATAAGAAACAAAATGTCAGCAGCAAAGAAGTTGTTGGCCATATCACAGGCACTCACCCCCAGACCATCGTCAGCATTGACTTGCTTGACGCCCGCTCGGCCATGCTGCACGACGTCAGGGCGCTGGTTTCTGAAATGGACCACCCGTTGCTGGAGCTGATGCAGACCGTCAAAGCTACCAGGCTGGAATGATTGGTTAAAATCGCGCCACCGTCGTCGGGTGCAGGATATCAGAATTTGATTATTCCGCCATCTAACAATGTAATTACGGCGTAATGACATTGTTTAATGGCGGTTTTTAGAAAAAAAACCATTCTCTCTGGACGAGGGCAGAGCTGTGCATAACTATATATACAAATGGATATACCGAAGGTGAGCTGATGGTTCACGAGCTTGGCTACCGCACTCAATATAAAGAACAGCCCTGAAGCGCATCCTTCGAATTGTCAGCAGATATGCAAGGTATTTTCATCGGGGGACTTCTCATCGTCTGCAGTTTCGCTATAATTACATGCATAAACGGTGAGCACTCACCAATCAATAAGTTGAGTGCTTTGAGCCGAGGGGTTAAGTGGAAACACCAGGTCTGCGCAGACCAGAAACTGTAGCGATAACCCGCTGACTGTGGATTCTGACTTGAAGCAGTGAGAAATATCGAGTCTACGCAATAGACTGTCAGACGATAGTAAAAAGACCATCGCAGATTTATCTGGATGGTCTTTTTGTTTGTGCAAAATTGGAGCTTAAGTAACTAAACATGTTCATCAATTGCAGCGAAACAAAAACTGATCAGCTTTATCGCCTTTTAATTGGCTCTGTGGTGCCTCGGCCCATCGCCTGGGTTTCAAGCGTCAATGACGCCGGCATCAATAACTTAGCGCCATTTTCATTTTTCAATATTTTTAGCGTTAAACCACCGATGCTTGGCTTTGCTCCTGGTTACAAAAGGCCAGAAGCGGGCTCGTCTCTGCCTGTAGCCAAAGACACTTTAGTAAACGTGCGCGCTGGCGGAGAATTTGTAGTCAATGTTGTTAGCCAGTCACTAGTTGAACAAATGAATCAATCGAGCGGCGAGTTTGAAAACGATATTAGCGAATTTGCCGTAACCGGATTGACACCTCAGGCCAGCACTATGATTAAGCCGCCACGCATTGCCGAAGCTTTAATTTCGATGGAATGCAAGGTTTTTCATATACACGAATTGGGCGGTTCGGCACTAGTGCTGGGCGAAATTCTTTGTTTGCATTATGCAGATGGTGTGATCGGGACAGACGGCTTAGTTGATCTCAATGTATTACAGCCAATCGGAAGATTGGGCGGCATATCGTACAGTACTGTGAAAGATCGATTTGATATTGAGCGGCCCATACACTAACTAGACTAACTACACTGTCGCAAATCATCGTAAATCTCAGTGGCAGACTCAGCAAAACTATATTGATTGGCTAGAGTAAACACAGACATCTCCCGGCTCTCTGAAACCAGATCAATTTTGCCGTAGCGCATCAGCTCTGACAGTGCCCTCAAAAACATAATTCGCGACTCTTCTTCATTCTCATCTGTGCTATCTGAGCCACCGAGTGCAAATTTCCTGCATTGCACAAATTCGCCTTCTGGGCCGTGAATCTTGTAAATGCGTCCGTCTTGATTTAGCTGCCTGAGCAAAGCATCTTTGGCTCCTGCCAAAGTCGAAATCTGAATCGGCTGCTTTAGCTCAAATAGATCCAAGTATTCATTGGTGAGAACGAGCTCTGTGGCGCCCTCTTCGACTAATGCGTCCAGGGCAAGTAAGTAAAGGGTTCTAGTTTCTTCAGGACGGTCGAAAGCACGCTTGCACTTCACAAATTCCAGGCCGTCACGTTTCACTTTGCTGATGGTGTTCAAAGTAGTAGATGCTTCACGCAGCAAAGCCATTTTTGTTTGTTCTAGTTGATTCATTTGCCTGCGACCTCGAGAAACAGCCAATTAGTGCATTCCCGCGGTCTGGCGGTTGGTACCAATATCTCAGTATCAGCTATCAATATCTGGACGCGGGCCCGAGTAGCTACAAGCGCTGCACTTCACCATGTTACCCGAGACGGTCCAGTCGCATGCAGAGATACACGTTCTCGACGACCGACGCTTATCTTCTATTTCAAACGGTTCTGCGATTACTATTCTAAAAATTTGTTCGCAGAACGAACATCGCATCACCTGGACGTTGCCCTCAACACAGAGCACTGGTCCGTAATGCTTGCTGCCGCACAATTTTAAATCGAAGTCGTCGTTCAAAGGTAGAATTGTCTCAAGCACAGTCAAACTGAATTGTATTGGGATAGACGAAGTTTAGCTAGTGAGAAGTTTAGCTAGTGAGAAGTTTAACAAGGAAGACAGGGTGGGTAAGTATCTCGGGAAGAGTTCCTGAGCGAAGACGACGATTAGGCGAAGAATCCAGTGAATATTTTCGGCAAACTATTCGACAAAGGCAAGCAATCACTGCCCATCAGCTGGGTCAAGTTTGACAATGGCGACTTCCAAGTATTGGTGGATGAGCCTTCTAAGATATTCTGGCAAAACCCGTCTGGAGTAGTTCAATTAATACAGTATGAGGGAAGAGCAGACTGGCCCTTTGACCTGGACGATATGGACGCCGCGCGTCTTTTTTACGGCAATCAATGTACTTCATACGGTGGTGTCATGCTCTGTCTCGACAAAACAACAATATCCAGTGTCGACACTTTGCACGGCATATTTAAATATCGTGCCATCGATAAGGGCATGGCGATGCATTTTATCGGCATTATCTGGATTCCATTTGAGGACTGCATATGGCAGATGAATATCGAGTCAATTGAGCAGGGCTGGACCGGTGTCCGTGAAGCGGTGGTCTTCACCAAGCATCCTGAACTTGAGCGAGAAATTAAGCAAATACCAGAAGAAATAAGTAACAAATTCACGTGCCAGGAAGATGTTCACGCATATATCAAAGCTCAGCCGCTCCATGTTCTGGCCTCTGATGATGAGCGCTTTGACAGTGTTGTGGAGATACATCCGCTAACACTTGTGCGCAGACGTATGCGCCGAGTGCTTGAGACTATGAACTTTGCGCCCGAAGTGCTGCAGCTAAAAAAATTCAAATTACCGCATACGTGAAAGCCTTAGTAGTTCAAACAGGGCAAATTATGAAAGTAAAAATGATTCTGTCGGCTCTGACTGAGGCTAAAAGTCCCTTTTTTCGGCCAATCAAATATTCTCTTTTCCCTCCTCTGGGTTTAGCGACCCTGGCTGCTTATTTAAACAACGATGACGAAATCTCCATCGTCGACGAGCATGTCGAAGAGCTAACTTTAGATGATGAGCCAGATCTAGTAGTGATCCAGGCCTACATTACTTCCGCTTATCGCTCTTATCAAATTGCCGATCACTACAGAAACAAAGGCTGTTATGTAGTGATGGGCGGTTTGCACGTTACTTCTCTACCAGATGAAGCGGCGCAGCATGCTGACACCATTATTCTCGGACCGGCCGGCGACGCATGGACTCGGTTTCTTACCGACTTTCGCGCAAGGTGCCCCGAGAAACGATACGTGGCATCAGTGCGCACTTTAGATGGAAAACCGCCAATTCGCCGAGACTTGATTAAAAGAGAGCGCTACTTGTGTCCCAATTCAATTGTGGTATCAAGGGGTTGCCCTCATACTTGTGACTTTTGCTACAAAGAGGCCTTCTACAGTGGTGGCCGCTCTTTTTATACTCAACTAGTTGATGAAGCTCTGGCCGAAATCGATCGCTTGCCTGGTAGACACATCTATTTTTTAGACGACCATTTGCTTGGCAACGAACGATTCGCGAATGCACTTTTTGACGGCATGATTGGCATGGGAAAAGTGTTTCAAGCTGCTTCTACCGTGCAGGCCATTCTCAAACCCGACTTGCTTGAGAAAGCAGCCAGAGCAGGTTTGCGCAGTGTGTTTGTCGGTTTCGAAACTCTAGATTCTACTAATTTAAGCGATCATGATAAATACCAGAATCTGAATCGTGATTATGGTGCAGCCATAAAACGAGTGCATGATTGTGGCGTGATGGTGAACGGCAGCTTTGTATTTGGCATGGATAACGACGATGAAACTGTCTTCGATCGCACCGTCGACTGGGCAGTGGCTAATAGTGTCGAAACTGCTACCTTTCACATCATGACACCATATCCCAGCACCGAACTGTATAAGCGAATGGTGGCAGAAAATAGAATGTTGCATCAGCAGTGGGATCTCTACGATACCAGGCACGTTGTTTACAAGCCGGCCAAACTTTCAGCTGAGAGTTTAGAGCGCGGCTACTGGCACGCCTATAGAGAGTTTTACAGCTGGAGTAATCTTTTTAAAAGTGCCACCAAGAAAAGCGATATGCATGCACAACTGCGGCACCTTTCTTATGCCGGCGGTTGGAAAAAATTCGAGCCTGTATGGGATCTTTTAATTCGTACGCGTCAAGTTACACGAATGTTGCCTATGCTGGAATCGGTGCTGGCTGCTTACGGCCGCTTTCAATCGCCTCAAGATAGTAAATTGTCCAGGCGTAGTGAAATGGTGCCTTCAGGAACTCAATAAACTAATCTGGTTTTGTAGAGTTAAAGTCAAACCGATGCAGCGGACTCAATGACGCTGGTAATCCACTCATTTAAGCTTTTAGTGCATAACGCACCCAGATTGGCAGATTGAGGAAGCTTTTTATCACGAAACTCATTCTGGACTTCATGCCACTGTCGACTCCATCGCTATCAAAGCCTGATAGGCAAGATAAGGCAGGCGCTCTTTCAAAGGCAACTCTTTGTCTACACGATGGAAACCACGGGCATGTACAGGCTCACCTTCAGTCAGGCAGCCCTGCATCATTTCAGCAAAATCAGCGGCACTTAGACCATATAGTCTTGCTATCACCGCCTCAAGCAAGGGGCGTTTCTGCCTGCTAGAAGCATCATCGCGGCCTGAGACTTGCGATGCAATTTCATACAACAGATCCAGAGACTGCCTGGCTTCTTGTGGTATTCCTTCAAATCGACTGCGCACCAGTGCATCAGGCACAAAGCATTGATCAAGCAAAAAATAATTGAGATTGTTGCCACTAAGTCTGGTGCGCAGAAAATAATCGAAACAAAGAGAATTTAAAATTGCGGTGAGAATCAGCGCATAATATTCTGGTTTTTCTCCAGTAAATACCATGGTCGGTGCAGAATTGCCCGCAGGATAGGCAGGCAACACGGCAGCAATCATCGAACGACTATTGCTGGCACTTGTCACCGATACAAAGCCTATGCGCGATCGAGGGCAATCAAATTCTTCAGCTCTGACAAGATACCGAGCACCAATTACAGCTCTTTCTTTTCCTTTGTCAGCGTCGCGCCACAAAGAGTGACGTCCGCTTCCGGAGATCCAGTATTTAGCGGTCACTGTATATTGACCCAACATCCGACCTTCAATTAATGGCAGCAAAATTTCTTGGTCGTCTCCGAATCCTTTTAGATAACGACCACTACCATCAGGGCAGAAGCCAGCAGCCAGAGCACTTTCAACTGTGATAAAGCGCTCACGGTCAATGGTCATATCAAAGTCGCGGGCGAAGCGAAAACTCCACTTAGATGGTTCAATTTCAACTTGAGGCTGCATATGTTTACCCCGTTGCATTTGAGGCAAACCGTCTGCATGCAGCTGATGTAAGCGCGCATTTCTGCTTGCGCCGGCAGCAAAAAGTTCTAATTGCCTTTGAGTTTGGCAAGGTAAAATAGCCAACACATCAGGGCTCAGGCGCTCAATTTGAGATTTCGGGTACTGCAGCCACTGACTATTTCCAATTAATTGGTCATCTGCTTTCAAGGCAAAGCGAGCCTTAAAAAAATCAGCAGGTGCACATTTAGAAAAAATCGACAAAGCATATTCATATTCTGGATGAACAGCAAAAACTGTATCGGCATTAACAAAACCTTCAAGGCTTTGCCAACAATAACGCTCTAGCAATAGTCGTCGCAGGGGCTCAGCACCCTGATCACAGTATAGGCCGGCCGGGGTTAGCACAGCAGCATGACCACTTTCCGCGAGCACTTCGCTGGCGCGTTGCACAAATAATTTGTAAGCAGATTCGCTCCAGGGCGGATTCATCAACACAAATTGACAGGGCTCGAGTGCCACAGTCAGGCCATCAGCTTGTAAAAAATTACTTGGCGGCAGCAATTGCGTCTCGACTCTACACGCGACAGCCAGTGCGGCTTTGCAAGTGCGCAATGTGAGGGGGTCAATTTCAATGGCAAAAATATGGGCTTCTAAAAGTTGCAGTCGAGTAAAAACCGTCACTTGTTCAGCTAACTCTGCTTGAGCTAACTTTAGTTGAGCTAAATATTCGAGAGCGGCAATCAGCAGTGCACCACTGCCGGCACAAAAATCCAGCACCCGTAATCGGACAAAATCTAAGGAATGTCCGGCAAAAACGCTGTGCACCATATAATAAGAAAGAGCAGCGGGTGTGTAATACGCGGCGTCTTTGCGTTTTTTAAAACCTCTTACCTGGTCAGGCTGATGGCGAACTTTTTCAAAAAGCTGGCAAAGAAAGAAAGCGAGCAAACCATCTCGAGTAGCAAAGTTATAACCAAGTGCGTGCAGCCTTTCGACCTGATGGACGGCATAAGCCTGGCCAAAATCGACCATTTGTTGCTGTTCGCTAGAATCACTACCTGCAGGTCCAGATATCAAAATCTGGGCGGATTTTTCGATAAACTCCACCAATTTTATAGTTCGTGCAGCACCACTTAAATGCGCAAGATGGCGCGTTAACAACTGACTTGCAGCCGCCAGTGAAGGATCTATAGCAGATCTTTTGCGGCGTGGTCTGGCCATACTCGCCTAGCTCTTGCGACTGTTTTTTTGAAATAAACGCGCAATCAAATACATGGCAAAAATAAAAATGGCTGAGCCCACGATTGCCGGAATAAGCGGCACGCCTTCAACACTCGGGCCTACCGGGCCGATAATCATTTCACCGATCCAGGCGCCGACGATTCCGACTAGAGCCGCAGCAAAGAAACCATTGCGCCCGATACCAGGAACCATGCGTGAAGCTAAACCGGCACATACAGCCGAAACTAAAAGAAAAAGCAGGAAGTGAATAATGTCGATAGCCGCTCACCCGATTGGAAGCAATAATTATATGCCGCATGGTTCACAAACTGTCCACCTGGCAAAAGTACGGTGGTAGATGATAAATTGCATTAAGAGCGGGCATAGTCGTAGTTACCCACAAGTTGGCATCACGAGCAAGAGAGGCGACCTTCATGTCTTATAAATTGTTTTTGAGTGGGGTGGCCCTTACTTGTTTGACGAGCTCTGATGCGGCTTATGCCAAGAGTGGTGTCTTGATCGCCGCTCAGCCGCATGCTCGGGTACCGAAAGAATTTAAGGGCAATGTTTCGTGGTATGGCGAGCAATTTCACGGCAAAAAAACCGCTTCGGGCGAGATTTTTAACATGCACAAGCTCAGCGCTGCTCACCTGCGCTTGCCGTTCAGTACCAAAGTGATGGTCGAAGATCCCAAAACCGGCAAAAGCGTCGTTGTCAAAGTCAACGACCGTGGCCCCTTCCACTGCAAGCGGGTAATGGATTTATCGAAGCAAGCCGCCACAAATCTGGGCACTATTTCAAGAGGCGTAGCCTATGTGGAATGCACAGTGCTGGATCAAGACGACAAGTAATAGCAAGCAGCAAGTCAACTGTATAATGATGCTCTAATCTGTTTTTTGGTGGAGCAAATGCGTCGTCGGCTCAAAATTTGGTTGTCACTTGCTCTCATGGCCCAATGTGCCGGCGGCACTTTCATGCCCAATTTCATTCCTTGCGCCATTGCAGCTGACAACGGTGCGGCATCCTGGCAAACAAATTTCGCCAACGGGCAAACCGCTCTCAACGAGCAGAATCTGCCGGAGGCCGAAAGACTTTTTCGCCTGGCTCTGACCGATGTGCAAAAACAAAACCGTAATGCTGACGACCTGGCTAAATGTCTCAATCGCCTGGCCGACACGCTAGCTCTGCGCAATAAAACGGCAGAAGCTCAAACTATTTATCAAAGAATGCTCTCCGTACTGGAAGCAAAATATGGCAAAAATAGCAGCCGTATTGCCCCAGCACTTATTGCTATCGGCTCAGTGCAAGAATCCGAAGGCGATCCGGCAGCTGCCATGCCTTATTATCAGCGTGCCTTTCAGCTCAATGAAAAAAACTACGGACCGTACAGCCCTGAGATTGTCTCGAGTTTGCATAGATTGGCCCGCTCAACTTACAAAGCCGGATTTCGCGAGCCTGCGGCAAAACACTATAAACGCGCCATGTCAATTTTGATGAAAGAGCCCAGCCTGGAAGCCAGCAATCAACTGCCAGGGCTGATTGGCGAATACAAAGATTTGATCAAAGGCGCCGACCAATCAAATCAAGATTTACTTAACGATTTTCGCCATGACGTAGGCCAGGACAAAATTAAAAGTCCACTTAGTGACAGCGAAAAAAATCAAAACGCTACTTCGAGCTGGCAGAGTGAAAACACCAGTAAATTGAATGCTGGCCACAACAATCGAACCGATCAAGAACCGCAGATTTTGCTGCGTGGCCTCAATCAAAACTACACGGCACAAGCTTTGTCGCCAGCCTATAACACTATGAGCGAAGCCATTTTTGATCAAAATCACTATGGCAAAGGTGAAGCATTTTATCAGCGAAAAATTGCTGCTGATGTGCAATCGCTGGGAAATACTCACCCATCAGTAGCAAACGATTTGAGCGGACTCGCTCTCTTTTACATTGCCAACAAGCGTTATGACGATGCCGATGCTCTGCTCACCAGGGCTTTAACCATCTACAAAAATACTTATGGTCTGAGCAACATTCTTACGATTCGCACCATGGCTACAATGGCATCGGTTAAGTCGCATCAGGGCAAATGGTCGGAAGCAGAAGAACTATATCGCACAGCCTTGAGCCAGAGCCAATCTGCCCTGGGGCCCAATAATATTGAGACCGCCAGAGTGCTGAACGATCTGGCATTTCTCTACTATTCGCAAGATAAATTGAAAGATGCCCGTACATTTTACAAATGGGCAGTTGCCAGCACTGAAGGCGCTTTAGGTGACCATGATCCCCTACTGGCGGCCTGCCTTAAAGACTACGCTCAAGTTTTGCGTAGCCTTGGTGACGAGACCGAATCAAGCGCCGCTCAAGCGCGCGCAGAGCAAATTTTGACAACAAAGTAGGAGGTTCTTTTGCGCTCTTTACTGGCCCTGGCCTTAGTTTTATCGACATTCTTTTGCCTGCAATCTGAAGTTGGGGCAAAACCACATGCTGGCAAAACCGCGGCACCACTCGAACAGACTCAGATCCAGACCCAGACCACCATCGAAAAGCCCAAAGATGTCACAGCACAACCGGTCGCTAGCGAACAACCAGACTTCAATTCAGAAAAATCGAGCGGTGATAATTCTCCAAATACTCCAGGAACAGTGCGAGTAAACAATCTCGCCAATCTTGAAGCCCTTTTAAATATTATCGCTAACGGTATCGAGATTTTAGCACTGGCATGCGGGGTGCCTGCCTGTTTGCTGGTACCAGTGGGTATCGTGCTTCTCTTTATGAAAGGCAAAAGAATTTGGGGTTGGGCAATGATTTTAACCGGCCCACTCGTTGTCATCGTAGCCCTGGCTGTGCCGGGAGTAATCAATTGGCTAGTAGCATCGGCCCGTGATGCGGCATTGTTCAATTGAAAAAAAATACCTTTAAAGGTATTTTTTCTGAAAAACTACTGCGACATGCTAGCCGGCGCTTTGGTGTTGAGCGACTGCACCGAGCTTATAGGCTCAGCAATCACTTTTGATTCGTTTTGCAATTCTTCGCTGGCTTTTTGTGCCACCATATCTCCGGCTTGAACATTACCGAAAATTTCTACATTGCCATCCATGGTCTGACCCTTGCGCACTGTCACCCATTCCACCACGCCGCCCTTAACCTTGCAAACAAAAGTATTGAGCGGAGTTGATACCACCGCTTCAAGCGGTACAAAAAGCGATGTTTGTTTGCGCCTAGTGGGCCAATAAATATTGCAAAACATGCCAGGCAAAACATCAAAATCAGGATTGAAATAGTTTAGTTCAACAGGCATTGTGCGGGTATCTTTGTCGAGATTGTTGCTGATGCGAGCAACTGTGCCCATAAATTTGCGGCCGGGAAAAGCTGAAACTGAAAAAGGCACCTGCGAACCGACAACCACACCAGCAGTGTCAACTTCTGGCACTGGCGCAATCACTCTCAATAAATCCATTTGTTTAACACGACAAATGGGAGGATAAGCGCCGCTCCCATCAGGACCGACATAACTGCCCACGTGCATTTTGCGTTCGGTGACGTAACCGTTGAACGGGGCGGTAATCTCCAGATATGAGGCGAAATCTGAATAATTCTCAAAACCTTTAATGCGCGCGGCTAGCTCTTGTTTGCGCATGGTCACTTCGTGAGCTTTAGCATTGATGCGCTTGATAAAAGTATTGACTTCCTGCCTGTCTGCTTCAACTGACTGCGACCATTGCACCACGTCATTGTCAGCCACCACACCTGGTACAAGCGATGCTGCATAAACTCGTTGAAAAGTAGATTGATCCGCTAATAAATTGGCCTGACGTTTTTTCAAGTCGGCCTGCAGGTCTTGCAAATCTGATTCTTCTGAAGCAACGGCAGCTTTAGCTGCGGCCACTCGCGCCAGGGCTTCGTTGCGCGAGGCCAAATATTCGGGCGCGTACATAGTGGCCATGACTTCGCCTTTTTTTACCACTGAGCCGCGGTCAACGTTGATGGTTTTGATAAATCCTCTAATTTTGGGATAGATGAGCACGTCTTGATAGGCGTCAATTTCTCCAGGTAGCTTATCTTCTCTAAATAGAGTCTTGGAGGTGACCGACACTGTCGGCACCGAAACCAATACCGGGGCTGATGGCGCTTCTACTTTTGCCGGCTGGAAATATTGATAGGCATAGTAGCCGCCGGCAGCAACAACTGCCGCTACCGCCACCGTCAATCCGATTTTCTTTGCCGACGCCATAAATTCTTCCTTAGTTAGTGACCGTGATCTTCAGGATGGAGCGAGCGCGAGCCTCTGCGAGCGGTGGCTTGAATAATGCAAAATACCAGGGGCAAAAGCGTTAAAACAGAAGTGGTAGACATCATCAAGCCCCCGATAACAGCGCGACCCAGAGACGCGCTTTGCCCGCTAGAAATGGCCATAGGCACCATGCCTGCAATCATGGCAATTGACGTCATCAGAATTGGCCGCATGCGCATTTGTGCGGCATGCACGGCAGACTCTTCAGCACTCTTGCCCTCTTCTTCGCGAGTTTTTTCAGCAAAAACCACAAGCAAAATAGCATTAGCAATGCCAACACCAGTAGACATAATGGCACCCATGAATGATTGAATATTCAAAGTGGTGCCGGTCAAATGCAGCATGGTCAGCACTCCCAGTAAAATTGCCGGAGTAGTAGACATGACTACAAATACAATGCGGGCTGTCTGGAAATAGGCCAGCAACATCAGGGCAATAACTCCTACTGCCAGTACCAGACCACCCAGCAGGTGATTGAAAGTGTCTTTGAGTAAAGGCACTTGACCGGTGACGTCCACAAAAACACCCGCAGGTGGTTTGCCGGCCCGGGCTACAGCGCGCTTAACTTCTTCGCCCACGCTGCCCAGGTCGCCGCCCGAGACGTTGGCTGTAAGCGAGACCATACGCATCATGTTGTAGCGATCGAACTCACCATTGGTGACACCATAGCTGACTTTAGCCACATCAGAAATGAGCGGATGTTGCTCTCTGCGCGTTTTATTACCAGGATAAATTTTGTCAATATCAGAATTTTCAAGCATGTCTTTAACGGCCATCTGGTCCTTCCGTCTGCTGCTCATGGTGGGGAAAGTTTCAATGTCTTCTTTCGATCCAATTTGATCTTGCGGCACCTGTACCTGCACCTGATAAGAAAAACCGCTTTGAGGGTCGCGCCACAGGCTCAAGTTAACGAATCTGCTTGAGAAAAATGCCGGTTGCAGCGACATACCAATTTCAGCAGGAGTAATGCCCAGCTGACCGGCCAGCTCGCGATCGATATCAATTTCGCACGATGGATAATCTAGTGCCTGCCCCCACTGTAAATCGCGCAGGGCTTTTACTTTAGCCATCTCCTGCAAAACTTTAGCGGCAAAAATTTTATTGGCAATTAAATTGTGCCCGGCCACTTGCACGCATATTGGTGTCGGAGATCCCAGGTTCATAATCTGGCTAACTAGGTCGCCTGGTTCAAACGAATATTTGGTGTCAGGAACAGCCTTAGCCAAACGTTTACGTAAATTGTCCTTGAAGCGCGCCATATCAATGTGCGCACTTTCTTTTAATTGCACATCCATCACTGCCTGGTGCGGACCACTGGTCCACAAAAAGGCCGAACTGATGGGGAACATCGGCGGCTGCTGACCGGCATAGCCAAGGCTTTTTTCCACATTTTCAGGGCCGGCTTCGGCTTTAATCAACTCAAGTGTTTTAAGTACACGCTGTTCCAGTGCCTCAACCCGCATACCTGTAGGTGCAGTTATTCGCATGCGAAACTGGCTGCTACCAGAATCAGGAAACAACTCTTTGCCGATGGTGCTGTAGAGCACCAGCACAAGCGTCACGCTGGCCGCTAGATAACCGCCGACCACAAGATAACGCAACGGCATCAGCACGTGCAACAAGTCAGCCAGCCGGTCTTTCATTTTGTCGACAAGATCTGGTTTATGCTCTTTTTTCTCTTTGCGGCGGCCGATTTTTTCAGCATGCTCAGCATACTCTTCGTCGCCTTCACCATCTGCCACTCCTTCATGCTCATCTTTGAGCAGCCAGATGGCCATAATCGGCACCAGGGTTGATGCAAGAGTGGTGGAAGCCACCATGGCAAAACCCACAGCCAGAGACAGGGGAATGAACAATTCACGAGTGATGCCCACCATAAAGAACGATGGAATAAACACTGCCACCACTGAAAGCATGGCGAGCAGCCTAGGCACCATTGTCTCCACACAAGCCTGATAAACGGCGCGCGTTTTTTCCACACCATTGGCCAGGTGGGTGTGCATATTTTCAATGCAAACAGTGGCCTCGTCGACCAGAATACCGATAGATAGGGCCAGTCCGCTAAGAGTTTGAATATTGATGGTCTGACCAGTGAGCCACAGACCGACGATGGCAGACATCAAAGAAAGTGGAATAGTGGTGACTACAATAGCCGTGCTGCGCAGGTCGCGAAGAAAGAGCAAAATCATCAAACCCGGTAGAATTGTACCCAGCACGCCCTCGTGAAAGACGTCGGTAATGGCTTCGCGCACATATTTACTCTGGTCAAATTCATAGCTGATTTTGACGTCAGCGGGTAAAACGGCTTGCATACGCGGTAGAGAGGCAGTCAGTGCGTCCACTACTGAAACAGTCGATGCATCGCCTCTTTTTACTGCTGGAATGTATACTGTGCGGCGGCCTTGATAAAGCGCGTAGCCAGCTAAAATATCAGATGCATCTTCAACTTTGCCTATGTCTTTGATAAAAATTTGAGGGCCGTGGCCGGTGCGAATCGGCAAATAATCAAGCTGGTGAATATCAGGCAAATCGGTGTTAACTGGAGCAATGCGCAAATAGTCACCGGTGCGCACGTTACCAGAGGGCATGACTTTGTTGCCGGTGGCCAGCGCTTCGACAATTTCATCGCCTGAAATATTGTAGCGTCGCAGCTTATCGGCATCGACGCTAACTACAATAGAGCGAATATTGCCGCCAAAGGGAGGTGGCGCCTCGGCACCAGGAACGGTGGCAAGCAGTGGCCTGATGCGAGTGTAAGCTAAATCTTCCAGCTCTTTGACGCCCTTGGTATCAGACGACAAAACCAGCTGCCCCACAGGCAAACTGCCAGCGTCAAATCTGAGCACAAAAGGGTTATATGTGCCGTGCGGCATGAGACTGGTGGCACGGTTGGCCATGGCCACGATGGTGGCCATGGCGCTGGCCATGTCTGTATCAGGCTGAAAGAAGACTTTGATCACAGAGACGTTTTGAATAGTCTTCGACTCAATGTGCTCGATACCAGGCACATAAAGAAAATACAGTTCATAAGTGGAGGTAATGTAGCCTTCCATCTGCTCTGGCGACATACCGCCATATCCCTGAATGACATAGATAGCAGGAATTTTTAAATCGGGGAAAATGTCGCGTTTCATTGAACTGACGGCCAGAAACGCCACGCAGACAATGCTTATCACCGCAGCGATAATAGTAATTGGACGTCTCAGGGCAAAACTAATAATCCACATGCTATTACCTGGTTTTCCCCGACTTGCCTTCGACGATATCGACAATTTCAAGGAAAGGTTTCAAATCACCCTGGGCGTACGATAAGAGTAAAATCGCTCGCCACACTTCGACCTGTGCCACGGCGTCTTCAACTTCCGCCTCAGCCAGCGCCTTTTCAGCTTGTGCCAGGCTGACCATATCAGTTAGACCTGTGCTGTATCGTTTGCTAACTTTCAGTTCTCGCACTTTAGCCGCTTCAACAAGTGCTGGAGTTTCGTCAGCAACTTTGCGCGCTTGCCTGAGCATCACGCGGGCTCTAGCATCTTTCTTCTCTAGAATTTGCATTGCCAGATCTAAATCGGCTCTGGCAGCCATTTCGTTGTTAACGGCGATGCGCTTCTGTGCTTTTAATGGGAAATATTCCATCACAGGAAAACTAAAAGAAGCGCCGACCATATAATTAAATACCTGCGGCAGTGCGCCACCGCCCACGGGGCGAATCGGATTAACACCATCGCTGCTGCCTTTGCCCCAGACCGACGAGTTAAACCACAAGTGTGGCCTGTAGGCTTTATCAAGCACTATTTTCTTGGCTTGCCACCTTTGAATTTCAGCCGACTTGAGTAGAGCCAGTGGGTGCGACGAAAGATCAATTGGCCGCATGGCTTGAATTTGAGAAGGGCTGCGCACCAGCGGATTAGAAACAATATCAATATCGGTGGTGGCAGTGCCCATTTTTTCTGCCAGACCGACTAATGCCAGTTGCGCATTCTTCTCAGATTTGATTACATTAATTCTGGCCTTCGCTACTTCGTAATCCCAGTCAGCGGCTTCCACACCCGGTTTTAAACCTTCGGCAACAAGCGTTTTGGCTCGCACATTGGCGGCTTTCATGTGAGACAAAGCAGCTTCTGTGGCGTAAATTATTTGCTTGGCCGCCACCGCTTCAAGAAAGGCTTCAGCAGCATCATAGGCGACATCAAGCTGAGTCAGGCTGACGTCGGCGCGAGCAGTGCGAGCGTCTGCATAAGCAAAATTATCGTTGGCGTGACGCAAGCCAAAATCAATCAGCAGCCAGTTTAAGTTGACACCCTGAAGGTTATTAACCAGTGGGCGCAAACTCGATTTTTGTGACACCGGACCCGAGTCAATTGGCACTGTGTCAAAGCCAGATACATTGTTCATCACGGTGCTGGCTACGCGATTGCCGGTGATGGCCGACTCTTGAATATCAATATTTAGGTTGGGCAAATACTGAGTCTTGGCCAGAGTGACATTGGCCATAGAAGCTTTAAGTTTGAATCTCTTTGAAGCAATGCTTGGATAATTCCGCACCGCCACATCAACGGCTTCGCGAATGGTGACAGCCGATGTTGGACGAATTGGTTGAAATTGAAAATCGATTACGGCAGTTTCGCGGCCGGCTGCCCAGGCTGCGTTACTACAAAACAACAGGCCTAAAAATGCCAGTGAAATGCAGGTGATTTTCTCGATTACCAGGCTATTTCTAATCAAAGCTTCCATCGAATAAAATTCGCATTGCTGGCGAAAGAGCACACTTAGCCGCAGCCAAAACCCTTGACAGGCTGTGTAAACTGCGAACGTTTTATTCGCAGAAAGAAGTGATAACCTGGCAATTATATAATGCTCAAGCTGGTGCCTTATTTGTCAAAACTCTTTGTCTTATTAATCTTATCTGGCGTATTTGCGGCGTTAGGGGCTGGATTTTCAGCGCCGGCCCTGGCGCAGAATCAAGATGCTGTAGGCAAAATGTTTGGCGAATTTGACGGCCAGGCTTTTCGCAATTCGTTTTTCTCTCAATATGGTCGACCAGACCAGCCTGGCGACGACGAACTTGAGTACGAAGAGCTGAGTAAAAGACGCCTCGAAAGACAAGAGAGAAAAGAGGCAGACGAAATAAATGAAGAAAAAGATAAGTTAAAAAGACAGGCGCGTTTGAAAGCTATTTCTGATGGTGACTCGCTGGTTTTAGACCATAGATATGTCACGCCGCTTTTCGAAAAAGACTTCCGCGTAAGAGTGCTGCCGCCCGACTTATTCTCCGACGATAGACCACAATCAGTTTTTGGTTTTGCACAATTAGACTCGAATAACAACGATGACAGCGACAAAGGTGACGATCTCGATCAATCGAAGAAAGTGCGACGGGCAAGTCCTGGGCTTTTTCCTCGGGCTCGTGAGCTAGACGAAAGAGACGATCTTAAACGCCGAGACCTGGCCAAGCTGGCTGGCCCTGTGCGTGAAGTGACAGGTGATTGGGTCCCCAGCAAATTGGATCCCCTTGCAAACGGTGGCTTCACCATCGCACCTGACAACGGCTCACCTGTGCCGTATAAGTTAAACGGACATGTAGACATTCAAAGGGGCCGACCCTGGAATGATAATAATTGACAAGACAGTCGCCAGCTACTTGTAAGTTTGCAGCAGTTGCGCCGACAAGGCATCGGCCAAAATACTTTTAGCCAGAGCCTGCATTCTATTTGCTTCTTCAACTTTTCCACTGCTGCGCATCACTTGCAAATAATCTTGCAGGCAAGCAGCAACAAAAACACTTCTGCTGCCGGTGGCATCATCGGTGCTGGCCAGTGCCCAAGCGTAAGCAGCTCTGGCATCTGCAAGCTTGCCCTGACAGTAAGACATGAAGGCAAGCTCGTTGAGACGCTGTGCTACTTCAAAAGTTTGAGCTTGCAGTGGAATTTTAGCCGCATCGGCAACAAGTGGCGATGCACCACCAGCAGTATCAGCGCTATCGCCGATCAGACGCAAGAGAATTTTTAAATGCTTGATGGAAAGATCTTCGGCGGAATAAACCGATTGATAGATAGAAACAGCGCGCTCGAGCAAGGGCCTGGCTTCAGCGTAACGGTGCTGCGATACATAAATGGCCGCCAGACCTTTTAGATCACGAGCCACACTGGGATGAGTCGGCCCCAGAGTTTTTGTGTCAATGGCGACCATGCGCTCGTAGTAATCGATGCCCGCTCCAGGTGCAGCCGAGGGCGAGGGTGACGATGAAGTCTCTACTTTTTCAGACGGCCCCAGCGAGGCCAGGAGCTGAGCGGCTGTGGTAAAAGTTTCAAAATTGCTTGTTAGCAAAGAAGTATCTGGAGGTGAAATTCTCTCCAAAACCGGCGATGAGCCAGCAGGTTGAACGTCACCACTTGCTGTAACGCGAGCTTGCATAGCCTGCTGCCAGGCTGATTGAGGCACGGCTCGAGTACGACCCAATAATTGCACTTCGTCTTTCAGCAATTCTTGTTCAAATTTAGAAGCAAGAATTTTAGAGGGCCCACTATATTTGTGCATCAAATCGAGATAATCGCTTAAAAGCTCCAGCGCTACATCTCGAGATGGCAAATTATTCTGACCCATTAAAATTGCAAGAGCACTGCGATAGTGATCTTCGGCTTCTTTATGTAAACCCTGGTGAAATTGAGCGTGACCAAGCTTGTGCAGAGCAGTTGCCAGCTCCATACTACTCGCTCCTACCTTAGCTTGAGCGATAGTTACCGCGCGGGCGTAGAACACCTCAGCCTTCTTATACTCTCCTTCGACTTCAGTGACACTACCCATGGTGATTAACACAGGCAGTAGTTTGGCACTTTCTCTGCCATACCGTCGCTCCAGCAGCTTCAGGGCTTTTCTGTAAAGCGACCAAGATTCTTCTTTGTAATTTTCCAGCTGCAATAAATCTGCCAGAGCGACAGTGCAGAGCACCAGCTCATCTTCAGTGCGTGCAGAGCGTTTCACTTCTCGCAACGCTTGCCTGAAAGATACTTCAGCAGCTGTGTACGACTTAGAGAGAAGTTGCTTTTGGCCCTGATCGTAAAATGTATGCCAGTAATCAGTCGATGCCGCATAAGCCGTTAATGGCAGCACTGACAGACAACACGCAGCGTTAAGACCCAGCAGAAAACTACGGCGCACTTTTAGCATTCTCAATTTTACGAGCCCTGAGATCGAGTAATTTGGCTTCATCAGCCCTGTTTGAAGCGCGCAACAGAATTGCATAATTACGCAATACAGCTGCCACGCTGTCATCATCAGGACCAAAAGTTTTCTCGCGAATCGCCAGTGCCTTTTTATAAAGCGGCTCGGCTTCAGCGTAACGTTTCTGATCGCGATAGATGCGGGCCAAATTATTGAGCGCTGTGGCTAAATCAGCTGAATCAGGTGCTGTTTCACGAATGCGAACAGCGTCTTGGAAGTAAGTTAACGCCTGGGCAGATTTGCCCTGCTCTTTGTAGAGAATGGCGAGATCTGTTGTGGTCGTCGCCACCGCTGAATTATCTTTTCCCAGTGTAGCCTTGCGAATATCGAGAGCACGAAGTAGAAGCGGTTCGGCCAGCTCAAACTTTTCTTGTTCGCGATAGAGTTCTTCTAAATTTGTCAGCGCGACAGCCACATCTGGACCATTCACGCCCTGAGCTTTTTCATACAAGACCAGAGACTCTTTGAAAAGTTTTTCGGCCTCTTCAAACTTTCCTTGTGGCATTAGGGACAGCGCAAGATTTTGCATGCGCTCAGCTAGAGCGACTGGTTTAGCACCACCTGTGGTTCTAGCAATCGCCAGCGCTTTGCGATATTGCTCTTCAGCTCCAAGATAATCCCCTGTCTCTTTATTGACCATGGCCAGATTATCCAGGGCAATAATTACATCAGCGGGCCTGGCATTTTTGTCTTTCAGCAATGCAGACACAGCCTGCTTTAATAGCGGCTCAGCCTTATCAAATTGTCCCTTCTCGCGATAAGTGCGGGCCAAATTATTCAATGCCGCCGATTTGTTATGGGCAGCATTTTCATTGTCTGCATTATTTTCGCTCGCTAGCTCGGCCACCTGCTTGTAAATTACTTCAGCTTCTGCTGTTTTGCCCTGCTTGCGCAAAGTCACTGCCAGATTGTTCAGGGCCACAGTCTGTCCATCTTTATTGTTGGCCTGTTTCATCAAGCTAACAACACGCCTTAACGCGCTTTCAGCCTCGACAAACTTAGCTTTATCTGTAAACAGCGAAGCTATGCCGGTGAGAAACGGGGCAAGACGCGGATCGCTCTCGCCGGATTTCTTTTCGATGATAGCGATGGCTCGCTCATACTGTGCTTGAGCCTGATCAAATTTACCTTCCCGGCGGTAAAGTGCAGCTAAATTGCCGAGACTCGAAGTAAAGCTGACATCTTCCTTGTCTACTAATTTTTCTTTGATGGTCAGGGCCCGAACCAGGTACGTTTCGGCTTCGGCGAGCTTGCCTTGAGCTTCATACACAAGAGCGAGATCGTTATAAGTCTTGGCTAAATACTTGTCTTCCAGCTTAGAGCTCTGGCACTCAGCGGCAGCTTCGTTGTAAAGCTTAATGGCATCGTCATACTCTTTGCCACGGGCAGCTTCCTGTGCCTTATTTAAAAGCTTTTCCCAATCGGTGGCGCCCGCTTCAACCGGCAGACAACTGCTTGCAAGAACGGCTAAGACGCCCAATAGAGCAAAAGAAATTTTACGCCCGCGCACAGATTGCTCCTGCTCCTGATCAATTGTGACTACTATAGCAGCGCTGCACGTCTAAAATATCTACAAACTTTTATCTAAAAAAGCCATTCAGCACTATGGGCAATACCACTTAACAAAAGCACTCTAGCGCAATAGAATGGTGCGTACCAGCTTGAATACGGCACGATCCGGCAACAATTTTCTCAGCGACAACATAGCTTCAGCGTTGATCGGATAGCGCATACGTGAAGAGTTATCAGTGGCCGCCTCCCACACCGTATAAGCCACGCCGGTGGGGCCAGGGGCGTTGTGCCCTTCTTTTTGCATATGCGGCAAAGCACGCCCCACAAATGTGTCGTAGGCGGACAGCCCTTCTTTGGTGACCATATCTTGACTGCGATCGTAAAACGGGGTTTTAATCGGGCCCGGCTCGATTAGCTTCACATTGATATTAAATTGACGCAATTCATATTGCAGCGATTCAGAAAAGCCTTCGACGGCAAATTTTGTAGCGTGATAAACGCTGTAAAGCGGAAAAGTAATTCGACCACCTACTGATGACATATTAATGATTGTGCCAGAGCGGTTTTCGCGCATGTGCGGCAAAATTTCTCGGGTAACGTTCATTAAGCCGAATACATTAGTGTCGAACTGCCGCTGTACTCTTTCGGGAGTCGTGGCCTCAAAGGCGCCCACCATGCCATAACCGGCATTGTTGCATACGGCGTCAATCACCGGGTGTCGAGTTAGCCCTTCGGCAATGGCCGCTCGAATCGAATCAAGATCGGTGACGTCAAGGCGCAAAATCGACACGCCCGGCAAAGTGGCCAGGTCGCCGGCCTTTTCAGGCGAGCGCATGGTGGCCAGCACATTCCATTTTTTGCGCGAAAAGAGCCGCACGGTTGCTTCGCCAATGCCGCTTGATGCGCCAGTTATAAGGATAGTTTTAGCCATTTGTCCGCCCGCGTTGTTATCACCACAATATCAAAAGACTCCACTCCTCTGCGAAAGCTCCAATCAAATGCAATCCGTTCCATTAAATTACTGCCCAATGACAAAGCAAAATTAGCATATATTATCTTTTCAACAAATAAGTAGCCGAAGTACTGCACTCGAAGTGGGGGTAAATAACTGAAGCGAAAGCTGGCGACGCTGAAATGCTAATCAAACCTGACAAATTTGACCAGGGTAATCATTATAAGGCCAGTAAATTAGTGCGGCGGCATGCCAATGAAAACCGGCGGCTTTTCAGCAAATTTTAATTTCTTCGATATGGTCGCGTCATCAACGTCGTGAGGCTTCAGGTAGACGTAGTAACTATCGTTGCGTTCCACCAGATCATCTTTCGGTTGACTGCTTTCGCTGACCAGCATGTCATTGCTTATTCGAGCATGCAAATAGTAAGGAATGAGTTGCGAATAGCCAGGCACATCCGGTTTTAGTGCAAATTTGAGCAGTCGCTCACCAGTCAGAGCCGAAACTGCCGCTGGCGAGTTATTGAGAGCCTTCAGATTGATTTCCTGCCAGCTGCTACCCACTTGAATAAAAAGACGCACCACCGGTTTCATTAAAAACATAGCTTTTTCTGGCTTAGTGTTTCTAAGAAAAATAGTCAAAACATATCCACCGCCTGCAGTCATCTCGATGTCGCGAACGCCAGCATTTAAATCACTGTTGGCCAGGTCTTCCAGGGCTTGCCGTTGATCGAGCCTGGCATTAACAACGCTTTGCTGATAATTAGCCAGACACAAATTAGCAATATAGAGAAGAGAAAGTAGTGGTATCAAAAGCAGTACCATACGACCGACAAGTTTGTCGACACCAAGTCCTAATTGTACTTTTTCTTTTGCAACTTCACCTGCCGAAATTGCGAAAATGCTTTTGACCGTGTTGCCCAAATCTAGTAACTGTGCCGGTTTCTCTGCGCCAGAGTCAGATTGAGGCGAGCAACTTTGTACTTCAGCTCGCCCTGCGGTCATGGTTAAAACCCGGTCAGCGAGGGCCGCAATTTCTTGATTATGAGTTACCACAATCAAAGTAAGGTTAAAAGCTCTACGAATTTCAACGAGAAGTTGCAAAATTTCGCTTTCAGTTTCACCATCAAGATCTGCAGTAGGCTCATCGGCCAGTAAAACACTGGGAGAATTTATTAGAGCGCGAGCGATAGCTACACGTCTTTGTTCACCACCAGACAGCTCGCCCGGATACGAATCGATACGCTCTGCCAAACCAACGCGCACAAGCAGTGCTCTGGCTCGGGCATAGGCTTCCTTTTCTTTGAGAAGACCACTAACAAGTGCCGGCAAAGCAACATTGTCTACGGCACGCAAAGCGCTGAGCAAACCAGCAAATTGAAAAACATAGCCAATTGTGGCATTGCGAAAACCAGCCAGCTGATGGGCATTTTGTTGCCAAATGGCTGTAGCGCCAATTTTAATAACGCCGCCACTGGGGCGGCAAATGCCACCGGTCATGGCCAGTAACGTAGATTTGCCGGAACCGGAGCGACCCACAATTGCCAGAAATTCGCCTGGTTCAACTTCAAAGCTGACATCAATGACAGCGTCTATCTGAGCGTTGCCGGAATATTTCTTTGTCAGTTGCGATACAGAAACAGCGCTCACTATCCACCGTCCTGCATCATGCGATATGGCTCTTCAGCACTGACGCGCAATGCCGGAATGAGAGCGCCCAGCAGGCCGCCGAGCATCGCTAGTACTGCACAGGCTGCGCCGCCATATGCCATTTCGCTCAGGGCAGGCCAGATAAAATCAATATGCAAAGTTTCGAGGTAATAGACCAGAGAGCGTTGAAAAATCAACAAAATTATAGCACCAAATACGATACCAGCCAAACCGCCCAGACCAGTGGTAAAACAAGCCTCGGCTAAAAGCATTTTGACAATATCAGCTTGCTTTGATCCAATTGCCGAAAGCACGCCGATCTCGCGACGCCTTTCGCCAATAATGGCAGAAAAAAGCAGACCTACCACAATTAATGAGCCAAGTAGTATGAGAGCTGCAAACACAAGCATAGCGCTCAGTAAAGCGCTTGTGGTCTGCCTTGTCGAAGTAACAATCGTAGCGCCAGTAATTACTTTCACTCCTGCTATTTGCGAAATGGCAAAACGCATTTGCTCTGGAGTGGTGCCAAAAGCCAAGCGCACAAATATCGCCGAACAACGCTGGCGATCAAACGTTGGAATGGCTGAAGCGCCGGCGATTTTTCCTTGTGCTAAAAATGCGGCGGTATCATAAGTGGCAAACAAAGAATCGTCAAGTGGTCCCACTCCGCTTCTAGCCAGCTTGCCGTAAACTGTGGCAGTGGTGGCACATGGTTCTAACTCTTCGCCAACGGCCTCATCACGGCGAGCGCCGGTAATCAAGTCTCCAACTTTCATTGCTCTAGGTAATTTTGCTTGCAGCCACGGCAACACAGTAAAATCGCTAGCCGGATCAAAAGCAATTAAGTTAGCTTTGTGCTCAGGCATGTGCACCATCATTGGTATGCGATAAATAGTTTGACCAGCAATTTTTTCAACACCATGCAGACTGCCAATCTGCTGCAGCAAATCAGCACTCAAAGTCGAGTCAGTCGGTTGCACGGTAAGCAATGCGCTGGTGATATTGACCAGAGCATCTGCCGGCACTACTACCAGATCTGCACCCATCTGCGCAAAACTACGTTCCATGCTGGTTTGCATGCCACGGCCGACGATAAACGAGGCAAAAATAGCACCGCTGACTAAAGCCACAGCCAAAATTAGCATCAATGTGCGCGTGGGCCTGCGCAATATATTTTGGCAAGCCAGGCGCCAGAAAATACTGATCATATTAGAGGGTGGTGCAACGACTATTTCTTAAGTGTTCTTTTTTGGTCGGGATAATCACGCAGTCATGGTGCCCACCATAATTGGGCAAATATCCCAGCGGACGAAGGTCATCTTGAGTAAAGACGAACGCACCACTTTCTGCGCGTTGAAAACCACTGAAGATCTGGAAGACAAATTTGCCATCATAAGAAACGGCCATGGTCTGGCAGTCGAGGCCTATATTCTTAAATTTCTTGATAATCTTCCATGTCTTCGTATCAACTACACAACAGCCGCTCTTAGCAGGCTTTTGATGCATGACAGACACAAACATTTTGCTGCCGTCAACTGAAAAACAAAGGTGGAAAGGGCTGGGAAAATTTCCTACCCAATCTGGATCTTTAACAAAAGTGATTTTCGTCCACTTACGCGGGTCGCTATCAGAAGTATCGAAGACAGCCATATTGTTCTGCTCAATATTATTCATCATGGTGAAGAATTTTCCGTCAGGCGAAAATCCCGCTTCATGGCCTACACACTTTACGTCGTCAAAATTGATTTCCCAGGTGTTCGGATTATCATGGACTTTGGCTACTTTCAAATTGCCTTCCGACCCTTCAGGGTTATTCAAACATGCGACTGGTTCCCATGTATCGCGATCGACAATTACCGCGCAAGAGAGCATGCGAATAATCAAAGCCGAATACTTGTTACCCGGGTGATGCACCACTGCATCTAATCCGCTGAGAGATTTTGGATTATCGCCAAATATTTGCCCTGCAGAAACAAGATTTTCAGCCATAGGCACCATTTCCCAATCGATCTTGTTGCCTTTACTGCCTTCGTAATCATACTTACGAATTTCAGGTGACTTCTCTAATTCGACAATGCGTAAAGTACCGCCCTTGCGCCAGTTGTCTTTGAGATTTTTGCTTGATTCTTTGCCAATCCAATCGGCACGGAACGCTTTTAGGACGCTAGTTTTCGCCTCACCCGAGACACGATTGAAAAAGGCGGCGACATCTTTTTGACCATCGGCAGCAGAAAAGCCATTAGCGTCAGGAAAGATGGTGATATGCACGCCCAAGCCGATCCCGGTGGTTTCGGCAACGTCTTCTTTGCGGTTCATTTGAGCGCCGTCAAACTCAACCCGATAAATGTGATTGCCCTGGCCCCATTGACCGAGCATTCCGTGTTCGGCCATTTTTTCTTCAGATGCGAAATTGTAAAGCAGCGCATTTTTTCCGCCCTGGGTGGAGTTGACGAATTCAAATCCTTTGCGAGGATTAGCTGATGGGTATGCCGCTAAATGGTGAGAAATCGGGCAAGTGTCGCCGCCAGTCCAATAAGGTATGGAGGACAGGGTTGTACCGTGTTTAAAATCAACGACGTGAGTTCCTCCACCCATCTTCTGAGGAGCCAGATACAAATAGTCGCCAAGCTCTTCTGTTGACTGGTCGAATCGCGATGCGTCCACCACGTCAATCTTCGGTGAAACCAAATCTGGCATTTTTACTTTGCCCACCATAGCAAAAAGATTGGCGGAAGCGAAACCGGCGGCGCCTGCGGCTCCAGCGAAAAGCATCTCTCTGCGCGTGAACCCTGGGACGAAAATTTCTTGCATCATTTGACGCAAATCAAATTTGCGGCCAGGCTCATCGGTGGCACCATACTCAGCAAGCCACTGAAATAGAGTGGCTTCGTTAATGTCGTGCTTAATGCACAATTCGTTTATATCAGGGCTGCTATTGGCTTCGCGCAGAATAAATTTTATCTGCTCCTTGGTAAATTGCTTCTCTTCCATGCACATCTCCAATCGACTAGAACTGACAGCTGTTCAAGAGGTTCCCTCTAAACCAGAGGGCAGAATAAAATTTATCGCTAATAAATTGACATGTAGTATTGCACATTCTGGAGCTATACTGATTTCAAGACATGTAGGTATCTCATGGCAGTCAGTGCAGTTATTGATAACGTGGCCTCTCATCCAATTCTGAGCACAGCAGCGCGAGTCGCAGCTAAGTCTAAACATGTGCGACTGAATAAAGATGCTCTCGACAATATCAGCCAGGCACTAAGCCGACCAGAGCTTGATAACGCCCCGCACCACTGGTTAAACAGTGCCCCAGAGCCAGCCAAAATTTATTTTGACAGCCTGACTTTGGACCAGAGAATTCTCTTTTTAGTAGTTTTTCATACCATTGGTTTTTGCTATTGGGGTGACCCTAAATGGAGAATTTTCAGTCCCACTTCTGATACCACATATAATGGCGCGCGGGCACTCTTAATTAGTCTTAGCACTGAGCCAAACTTTCTCAATCTCGCGCATCTGTCAGAAGTTACCGAGTTGCAATTTAAGGCAATGTTAGCGGGCTTCAAAAGTAAAAATATTGATTCGCTGTCACTAATGAGCGAGCGACATTCATTTCTTTCTGTGCTGGCAGCTCGACTTGGTAAAGACAGCAACTACCTAAAAGTATTAATCGATCCAAATCAAAATGCGCTCAATGCAGCTCTAGCGATTTCAGAGCAATTGCCAGGTTATCGCGATGTGGCAGAGTATGGTGGAGAGCCGGTGATTTTTTTGAAAAAAGCCCAGTTACTGGTGGCCGATATCAACCATGCTTTAGTTCGCTCCGGCAATGGCGGATTTTCATGTATGCATGAGCTAACCGGCTTTGCTGATTACAAATTGCCTCAACTTTTAAGGCACCAAGGCATCATTGATTACGATCATATGCTGGCAGAAAAAATCGATCAAGGCCTTGAGCTAACACCAGGTAGCGAAGAAGAAATTGAAATTCGCGCTGCCACACTTATTGCCATCGAATACATCAAGCGTTCGCTGGCCAAGCTCAATATTCTTACTACCGCTGCCGAAATTGATGCCAAGCTCTGGATGCTGGCGCAAGATCTTAACCCGGCTGAAGTCAAGCCATATCACCGCTGCCGCACCGTTTTTTACTGATAACTAACTGATAGCTTTACTGATATTGAATAGTGCTAAGCAGGTTTGCCCCACAGCCAACCTTGACCAAAAGGCACACCCATTTCAACTAGAAGATCGAGCTCTTCACGGCATTCAATGCCTTCCGCTACTAGCTCAGCACCAAGTGAGTTGACGACTTTGACCAGTCGTTTAAGCAACCGAGCTTTGGCTGGTTCTTCGGAAATTCCAGAAACATATTTTCTATCAATTTTGACTATATCAGGT
>CASBPX010000181.1 GCA_949127735.1 Candidatus Obscuribacterales bacterium | reverse complement strand
CCGCCTGGCAATTTGGCGGTGAGCAAACTTTCTTGTCCGGCCAGATCTGAACTATTTAATACCCAGGCAATGCGCTCTTGCTTGAGGGCGTCAGGAACACAATAGACACCACAATAAAATTCTAGATTTTCGCGAATAGTAAGATCGTCATACAAAGTAAATTTCTGGCTCATATAGCCTATCTTCTGGCGCAGAATATTCGAGCGCAGATTAGACTTTTGCCCGCACAGCTCCATGCGGCCGGCACTGGGTTTGATTAAGCCGCACAAAATTTTGATGGTTGTAGTTTTGCCGGCACCATTAGCACCAAGCAGACCATAAATATCTCCATAGGCCACGTTCAAATTGACGTCTCTAACAGCGTGAAAAGAACCATAAACTTTTTTCACCCCCTGGGCGAATATGGCCGACTGCTTAACTCCACTGGAATTATCCGCAGATCTAGCCACACCACCGCTGTCGACAAAAGGAAAGGGCCTGTCAATTAAAGCAGCACCAGCATTAGTTTTGACCCTTAGTTTAGTGACGAAAACATTCTCTAGAGTAGGGTCTTGCACGGCTATCTTGAGATTATCTATATGCTCATCGCTCGCTGCTTTTTGCACGGCCGCTGACCCAATTCCCGTATCTTTGACCAACACATCAAGCCGATCGCCAAAGGTTTGCACGTCAGCAAAAATAGCGGGATCACTTTTCTCAATCAGGTGCAATTTTCTTTCTAGACCATCTATTGCCGACGCGCGCACTTCCAGGCGAGCAAGGCCAAGATTGTTTTTCAGTTCAGCCGGGCTGCCCATCTCTTCCACAACACCTTCGTGCATAAGAATGAGGCGATTACAACGCTCTGCTTCGTCTAGATAAGGGGTGGCTACAGCCACTGTGACACCTTCGGTGGTGACTGTCGCGAGCAAATCCCAGAACTCACGCCGGGAAACCGGGTCAACACCAGTGGTCGGCTCATCTAAAAGCAACAATTTCGGCCGGGCAATCAGTGCACAACAAAGGGCCAGTTTTTGTTTCATACCACCAGAAAGCTGACCAGCCAGGCGGTCAGAGAACCGCTCAATATTCATAAGTTTCAGATATTTAGCGCTGCGCTCGGCAAATACATCTTTATCGACTTCTCTAAGGCCGGCCACATAGCGCAAATTTTCGGCAATGCTCAAATCTAAATAAAGAGAAAATTGCTGCGTTAGATATCCGATTTCAAGGCGTACATCGCGGGGCTTGACACCGTGCACCAGCGCTGAGCCACCCGATTGCTCCATGACACCGCTGAGCACGTGAAAGGTAGTGGTTTTACCGGCACCATCAGGGCCAATCAAACCAAAAATTTCACCCTCAAAAATTTCGAAATCGAGACCTTTGACTGCTTCAAGGGCACCATAAGATTTTTTCAGACCCTGAACTTTGACTACCGGGTCTGTGGCACTAACGCTGCTTTTTGTGAGAGTCATCATAATTAAGGCGCGTCTGTAAGAATCTCGGCGTCGGCCGGCATGCCCGGCTTGGCAAATCGATCTGGTTGAGTGATGGCAATTTTGATACCAAACACTTGCTTAACGCGATCATCTTTGAAATAAATATTTTCAGGAGTAAAGGATCCCTCTGGATCAATCTGTATAACCTTGCCTTCAAATGGTTTGTCTGGTGAAGAATCTAGAAATACTTTGGCCTTTTGACCAATGCGCACTCGGCCGATTTTGCCTTCCGGTACATAACCACGCAAATAAACAGTGTTCAAATCTATAAGCGATATAAGGGTCTGCCCGGGCACTGCCACCACCCCTGGTTCTACAACCCGAGCCGTGACCACGCCGGTAATTGGACTTTTAATATTGAGATAGGCAATGTTAGCCGAAATTTGCTCTTGATCAGCCTGAGCGCTACTTTCTTCTTGCTTGGCAGACTTAATTTGATAGCGTGCTTGTGTTAGTTGATTTTCAAGAGCACCAACTTGCGCTCTGCGCATACTGGGGTTAAGCCTGGTGCTTTGAGCTTGAGCCAGAGCCCCTTTCGAGACTTTCAGCTGCTTGCGCGCGGCCTCCACTGAACTAACTCTAGCGATTACAACCGCCTCAGCCGTAGCGGCGTTAGTTGAGGCTTGATCGTTTTCATCAAGGGTAACGGCACCCTTAGAAGCGAGAAAACCATAACGTTGTTTTCGCACTCGTGCCAGTTGCAGATCTGATTGCGCTTGCGTCAATTGCGCTTCGGCCTCACCTAGTTTGGCCTCAGCAGCAGAAACATTGGCGTCGGCTTGATCAATTTGAGCACGCATATCTTCAGACGACTGCGTCACTCGCAATTTCGCCTCTTCAATTTGATTATCCACCACGCTGATTTGATAATTTGCTTGTTCGGCCAAAGCGGCAGCTTTCTGCTTTTTAGCCTGAGCGCCTCGCAGTTGAGCCTGCACATCATCATCGCTGAGCTTAATTAACAGCTCACCCGATTTAACCAGATCGCCTTCGCGAAAACCGACAAAATCGACCCGCCCACCAATTTTTGCGCCCACATTGGTTTCGTAACCCTCAATGCGTCCGCTAACCTTGATGCTGCCATCGTCTACAGGCGCTTTATAAAAATGCTTATAACCGTAAAAGCCGGCGGTGGCCAAAAGGCCTGCAACAAGCAAAAAGACCAGGGGCTTCAGCGGAAAATGCCTGGCCGGTTTGGGCACCGGCGCCGCGGGCGACTGGGCCGGTACAGGCTGAGCAGGTACAGACTGAGCAGGTACAGACTGAGCTGATGCGCCAGGCGGCGACACTTGAGAATCTGGTTGTGAATCGGCAGTCTGCATGGTCATTTCTCTTTCGCTACCCGTCCTAATAAACTGGTCCTGCCGAACTATCTATATAATGGTACCATACCAACCGGTATGGATGGTAAACTACATTACAGTTAAGATAATCAATGTAATCGTGAGATTGCCGCTCAGAACAGTACCAAGGAATCGTAGTTGACCGCTGAACCTCCAGTCACCACTAATATAGAAAACTTGAAAAAAGTGCATTCGCGCAACAAACGCGATCAGATTGTGCAGGCTGCTATTAAGGTGTTTCTCGAAAATGGCTATAAAGCCACCAGCATGAATCGAGTAGCTCAAGAAGCAGGGGTGATTAAAGCGACAATTTACAGTCATTTCAAAGACAAAGAACAGCTCTTTATCGCGATTATTGAAGAATTGACTATCAAAAAAGTTGATTTAAATTATGAAGATCTTGAGCCCGTCATGGCTCTCAGCCCAGACCAATTTATCGATTTGATCAGCGGTAAATTTTCGGTATTGTTGAATGACCCGCAATATCATCGCCTTTTCCGTTTGATGGTAGGTGAATCTGAGCGCTTCCCTGAGCTGGCCACAATTTACGTCAAAACAGTAATTATTCGGGGCATGGATCTCGCCATTCAATATTTCGACCATCATCCTGAACTGCGTATTGAAGACAGTGCGGCTATGGCTCACATTTGCGCCGGCTCCTTTGTCTCACTAATGGCATGGCAGCAGGTTCTGGGTGGAAATAAAATTCGCCCGCTAGAATTTTCCCGTGTCAAAAATATGCTGCGGGCGTTAATCTGCGAGCGTTAAAAATCAAATCAAATCAAATCAAATCAAATCAAATCTACATAGAGAGCACCGAACGGTGGCGACGGCTCAGGCGCGCTGCCAAAGTTTTATGTGGCCACCGGCAAATCTGATCATGTTGTAGTCGGCATTGATGTGGGCACAAGAAATATTCGCTGCGTTTGCGTGCAAGAAGAGAAGCTAGTTGACGCTACTGGCGTGATTTCTTCGTCAGTAAAGGTGTTGAGTAACGGCAAATTATCAGTAGGGCATACCGATAGCTCCAATTCAGACGACCTGATTCACTAAGTACGAACTAAACTGGGCACCGACTGGATAGCCAATCAAGCCAACGGACACTTCACCGCCCAGCAAGTTTACGCCACACTGATGTACTGGGTAAAGCTGAAAAGCAACAAGCAACTGAACAAGCCTGTCAGTAAAGCCTTTACAACAGTGCCTGTGTCTTTTACCAGCAATCAACGCAGACTGGTTAAAGAAATTGCGGAGGCAGAGGGCCTGGAAGTTTTGAGGCTAATCAACGAGCCTACCGCTGCGGCGCTCTGTTATTTTGGTGAGGAGACTCGAGATGACGGTCGCTATCTTGTTGTCACTATGGGTGGTGGCGCCTTCGGCATTAGCGCAATCGAATTCAGCAATGGCATTATCGAAGTAAAATCTTGCAGCGGTGAAGAAGTAGGGGGAGATGATTTTGACCAGTTGCTGGTGAGGCATCTAATTGACGAATGCAGCAAAGCCAATAATTTAAAACTAAGACTGGATGCTGCCACGGTGGAAAGATTGAGAGCCGCCGCAGAACAAGCCAAGAAAGATTTATCAGCTGGCCGAAACCGCCCATATAAGAATCACTAATTTAGCTCTTGAAGATGCAGGTATTTTGAATTTGATCGGCATGGGGAATTACAATCTCATAACCAGCATCACAAAAGAGGCGTACGCAGAAATAGTTTCAAGTCTGACTGACAAATTTCAGCAGCATCTTAAACATGTTCTAGCAGAAGCTAGATGTGCAGCCGATGCTGTCGACAGAATTATTTTTGATGGAGGCATGCTCGACCTGCCATTGATTCATAGATCTGCCACCGCTTTTGTTCCAGCGGCTCAAGTAAAAACACTCGGTCTCAGTTATCATCAAGTGCAGGCCCAAAACGCTACAGCTTGCGCCGCCATTTTTCAGGGAAATAGTAACAAAGCCACAGACAATGCCCATCAAGGCGATGTTCAACGTTAACTTGACCACGTCCATATATCCGGCCAGCAATACTGTCTACAAAAGCAATATTTCAGACCTGGAAAATTTTCGCAATCTTCCTCGGGATACTTTGTTTTATCAACATCGCATTGAAAGACTGGCGCGTAAACTCAATATCGATGCCGACCGCATATTTGAAGCTTTGCACAGCATGGGCTACAGCACCGGCAGCATCAAAAACGGCATGGCAATAGAACTTTTGCTGCACAAACTAAAGAAATCAAAACCCAAAAAGCGGGCCTAAATTGCCGCTGTTTGGAAGTTAAGAAGTTTAGAAGTCTTTGCTGTGCATTTCAAATTGCATGCCCAGTGTATCGGTGCGCGCCGTGCCCATGTAGCCTAACTTGCTATTTTTGATTTCATAATCGCCACCAGCATTTTTTGTGAATCGGGTCACAGTTTTATCAGGGCGATAAATGTCGAACTCATTGCCGGAGACTTTCACAAGCTTGCCGCGCACACCGTTGGGATAAGCCACAATAAAGGTGTTCGGACCAGACGGTGCAATGATTGTGCCGTCAGCAAAACCACCGACAATTTTTCCACTGTTGTCTGGAAACTTTGTCAGCGAAGCCTGACTGCCATCGACCATTTGCATTTCCAGCAAAGTATAGGGTTTGTCTGTAGGCGCTTTTTTGTCGTAAGGGTCAAAGTCTTTGGCTGAAAAAACGAAAGCACTATCAACCAACATAGCGTGCCCATCATAGGCTAATTCAGAGCCGAGGGCTTTGGCTAAAAAGCGCACCGGGTGGTGACCTTTTTCCTTTGGCGGAACGGGCAGAGTGGATAGGTAAGCTTCGCAAGTCTTAACCGGGTCAGGAGCTGTTGAATCAGCGGCAGCTGGAGCCAGGGTGGCCGAAGTTGCATCAGCGGCGGCAGCTGGATTAACGCCAAAAACGGCATATATGCTGCAGCCGGTGAGCGCTGCTATGGACACAAACTTCCAGTTAATTCCGAATTTAAACTTAAACCTGAGTCCGCTCATTAAAGCCTCCAACTAATAAATAGCAGTTCAGTATAGTACGTTATCGTTCACTGTAGAGCTGATGTTACACATGGCTGAGATTTCGTAATTTTCCCATGGCTGTGGGAGTCTCCCTATTGTGATCGCGTGAGAATAAAACTAAGTTGCTCATGTTGATCTAAATAAGAGAATTACATGCCCTTAGCCGAGTCTGGCATCGACAAGCAGCTTCCCCCGACTGCATCAGAACAAACCATTCAGGCTCTAGAGAGCCTGCGTAAAGAAACGCAGCTTCACACCCGTCAAACAGCCGAAACCGGAATTATTGGTCTGGCACTAACCGGCGCCACCGAGTTTTTGCATGGCAGCGCCAAAGCCGGCCAAAAAACCAAGCAACTGGCTGACGAATTGGCAGGCGAAATCAAAGCTGGGAACGACCAACGCGCCACAGAGCTAGCCTTGCAGGCCAGCAAAGTAATTCTTGCTGACAAAAACGCCCTTAACATCGCCGGCCAAATCGATATGTACGGATCGGCCCTGGTCAAATCAGTCGGTCTATTCATGCCTGGAAAAGCCGGTTATTTGTTAGCTGCAGGCACCGCCGCTCTTGATGCTTATAAACCCGGTCAAAGCAAGTCGACCATCGAAAACGCAACTGACATAGGCCTTGACGTAGCCAAAGCAGTTGGCTTAAAAGCGTCCTTTGATTTTGCCGCTTCTCGCAAATGGGGCATAGCCACAACTGGTGTGGGCCTTGGCATTACCTCTCGCATTTCAGAAGCGGCTCTCACTCGCACCAATTATCTCGATGGCAAAGGTAACTATAGCGCCTCCGCTGGTGCTGAAAAAACTTTTGCAGCCGCCACAAATGTCAGTGCTCTCACCAGTGACGTTGCCAGCTTCATGATCGCCCGCGGAGCCCTGGGCAAACTAAACAAAACTACCGGTGGAGCCATTAGTGAAAACAGAATGCTGGCCACCACATTAACAGGTGGCATCTTCGGCGCTTCGAAAGGCAGCGTTGACGAGATTTTGCGCCAGGGCCAAGAAAGTGTTTTCCAGCCTGGAGAATTTGCTAAACATGTTTTCGCCAGCACTACAAGCAATATGGTTGGCGCTGCCATCGCCGGCAAAATTGGCAGAATAAGCGATAAAACCGCTGAAAAAATTGAGCCTGTACGTTCGACCGAAGGGGCAGACAGAACTAGTCTACTAAGTGGTGCCAGAAACAACTTTGCCGGCTCTACCGCTCGCGAATATCAGATGGTTGGCCAGAACCTGCCGGTTGCCGAAATCATGGCTCGCTCAAAAGAAGCATTTGCCGTCACTCGCGTACGCGAAGTTAAAGCGAGCGGCGAGCTTGGTCCAGAGCAACAGATGCTGATTCAACATAACAGCAAAGCAAATCCAATCAGTGATAAATCAAAAGTAGCAGCGGCCTGCGATTTAATTGCCAGCTGCAATCCAGCCTTGCTACCAGGTGTCCTGCAAGCAAAACATATACTTGCCTCCGCTCAAGAAAGCCTGTGGCTAACTCAAACCGGCTCCCGCCTGCGATTCGCTAGCAGTATTGAAAAACTAGGCAATCAGGTTAGCCCTGTTGCACTTGGTGATAAATCGGTGAGCAGCATCTTGCGCGATCCTGATGCTCGTCATCTATTGCGTCACAAAGATACTCATGACCTGGGCCTTTACGCCGATGTTTTGAAAGGATTTAAAATTCCTGGCAGAAAAATAATCGATGGTGGTGCCGATAGCGTCGTCATTGAATTGAGCAACAATCAAATTTTAAAAATCACTCCAAATACCTGGAATCCGCAATGGGGCAGCCGCACATTTGCAGATGTAGAAGGCAAGTTGCACAGATTCGATGCCAGAATAATCGGCAAGCCGACATTGACTGATGGCCCTTACGGCAAAGCCAATTTCTTCATTCAAGAGCGAGTCATAACTCCAGTTAGCGAAACCAGCATGATGCTTTTCGCTCACAGATTAGATAGAGATCGCAAATACTCATTTACCGACAGAGATACATCACAGCTCGGCTACACCGATCTTGGCGGCGGCAAAAAAGGTCTGGTGCTGATTGACTATGATGCTGTGGAAGAAAGTGCATTGGTGCTAAAAAATATGAGAGCGCGCCGCAATCAGAGCTGAGTTAGAATTCGTAAAAAAATACCTTTAAAGGTATTTTTTCTAAAAAGAATATCTTGACTCGCTTTAGCCAATATGGCGTTTAAAGGTCACAGTGAAAATAGTACCGATGCCACTATTGGGAGTATCAATCACCACTTTGGCACGGTGCGAGCGAGCGATTTCGCGCACAATCGGCAGTCCTAAGCCGCTTCCCTGCTCACCTGTGCCCAGCACCCGATAGAAGCGTTCAAAAACGTGCTCTCTATCCTCTTCGGCGATACCCGGACCATCGTCTTCGACCATTAGCAAAACATGGTCGCCAGCCAATACTCGAACAGTCACGTGACCACCATGGTGCGTATAACGCAAGGCGTTATCGACTAAATTCATCACAAGCTCGCTCAAGCTTGCAGGGTCGCCTTCTACCATAGCCGGGCTCTGAGAGCCTTCAAAAGCTAAATCAATATCTTTGCTGATAGCCACATTAACGAGATCAGATGTAGACGCGGCTGCCACATCATTGAAGTCGAATATTTGCCTCGGCAAAATTGCCGCCGCATTTGGCTCAGCTTTGGCTAGAGCAAGCAAGCGATTGACCAGATGAGTCATGCGATTGACACCATGATCTAGTTGCGTTACAGCCTGGTCAACTTCTGGTGCTTTGGCAAAACCTTGCAGTAAGCCAATGTAAGTTTTAAGGCCTGCTAAAGGTGTGCGCAGCTGGTGAGCAGCATTGGCGACAAAACGATTTTGAGCCTCGATGTCACTGCGCAACCGGCCGAGTAATTCATTAATAGAATACACAAGCGGGCGCACCTCCAGGGGTGCACTTTCATCAGACAGCGGGTGCAAATCATGTTGTGAGCGGCGCAGCAGAGCTTCCTGTACATCTTTCAATGGGGCAAGACCTCTGCCGATGCCTGACCAGATTGCCATGGCACCAAGGAGAATGAAAAATATTTCCGGCACCACCATGCTTACCAGAAGTTCTTGCGCAAATCTTTGCCGTGCCTTTAAAGTTTCAGCCACTTGAACAATAAAAGTTTCGCCTTTAATTTCTGGTTCTGGAACAGGTACCAATATAGAAGCCACTCTTACTCTAGTGCCTTCCATCAAGCCATCAGAAAACTGGGGTACACCAAGACTGAGATTTTTGGGCAAATCAGGCATATTTTCGTCGCCTGAAATGCGTTGCCTGTCTGGTGACAAAATTTGATAGTAAAAACTATCGGTATTATCGTGACGCAAAATAGAGCGCACATAAGAGGGCAAGTCGATCAAATACTGCCCGCCTTTATGGCTGGTGCGCACCGCCACAGAGTCGGCCGAGTTGAGAAGTTCGCGGTCATATGTATCGTTGGCGAAAGCCACCGACGTAAAATATGCAAACGCTGTAGAAAGCAGCCAGAGAGCAGATAAGGGCATTAGTAACCAGGTTAAAAGCTGGCTTCTAATTGATGTGTTATGCGGTCGTTTCAATCAGATAACCGAGGCCTCGCATGGTACGGATGCCAAAACCATCGCATTCGAGCTTTTTGCGAAGGCGGTGCACGATAATTTCGATGGCGTTGTGAGTCAGGTCAGTATCCCAGCTGGTTAAGTGATCTGCAATCTGGTTTTTATTGACGACGCGGCCGGCACGTTGCAATAAAAGCTCTAGAACGGCCAGCTCGCGGGCTGACAGGTCTATGGGGCTATCGTTGACAAGCACACGCCTAGATGAAGTATTGAATTTAATCGGACCATAGACAAAGTCTGTGGTGTTGCCCCAGCGATCTTTGCGAATCAGTGCTCTCACTCGTGCCATTAATTCGGGCAACTCAAATGGTTTGGTTAGGTAATCGTTAGCACCAGAATCAAGCCCGGAAACTCTGTCTTCCAGTCTGTCTCTGGCCGTGAGCACCAGCACTGGCAACGCTTGTCCGCGATTGCGAAGATTAGCCAGCACTTCCATGCCATCCATCTTAGGCAAACCGAGATCTAAAATCAGCAAGTCATAATCTGTATATTTAAGAGCATGGTCGGCGTCGCTACCGGAGCGCACATGGTCCACAGAGAATCTTGTATTTCGTAACGCTAGAGCAATACCTCCCGCTAGAAAATCATCGTCTTCCGCAAGCAATATTCGCATCGTGTCTACCCTTTCAGGACTATTTACCTTGTTGTCGGCCACTTGATTAAAAGTGTTCACTATTCGCTCTCGCTTTCTTGTGTGCCATGGCCTCGCTATATGCCGTGGCGAGCGAGCTCTCTTACTAACATAATGACCTATTCTTTCATCCAGCTTGCAGCGCAAGTATAAAATGCAAACTTTGACCAGAAAACCAGGACAGGCATACAGCTTCGGCTCTTAGCAACCCTAGTCCTCATCAGGATCGGTAATCGACTGCAGCAGAGGTGCCAGTTGGGTGGCCTCACTGTGATTATTGGTCGCATTTAAGGCCGCTATGTAATCAATTAGCACTTTGCGCCTCTCCTCTATAGGGAATATTTTTCCTTCCAAGGCCATTGCCCATGCTGGTGCCAAAATTTTCCTGGCTTGATCATTATCGCCGCAGGCAAGTAAAAAGTGGCCGAGGTTGCGAGTTTGCATCATCATCTGAAGGGACGAAGGG
>CASBPX010000180.1 GCA_949127735.1 Candidatus Obscuribacterales bacterium | reverse complement strand
GAATCTAAAAAGTTGGACAAAAACATTAGACCATGACATATTGAACAAGGGTTAATATTAACCGTGACGAATGCATGCGAGGTATGTCCTTTGAAAATCCTGATCATTGAAGACGACGTGAATATCGCGCGTCTCATCGAACTTGAGCTCGGCTATGAAGGTTATCAAGTTTCCGTGGCTCACGATGGCAATCAAGGTCTTGATCTTTTCAAGAAAGACCAGCCCGAACTGGTTCTTCTCGACGTTATGCTCCCTGGCCTCGACGGGATTGAAGTTTGTAAGCGTTTGCGCTCGATGTCCAAAGTTCCAGTGATCATGCTCACCGCCAAAGACGGCGTGCAAGATAGAGTGAGCGGGTTGGATAGCGGTGCAGATGATTATCTGACCAAGCCATTTGCTACTGAAGAACTACTGGCCAGAATTAGAGCTGTGATGCGGAGAAAACCAGCGGAAGGCATTCTTACTTATGCCGATCTCTGGATGGATCAACTCAATCGAGTAGTCAAAAGAGGCGAACGCCAGCTCGATTTGAGAGCTAAAGAGTTCGATCTGTTGCGACTGTTCATGCAGTATCCAGAACAAGTACTTTCCCGTGAGTTCATTTTCGACAAAGTCTGGGGCTATGACTTTATCGGCGAATCAAACGTAATTGAAGTCTATATCCGTTATTTGCGTTCTAAGCTTGAAGACGCCACTTCTAAGCGCTTGATACAGACAGTCAGAGGCGAGGGCTACGTCTTAAGAGAAGAAGAGCCTTCAAGATAAAACGCAGAGAAATTTGCGCAAAAATCTCTGCAATTTTGCAAAGTAATTTGAAAAGGCCGTGTCCACTGGATGCGGCCTTTTTTCTATCTATCTATATATGTAAGACTAAATACTGTCGGATAATTTCTCCATGGGCGGGCTTAGCAAGAGCTTCAGCCGAGCTTGCAGATCTGGAGCCAGCATTTGCAGGGTTTTGAGTGATCGGCAGCGGACATATGGATTTTCATCGTGTGCCAACGATACAAGAATAGCTTCAGGCATGTGAGGGCTTTCTGCAACGCCGTAACGCACATCAACGTTTTCGTCACTGGCGAGCAGGGTAAGAATTTCGGCAGGACTATTGTTATTCTCTGCTACGGCCATTCTTACTTCCGAATCATGGTCAAAGACCAGCTTTTTCAGAACATCTATGGGCGTGCGCGGGTTTTCAGCCACAGCTCGGCGTATGGATACATTGGCATCCTCTGCCAATCGCAATAAAATTTGCCTCGGAGTATTGGGATTGCCAGCCACCACTCGCCTTACCTGCAAAATTTCCAAGTCCAGCTCCAGACCGTCGTTTGTGGTTTGCGCCGCGGTCGCCTTGTGTTCCTGAGATAAATTGAGCTTGTCTTTGCGCATATCAATGCTCCATGAACGTCTGAATCATAATTATGCCCGTTGTCAAGAGTTGTTAACCAAGCTGAGCAAGGAAGAATAGCCAGCACAGTCGATTATGGAAGCATCAAATTAGGTAATGTTTTGTTACGAGGTTTTGTAACAGAAATCAGAGCGAACTCGGGCTATCCCCGACGACTTAAGGGTTTTTCCCCTGATTATGAGCAAGTTTTGCGTGAAGCCCCCATGTAAGCGAAAAAAAGGCTGACAGATTGCGGGTTTTACGGCTTGTAAAAAAAGATGTCGTAACGTTATGATAACTGGCATATAGTTTAGGTATCTCTCAGGTTCGCTGCCAAGGAATTACCCAAATAGCGTTTCGCTACAGCAACCATTGTCAAGACCAGGTGACATCATGAATACATTACAGACGCGCTACAAACCGACCTATTCAGGGCCAATGACCTCAAACGGCATTGAGCATCTTCTATCAGTGGCAGAAAACGGCAATTTTGTTCTCAGCTTGCCGCCCACTCTCAAAGACTATCAGCAAGAACTCGAGCGCCTGCTCGGTAAATGCTTTAGTGGCAAAGCCACATCAGCAGACAGCCTTGCTCTGGCTCGCCAGATGTCCATCAACTGGTGCCTTTCGAAATGCAAACAAACAGGCCAGTCTATTGACCAGTGCTTGAGCGAACTTTCTTAATCAGCCAGAAAATTCTGGCTGACTTACTATGAAAATTGAAAAGTCGCAGCATAACACTGCGACTTTTTGTTTTAACAAACCAGAGTATTGAGCTGACTAGGTGGTTGCTTCTCCACCTTCAAGATCTTTTTCATCTTCAAGAGACGACTCCAGAATTGGAGTAACTGACACAACCACATCGTCCTCGCCCACTTGCTGCATTCTCACACCTGTAGCCATGCGTCCTTGAATGCTGATAGCGTCGGCTTGCTGACGCACCACTACACCATTGGCAGTGGCAATGATCATTTCGTCGCCTGGTCGGACTACGCGCAAGCTGGCCAGACGTGAACTGGCATTTTTGAATTTCGTGCCTATCAGGCCGATGCCACCGCGGCCCTGCTGTCTGAATTCTTCCAGCCTTATGCGTTTGCCGAAGCCATCATTGGTGACAACGAGCAAGTATGTATCATCGAATGTTTCCAGAGCGTCGAATCCTACTATACGATCACCTTCGCGCAGAGTAATGGCTCTGACACCACGGGCGGAGCGCCCAAGCGGCCGCAATTCTTCTTCGCTGTAGCGTATGCACATACCATCCCCGGTGCCGATGATAATATCGCTCTTGCCTTGAGATGGTCTTACCCAGCCAAGTTCATCACCATCATTGAGAGTGATAGCGATAATGCCGCTCTTTCTGATATTGGCAAATTCAGACATCTGCACTTTCTTGATGTAAGCCTGGTGAGTCAGCATGATCAAATAGCTGTCAGGATCAAAGCTGGAAACAGGAATAACTGTTGTCACAGTTTCGTCCGGACGAATTTGCAGAAGGTTTACGAGAGCAAGACCACGAGCCGTACGACCACCTTCTGGAACGTCCATTACTTCAAGCGGATAAATCTGGCCGCGGTTGGTGAAGACGAGCAAGCGGTCATGCATACTGGCGGCAAAGAAATGCTGCAGGTCATCTTCGTCTCTAGTTTTCACTCCAGATACACCACGAGTATTGCGGCGTTGTTTGCGGAAGCTGTCGAGCGAAATGCGCTTGATGTAATCTTGCTTGGTGATGAACACTGCCATGGGTTCGTTAGGCGTCAGGTCTTTCGACGAGAGCTCGCTTTCTGAGCCACTGGCTTCGATCACTGTACGCCGAGAATCTTTCTGACCACTAGCATCTTTGTAATTGTCGCGAATTTCAATCAATTCTTTTTTGATGATTTCATCGACCAGTTTGCGGTCAGCGAGAATGCGCTTGTATTCAGCAATTTTCTCTAACAACTCGGCATGTTCTTTTTCAACTTTGGCCCGTTCTAATCCGGTCAAGCGACGCAACTGCATCTCTAAAATTGATGAGGCTTGCGCTTCTGACAGTTCGAACTTGGTCATCAACTGTTGCTTAGCTTGATCAGTTGAATCAGCGGCACGAATAAGACGAATGACTTCATCAATATTGCTCATTGCTTTGAGCAAGCCTTCGAGGATGTGCGCGCGATCTTCTGCTTTGCGTAAGAAGTAACGCGTGCGCCTTGTGATCACATCTACACGGTGATCAATAAATTCTGAAATCATGTCGGCCAAACACAAAGTCACTGGTTTGTTTTTAACCAGAGCCAGGGTATTGACTGGGAATGAACCTTGCAATTGAGTGAATTTATAGACGTTGTTCAACACCACCTGGGCATTGGCATCACGCTTGAGTTCAATCACAACCCGCATACCAGAACGGTCTGTCTCATCGTTAACGTCAGAGATACCGGTTAGTTTTTCATCACGCACCAGTTCAGCCACGCGCTTTGTGAATGCTTCAGGCCCAACCATATAAGGAAGTGCTGTGACCACAATGCCCATTTTCGGTTGACGGCCACCAGATGAAGTCAGTTGTTCGATTGTTGCAGTACCGCGCGTAGGAATAGAACCGCGACCGGTTGTGAAAGCTTCCACAATGCCGTCGGTGCCCAAGATGCTACCGCCGCCAGGGAAGTCTGGTCCTTTGATCCACTGCATCAAAGCGCGCGAATCAAGTTCAGGATTATCAATTTTAGCGATGGTGCCGTTGACGACTTCGGTTAAATTGTGAGGAGGAATATTAGTGGCCATGCCAACGGCAATACCAGAAGATCCGTTGAGCAAAAGCACCGGAACTCGCGACGGCAAAACTGTTGGCTCTTTTAACGATTCGTCGAAATTGGGCCGCGTATCAATTGTTTCGGCTTCGATATCGGCCAACGTGTCCATTGCCAGGGCGTGCAATCTACACTCGGTATAACGCATAGCAGCTGGTGGATTATCGAGGTCGCCGAAGTTACCGTGACCATTGATGAGCACATAGCGGCTGGCAGAGGGTTGCGCCATGCGCACCAGCGCTTCGTAAATTGATGAGTCGCCGTGCGGGTGATATTTACCCATGACGTCGCCCACTACCCGGGCTGATTTCTTGAACTTCTCGCTTGGTGCTAAACCCAGCTCGTACATGCCATAAATAATTCTTCTGTGAACTGGTTTCAAACCATCTCTCACATCAGGAATGGCTCGGCTGACAATGACTGACATGGCATAGTCGATAAACGACTTTTTCATCTCATCGCGCAGTTCCACCGAAACGATTCGCTGTCCGCCAGTACCACCGGAACCGCCTGGAGAATTTGTTTCAACCACCGAGAACTACCTCTTAATGCCACGCCCAACTAAAAATTACATCTGAATTCAAAATCAAATCAATTCGCCTCAGGGGATATACAGAAAATATCCGGCCTGGCGCTTGATTTGCTCGTTTGCAGAGTCAAATTATAACACGCAGCCCAAGCTCGCTGATGATGCCAGTTTCAGTAACAAATTTGGGGTATTAGCAGCCACGGCCGGGGCGCACGCGCACATTGATACTAAAATAGAAAACTAAAATAGATAACTCAAATCATTTAGGAATAAGCTCGTGAACAAAGGCACTATTGGGAGCGACGAAATCAAGATGTCGGCAGTATCCAACCCCACTCCAGGCGATGACGGTCATGAAAGCGCTGAAGCCAGCAAACTTAAAGCGGACCGCCTGCGCAAACTTGCCGCCTTCAAAGAGCAGGGCGTCAATCCCTATCCCTACAAATATGTGCGCACTCACAAAGCCGCCCAGTTGCAAGAACAATACAAAGACCTGGCCGCCGAAGTCGAAACAGAAGACGTGGTGCAGGTTTGCGGCAGAATCTTGAACAGCCGCAACAGCTGGATGTTTATTGATTTATTTGATGACTCGGGAAAGATTCAACTCTTTTGCCACAAACAAAATTTGTCTGAAGAAAAATTAGCACAGCTCAAGCTGCTTGACAAAGGTGATTATATGGGCGCCACCGGCACCATTCGCCGCACCAAACAAGGTGAACTTTCAGTCAAAGTAACCGACTGGCAGATTCTCTCTAAATCACTCCTGCCTCTGCCTGATAGCTGGGAAGGATTCAAGGATGTAGAAGCGCGCTACCGGCACCGTTACGTTGACATGATCATGAACGAAAGCGTGCGTGACAATTTACGCAAACGCTCTTTGATTATTCGTCATATGCGCAATTTTCTCGATCAACACGATTATTTAGAAGTAGAAACTCCCACTCTTCAAGTCGAAGCTGGTGGTGCTGACGCGCGGCCTTTTATCACGCACCACAATACTCTTGGTCTTGACCTTTACTTGCGCATCGCTACAGAGCTGCATTTAAAAAGACTGATCATTGGTGGAATGGAAAAAGTCTATGAGATCGGCCGCATATTTCGCAATGAGGGCATGAGTACAAGGCACAATCCTGAATTCACCATGCTCGAAATGTATTGTGCTTATGGCGACTACAACGATTTGATGACTTTCACCGAAAAAATGCTGCGCACCGTAGCTGAAAATACTCTCGGCACTGCTGATTTCCACTATCAAGGGCAAGACATTTCATTTGCTAAACCGTTTCGCAAGCTGCGCATGAACGACGCCATTAAAGAAATTACAGGCCTCGACGTTGCCACTCTCAAAAGCTTCGAAGAAGCTAAACAAGCGGCTCTTGGTCTTGGTGTCAAGCTCGATAAACAAGACAGTCGTGGCAGTGTCGTCAACGCTATTTTTGAAGATAAAGTCGAACATACTTTGATTCAACCTACTTTCATCATTGACTATCCGGTGGAGATTTCGCCATTGACTAAAGCTCACCGCGAACACGAGGGTGAGGTGGAACGTTTTGAGATGTTCGTCTTTGGTCGAGAACTGGCCAATGGTTATTCAGAGTTGACTGATCCTCACGATCAAAGAACACGTCTGGAAGAGCAAGGGCGCAAAAAAGCGGCCGGCGACGTCGAAGCTATGCCTCTTGATCTTGATTTCATTATGGCCATGGAATATGGCATGCCGCCTACCATGGGTATCGGCATTGGCATCGACCGTCTCGTAATGCTGCTCACAGACTCAGCTTCCATACGAGATGTCATCGCTTTCCCTACCATGAAGCCGCTGGGTAAACAAAATAAAGAGTAATTGACACATGAATATGATCAAAATCTACCTCTATGGCCCGACCAAGAAAGTGCTACTGCCCACAATGGCGGAGACCGAAGCTGGCGTTTTTGTCGAAGGCGAACCTTTGCACATTTACGATCATCTGCAAGTCGATTTATGGAAAGGAGAAATTTTCAAAGCTCTGAATCGCGAGATACTCACAGTCAAGACTCCAGAAGGCCAGCTTGAGCCCGGATCGCAATTGCTAGAAGCTCTGCATTTGAATTCATGGGCTTCTTTTGAAAAAGAGTCTGTGCTTTTTACCGTGCACAAGGGCGCTCGCTATATCACTATCTATACCACCGGATTTGGTGACGACGGTATGTGGTCGGCAGCGCAAATGAGCGAACGCAAATTTCACAGCCGCGCACCACTAGAAGTAATTGTCGATGCCATCGCCAAAGAAATTATTTGTCATCCGCAAGCGCATAGAGGCAGCAAAGTGGCTGCAGCTCCGCTGATGATTGGCATGAGCTCGAATCAAAATAACTAGACGCCCTCAAGCGCGTCGGCATCAAAGGCGTCTATAAGTTTTTGAAAAAAATACCTTTAAAGGTATTTTTTCTAAGCAATACCCGGGACGAACGTGCCGAAAAAATAAGTTCGAACTTATTTTTCTTACTGACCTGATTCCATAGCAGCGCGTTCTGATTCAACTTTTTCTTCAACGAATGCTCTGACTTTTTCAAACTCTTCATCAGAATCTATTGTCTGGAAAACATAATCGTTGCCGCGGTGGAAGAAGCGCATGATTACTAATGTCTGATCTTCTTCTTCTAACTCTTCTTCAGCGCCTTCTTCGGCAATTTTCAGAAGAAGAGCATATTCATTTTCTTCGAATACGAAACGATCGAGCATTTCGCAATCGTAAGAATGGCCGTCTTCACTTTCGAGAGTGATTACAGCAATTTCTTGTTCTTCCGAATTAGGGGCTTCTGTCACTGTACTTACCTCAATTAAATCCGAACATCGGAAAGCTCGACCAATTTGTTCAACTGCTGCTCTGTTCCCAGAGCAATTAAATCATCACCGGCCCGGAAAATCAGGTCAGGTGAAGGATTGGATATCAGCTTACCATTTTGATTAACAGCCAGGATCATGGCCCCCGAAGTCTGCTTAATGTTTGCATCTTTCAAAGCCAGGCCCACTAAAGTAGAGGCTTGACCAAGCCGCACTTGCTCCATTCGCAAATCGTATTCTGGAGTAGACATGACAACATCGAGAAACTGTGTCACCAGCGGATGGGTGACGGCAGTAGCCATGCGCTTGCCGCAAATAACATAAGGCGAGATCACCATGCTGGCACCGGCCCTGCGCATCTTGGCTTCTGTGCCTGGGTTAGCAGCTCGTGAAACTATTTTGATATTTTCGTTAAGTCCTTTAGCCGACAGAGCAATAAATGTATTGGCAGTGTCGTCATCAAGAGCACAGACAATTCCTTTTGCCGTCATTATCTGTGCCGCCAAAAGCACATCGTCTGAGCTGGCGTCGCCGTGTAGAACCAGGTGCCCGGCCTCGGAAGCCAGCTTGGCGCGCTCCGGCTCTATTTCAATTAAGACAAATTCGATTTTATTGTGATTGAAATGCGAAATTACTTCTTGACCGGTGCGACCGTAACCGCAAACTATTTGGTGATTGCTCAGTTTGGCAATATTTTGTCGCATGCGTCTGGCTCCCAAATTAAAACGGAGAAAAATGTCCACCATGTCGCTCAGCACCGACAGCACCACACCGGCGCCAACCAAAATCAATAATATGGTGTAAAGCTTTCCTGCGGAAGTAAGCGGGTGAGTTTCGCCATAACCGACTGTAGTCAAGGTTATGACAGTCATGAAAAGTGAATCGAGAAAATTCCAGTGCTCAACCAGCATAAAGCCCAGCGCTCCAAAGAGCACAAAGCCCACCAGGCGGGCTAAATCCTGCAAAAATCTCCTGGCAACCGCATCTTCCAACTCTTTTTAAGACCTATCTATGAACACCAGGTAATGAGCATTTGTGCCGAAACAATAAAATAGAACGAAAACTATCATAAACGAGTTGGGGAAACTTCCCGCTAGCATCTATCATTTGCTTTGCTGAGAGGCATAGCATAGAGCCTATTTAGTTAAGCAATCTAACACCAGTAGACATCGGAGAACCAATGAGCACAGTTCTAGAGAAGACCCAGGGTAAAGTCGTTCAGGTTATCGGACCTGTAGTAGACGTAGAATTTCCTGGCGGACATCTACCTGAAATCTATAACGCTATTGTTATTGAGGGCGTCAATCCAGCCGGCGAAAATATGAGAGTTGTTTGCGAAGTGCAACTTTTGCTGGGTGACAACCGCGTCAGAAGCGTATCAATGAGCTCCACCGATGGTATGACCAGAGGCATGGTCGTTACCGATACCGGTAAACCAATTTCAGTTCCAGTGGGTAAAGGCACACTGGGTCGCATTATCAACGTGCTGGGCGAAGTGGTTGACGAAGGCCCTGAACTCAAGGCCGATGATTACTGGGAAATTCACAGACCGTGCCCAGATTTGATTGATTTGCAAACTGATACCGTAATCTTCGAAACCGGTATCAAAGTTGTAGACTTGCTCGCCCCATATGTAAAGGGTGGAAAAATTGGTTTGTTCGGCGGAGCCGGAGTAGGCAAAACCGTTATCATCATGGAACTGATCAATAACATCGCTCAGCACCATGGTGGTTATTCAGTGTTTGGCGGCGTAGGCGAACGCACTCGTGAAGGTAATGACCTCTGGCACGAAATGAAAGACTCGGGCGTTATCGACCGGGTAGCACTGGTGTACGGTCAAATGAACGAGCCACCAGGAGCCAGAATGCGCGTTGCTCTATCAGCTCTCACAGTGGCCGAATATTTCCGTGACGTATCCAAGCAAGACGTGTTGCTCTTCGTAGACAACATGTTCCGCTTCACTCAAGCTGGCTCTGAAGTATCAGCCCTACTGGGCCGGATGCCATCAGCTGTAGGCTACCAGCCAACTCTGGCATCAGAAATGGGCCAACTGCAAGAGCGCATTACGTCAACCAAAAACGGTTCGATTACATCTGTACAGGCTGTATACGTGCCGGCCGATGACTTGACCGACCCTGCTCCTGCCACCACATTTGCTCACTTAGATGCCACCACAGTGCTTTCACGTCAAATCGCCGAATTAGGAATTTATCCTGCGGTAGATCCACTGGCTTCCACTTCCACAGCACTAAAGCCTGAAGTCGTAGGACAAGAACACTATGATATCGCCCGTGGTGTGCAACAAACATTGCAACGCTACAAAGACTTGCAAGATATCATCGCCATTCTTGGTATGGACGAACTTTCAGCCGATGACAAACAAGCTGTTACCCGCGCTAGAAAAATTCAGAAATTCATGAGCCAACCGTTCACAGTTGCTGAAAACTTCACCGGCCGTAAAGGCAGCTACGTCAAGTTGAAAGACACTGTTGAAGGCTTCCGTCAAATTCTCGAAGGCGAAGTTGACGATTTGCCAGAGGCTGCTTTCTACATGGTCGGCAACATCGAAGAAGCTAAAGAACAAGCTAAGACGATGAATTAATGAAGAAGAAGCACCAACTCGAACCGGCAGCTGAAATCAAACCATTAAAGACACCAGACGAAACTCCGGTGCCGATTTCAACATCGCGCAATATTTTTGTTTTCGGACGACTTGAAAACGAAATCACTTTGCCGACGATCAAAAAATTGCTGCGGTTCAATGAGCGTGATCCAAAAAAACCAATCAATATGTACATCAATTCGGCTGGCGGCAACGGTTACAACGCTGATGGCATTATCGCCGTCATGCATTCCATCGAAGCGCCGGTTAATACAATTTGCTTGGGTCACGCTCTTTCTGGTGCTTGCGAAATTCTGGCCTCTGGTACCGGTGAGCGCGTTGCCTACGAATTTTCTACATTGATGTTTCACCAAACTCTCTGGGAAGCTGAAGGCGACATCACAAATTTAGAAATTCAAGCTACTCAAGGCAGGCGTTTTCGCGAAGCTCAAATTGAGCTTTTGCACCGATGTTCCGGCCAAGATAAAGCGCGCATTGCTAAAGATATTGAACGCGATCACTACCTATCTACTGACGAAGCGCTTGCTTACGGTCTCATAGACAGAGTAATTGTGCACAACGGAAATCCCGGCTTAAAAACTGCCAAAGACAAAAATAAGTCCAAATCCAGAACAACAAATTTGCCTGCTGCAAAAAAAACAGCGGCTCAAAACAAAAGCACTAAAAGTACAAAAATACAAAAGTAACAGCGCTAAAGCTAGACAAAATTAGAGAAAGCAAATGGCAAACACAATCAATCTGAAAATCATTACCCCAGAAAGAGTCGTATTCGACGATATGGTGGAGCAAGTAACCGCCGTGGCTAATGACGGTGAACTCACCATTCTTCCCGGCCATGAACCGATTGTCACCACACTGGCGGTGGACGTTTTGCGTTTTAAGGTAAAAGGCGAAGAAGAAACCGCGGCTATTATCGGCGGCATTATGAACGTCAATAATAG
>CASBPX010000179.1 GCA_949127735.1 Candidatus Obscuribacterales bacterium | reverse complement strand
GCCCTCTCAACGCCCTTTGTCGTACGGCGCGTCGGTAAATCTGACGTCGGCAAATAGTTCCGAAAAGAGCGATTTTGTCGCAAGACTGATGGCGCGAATGACCCTAGATGAAAAGATCGGCCAACTTAATCTTCTCTCTGTCGGGTCCGACGTCACCGGCCCGATTCTTTCTCAGGGAGTAGAGGAAAAAATTTCGCGCGGTCAGGTGGGTGGTGTTTTCAATATTTTCGGGTCGGCGTCTGTGCGCAAGCTGCAGCAAATGGTGGTTGACAAATCGCGGCTCAAAATTCCATTGATTTTTGGTTATGACGTTATTCACGGGCACCGCACAGTATTTCCCGTGCCACTGGGCCTTGCCTGTAGTTGGAATTTAGATTTAATCGAGCAAACTGCTGCTGCAGCTGCTGCTGAAGCCACGGCCGACGGCCTCAACTGGACTTTTTCGCCGATGGTCGATATAACCCGCGATCCGCGCTGGGGCAGAGTTTGTGAAGGGGCAGGCGAAGACCCTTACCTCGGTAGCCGTGTGGCAGAGGCGATGGTGCGTGGGTATCAGGGCGAGCCATCGTCTTACTTCTACAAGACTAATAGAATGCTCGCTTGCGTCAAGCACTTTGCTCTTTATGGAGCTGCCGAAGCCGGCCGCGATTACAACACCGTTGATATGAGTCGCTTGCGCATGTACAACGAATATTTGCCTCCATATAGGGCCGCGGTCAAGGCCGGAGCGGCCTCAGTTATGACTTCATTTAATGAGATTGACGGCGTGCCCGCCACAGGCAACAAATGGTTGATTACCGATTTATTGCGCGAGCAGTGGGATTTTAAGGGTTTTGTCGCCACTGATTACACCGCCATTAGTGAAATGGTGGCCCATGGTGTGGGTGACGACAAGAAAGCCGCTGAATTAGCTTTTAATGCTGGAGTCGACATGGACATGGTGGGCGAACTTTTCACCAAATACGGTGCGGCGCTGGTAAAAGATAGAAGCGTGCCCCTTTCACAGGTTGACGCGGCCTGCCGCAGGGTACTGGAAGCAAAATATCAACTTGGTCTGTTTGCCGACCCTTATCGCTACGTGGGTCAAGACCGGCAAAAAGAAGTGATGGACGCCGCCAAGCTTTCATTGAGTAAAGCCGCTGCCATTAAAAGTATGGTGCTTTTAAAAAACGACCGTAACATTTTGCCTTTGAGTAGTGGCCAGAAAATTGCCCTGATTGGACCCCTGGTTAAAGATCAGCGCAATTTGATTGGCAGTTGGAGTGCTGCCGGCCAGGGCAAGGAAGCCATGAGCCTCTGGCAAGGTTGCGCCGCGAAAGGCGGCAATTTTATTTATGCCAAAGGCTGCAATCTAGTTGACGAACCTGATTTAATTGAGCGATTGAACCGCGATGGCGGAGAGCTTTTGCTAGATGCAAAATCACCCGCGGCTCTAATTGCCGAGGCCATAGAGGCGGCTAAACAAGCTGATGTTGTGGTAGCGGCACTGGGCGAACCATTTTGTATGAGTGGTGAAGCTGCCAGTCGCAGCAATATCGGTTTGCTCGATAATCAACTAGAAGTTTTAAAGGCCCTCAAGCAGACGGGAAAGCCAATCATACTGGTCTTAATGAATGGACGACCCTTAACCCTTAGTTGGGAAGACCAGAATATAGACGCTATACTTGAGACCTGGTATGGAGGCACCATGGCTGGTGCCGCCATTGCCGACGTACTCTTTGGCGAAAGCCCAAGTGGAAAACTGGCCATGAGCTTCCCGCGTAATGCCGGTCAGATTCCGATTTACTATGCTGTTAAGAATACTGGCCGCCCTTATGTGGAAAAAGAAAAATTCCACTCGCAATATCTCGACGTGCCTAATTCGCCTCTTTATCCTTTTGGATATGGCCTCAGTTATGGTAACTTCAAATATGGCGATATTGCACTGAGCACAGACACACTTTCGCCTGGTGGCACGATCGCAATTACTACCACAGTCACCAATAGCGGTGCGCGGCCGGCAATAGAAACAGTGCAGCTTTACTTACGCGATATAGAAGGAAGCATTACTCGACCGATTAAGGAATTGAAAGGCTTCCAGCAAATCAGCCTGGCGCCTGGTGAAACAAAGACTGTAACCTTTAAACTTTCCGAGTCTGACTTGCAGTTTTACAATAGTGATTTGAAACTTGTATCTGAGAGTGGTGAGTTCAAAGCTTTTGTTGGCAGCAGCAGTCGCGATTGTACCGAATGCCGCTTTAAGCTTGTGAAATAGCCAATGGAAAACCTATGTGAGTAAAGCAAGCTTATGAGCGGTTCAGTTTGTAAAACTTGCGGCAAGTCATTTCTGGCTGAACATGCCGGTTCGTTTACGGCTTACATGTTTCAGCATAACTACTGCCAGTGCAATAAAGTAACTTTCTATAGTGGACGCAAACCGACAGTTTCTACCGATTCAACCGAAGTTTGCAAACGCTGCCGTAAAGCTATTCCAAAAGACAACAGAGCCGGTTCATTTACCGCTTTTCTCTTTAACAATTTGCGCTGCCAGTGCACCATTCCTGCCCGACCCAAAGTTCAAGAAAAGAATAAGCGCAGCGATACTGCCTATCGCACTGCACAGCGTAAGCAATTTACAAATTCTTCGCACACTGCCCCTTCAGGAGTGGTGCAACAAGCAGAATTTAAAGCTGGTGATATCGTTGGCGGAACTTTCAAAATTAACTCGGTTATAGGCAGAGGTGGTATGGGCGTAGTCTATGCCGCTCAGCAGCTTGCTTTGCAACGACCATTTGCGCTTAAAGTTTTATCTCCCCAGCTAATCAACGAGCAGACCTGGAAGCGTTTCCAGGCTGAAGCTAAAATGCTGGCCAGCTTACATCACGCCACTTTGGTGAAAGTTTACGATCTTGGTATTCATAATCAAGCTGTGCCTTTCTATTCCATGGATTTATTGGCGGGCCGTACACTGGAGAGAATTCTAGCGGATGAAGGCCCACTGGAATTGAGTGAAACCATAGACATTTTTCTACAAGTGCTAGATGGTTTGGCTTATGCGCATCGCAATGATATTGTTCATCGCGATCTAAAACCGGCCAATATCATGGTTTCATTCGCTGGCCAGGAGCCAACTGTGAAAATTCTTGATTTCGGTATTTCTAAACTGTTGAGAAATAGCGAACAAAATTTGACCGTGGCGGGAGAAGTATTCGGTAGTCCATATTATATGAGCCCTGAACAATGCATGGGCGACTCTGTCGACGCGCGGTCAGACATTTATTCGGTTGGCTGTGCGCTGTTTGAAACTTTAACAGCGTGCATTCCCTTTGAGGGAAATTCAGTCGAAATGGTGGTTATGCACGAGCAAGATCTGCCACCACTTATGGGCGATGTCTGCGAGCCAGATTTTCCGCCATCAATTGAGTATGTTGTGGCCAAGTGCCTTGAAAAAAGGCCTGACGATCGCTATCAGTCGGCTAAAGAAATGGCTATTGATTTGCGTCGCATCAAATCTGAATCTGGTGCGGATAGCGATTATTTCCTGAATAAGGAACCACGATCAGTCACGATGCAGAAAGCCCTTTTAGCGGCTAACACCTTGCCTGCAGGGCAATGGGTGAAACTACTACTACTGGCTACTGTGGCGATAGTGCTTCTGGCTTCGGGTGCCTTAATGGTTTTCAGTTGGTGGTCTCAGGCACAGCCTGAGTCGGCAGTTAAATCGGCTGAAGAAGCCGAGCCAATTTATTTTTCCAGCAGAGAAGGTCCCAGGGTAGTCTTTAATTTTCCCGACAAACAAGCAATTGGAAAAATCAATTACACATACACGTCATCTAATGGAAAGCTCGCTCAGAATAGAGTTTATTTTGATACTACAGCTCAAGTGCACTTTTTCACCAACGATTATCTAATTCACCATCCTGAGGTGGTCAGATCATTCCGCCCGACTGATTTGCATGCTTTTATTGTTGGCGAACAAGCTGTAGAAACTAGAATACGCATAAACGGCATTATGCCGTATGTTGCAAAGCTCACAAGCTTGCGTGTATTTTCGGCGGACAACAATCGTTTCAGTGATGATTTAATGGGTTATCTCAACAGTTTGCTTAATTTGAAGCAACTCAATTTAATTAATTCGGAAGTCACCGCTGCTGGTATCAGTGCCTATCATAACTGGAAGGATTTAGATGCTATCAATTTTGCATACAATAGTGATTTGACTGCCATGCTGGCCGCAGTAGAGGGTAGTGAAAACTTGACCTTCCTCAATATCGAGGCTCCAGAGCAAAGTTTGTCAGATGCCGACATCAAGCTGCTTTTGACTTGCAAAAGCCTTGCTCATTTAAACATCATGGCTTCAGATGCCACCGATTCAATGCTACTGCAATTGGCTACCATGCCTAAACTAAAATTTGTAGACGTCACCGGTTGCAGAATTACGCCAGAGGCAGTTAAACATGCAAAAGCTCTAAATAATAATCTGCAAATCGTGACGGCCGAGCCTTCACAACCGAGATGATGAATTGAGTAATTCTTTTTCCTTTAGTAACGATAGCCCTGCTTTTCGTTCTTCGGGCTGCAGACGTTCTAAGTCCCATGTTAATACATCGGCGATTGTCTCCGCTAGTGGCCTGGTCATAAGCCCGTGAGCAAATGCTTTACTGCAATCAAACTGCATAAAACCAACCCAGTCTTGAGAAGACTGCGGTACCCACAGTGGCAATTCAGACCATGGTGTTACCTTTAGTGCTAGAAGTTGTTCGTCGCTCTGCCACACAAATTTACAGTCACTACTAATTGTTTGCAGACACTGTTGTAAAAATGCGGCCATGGTCAAAGGGGCTTTGGGACCGGTGGCGTTGAAATAACCACTTGTGTTACTTTCTACCAGTTTGATTATCCATGTTGCCAGGTCGCGCACATCGATAAATTGAATTGTTCGCTCAGGTTTGCCGGGGCACAATATAACTCCGCCCTGAGCGATACGCCAGGGCCAATAAGTAAAGCGATCACTGGGGTCAAAGGGCCCGACAATTAATCCGGGTCTAATAATCAAACTACTAGTGATATTGTCACTGACTATTTTTTCACAGTCAGCCTTGAAGCTGCCGTAATCGCCCTCACCATTGTTTGTGTACTTGACTGCATCGGCTTCGGTAAGCGATAAGCGGCTGAAATCACCGTACGCTGAAATTGAAGAGATGAATACATAGTTTTGCACCTGGTCTTTAAGCGCCTTCACAGATTTTTCAACCACTTCTGGCTGGTAGCCGCAGGTGTCGACTACTGCGTCAAAATTTTTGCCTGCGAGAATATCCAGGTTTGCTTCACGATCGGCAATTAGTTTTTCTACCGATTGCTGACTTGCTACATTCTCACGGCCACGGTTCAAAGTGGTGACTTGATGACCAGCAGCAAGAGCGGCGGCTACGAGATGCCTACCGAGAAATACTGTTCCACCTATAATCAGCAGTCGCACTCTTTTCGCCTTGTGTAGTCAACGGTAGATAATAGCAATAATTCGCACACTAGTAGAGCGCTGATTATGAATGACTCAATTAAAGACTCGATTACCGTTTACGAAAAACCTACTTGTTCCAAATGCAGAGAAATGAGCACGCTTCTGAAGCATCCAGATTTGATGCAAAGGCCAACAGTAGAAAAGGGTAAACGAGCGGTGCTTGGTCGACCAACTGAAAATGTCAATATTCTGCTTGAATAAAACAAAGATGGAACTTTCGCCGCATTGTGCCGTCGCGCTAAGCACTAGTGAGGAGATTGCCATGTCAGGATTGAAACGAGCATTTACTGTGGCCCTGGCGACCTGCGCACTTTGTGGCAGCGTTGCAGCCGGTGATGCCAAGAATTACCGTCAAATTGAATCAGATATTCGCTCTGCCACTTACGGTAGCCCAAGCAGAAAAAAGGCGGCTCCTAATCGTGTCGCGAAAACCACGGCCAATTATCAAACTGGCAATATCGATCGCACCCAGCCCGGCAATGCAGCTAAGTATCAAACCGGTAATATCGACCGCACCACTACCGGTAATCCAGCTAAATATCGAACAACTAGTATTGTTCGCACAAAAGCTGGCCATCCAGTTAAGTATCAAACCGGCAATATTATTCGCACAACCACCGGAAATCCAGCTGGTCTGGAAATCGGCAACGCTAACAGCACTAAAGGCGGCAATCCGGCCACGTATCAAACTGGCAATATCGACCGCACCCACACTAAATAATTAGCGTGGTGATGGTGGCATGGTAGGCGGCATCTCGTTTACCATGCGCGGCGCTTTGACATATTGAATCGGCTGACCCTGTGGATTGATGCCTAGATTGGCCTTCTGTGAATTAACTCGTTGATAATTTTGAATCACAGCACCGCGTTCCATCTTAGGAATGGTTGCGGTGGTGGGATCTATCGTTTTGTCAGCCACAAAATCACTGATGATCAAGGCAATAGCAAACACAGCTGCGGCTATTAATACTTTTGTAATCCAGCCCACGCTGCTGCTGGGCTCGCGTACGCGTGCTGCTTCTAAGGCCTTAAGTTCGCTTGCGATTTCTTGATCTGACATAATCACCTCACTGCTAAGCTAACTTTGACGCAGCTTCGCCTGCTTAGTTCCTTGTTGTTATAAGGGCAATTGAGTGAATATTACCTATTCTCCAGAGCTAAATCGAGCTATTGCCTTCGCACAAGAAGAGGCAAGAGGTCTGGGTCACCACTGCGTTTCATCGGCTCATTTGCTATTAGGATTGTGCCGCACCGACAGTATTGCCGGCAATTTTTTGCGAGCGCTGGGTGTGACTTTACCTTTTGCTTTGCCTATTGTAGAAATGTTGTGCGGCCGCCGCGAGCCGCTGCCAAAAGACTTGATACTGCCTTTAGATCAGATGGCACACGATGATTTAGCACTGGCGCAAAGTGAGAGCAATCGGCTCAAAAGTGTTTTGTGCCATCCTGAACATTTGTTGCTGGCACTGTTTAAAGACCCTGAGAGCATCAGTGCCGTTGGAATTCTACCGGCTCTCGGTGTATCGCTCAGTTATGCAGAAGCCGAATTTGCCATCTGGCCTGAAAGGAATTACGACCTTGCAGGCTACAAACAACAGCTGCAAGCTATGATTAAGACCTGGCAAATGCGAGCAGAAATGGCAAAGCATCAGGGTTTTGCCCATCTGGAGGCAAGAGCAATGCAACATGCCGACAAATATAAAAAACAGTTGTCAGATCTCGAACAGTTTTAAAACTTAGAATAGATTTAAAACTTAGAATAGATTTGAAATCTTTTCAGGGTTCAATGAAATCCTGTCTCTTCTCATCTTTTGAAATTTGCAACTCTTTCAACTTTTTGAATTTTTTCAAGACCGGATTGTTTTTATCAAGGCCACATTTATTAGCATATAGATACTGTAAATGCGGCAACCGTGCTAGCAGTGCCAGATCGGCAGGGCTAATTTTATTGCCTGAAATTTGCAACATTGTGAGACCAGAAAGTTTGGATATTGCTTTAAAATCGCTCTGGGTCAAATTTGAATTCTTCAAACCCAGGTTTTTTAGTTCCCTGCATTGACGCAGCTTTGCCAGCATCGCCGACGGTGCCACTGCCCCAGTCCAGTGAAAGCGTTTTAAACGCCGCCAGCAAGTCGCTTTAGCAAGAATGTCGCCTTCTAAGGAAATGGCAAAGGCGTCAAAATCTGTCAAGTTTTGAAATTTATTCAAAGAATCAATCGACCCTTCAGTTAAGCCATCATCAGATACAAGATTGAGGGAACTAACCCTCGGAATTTGAGTGACAGCGGCCAGCATTTTGTCGTTAGACTGAGAACTCACAAGGCGGACTGTGTAGATATCACCTGCTTGAAAGCGTTTAAAATAATTGGGAAATTCTGCAGCAATAGCACTAGGCGTAAATTCCAGCAGTTCATTATATTTGTAGCGAATAAATCCGCGCGCTTCTTGTCTGGTGTTTGGAAATAGTCGCTGGCCAATGATTCCAATCACTGTATCTTTAGGAAAATAGAAACAGCGATATGTCTGATTGCCGATGATTCCGACACTTGAATATTTGTCTAGCTGATTTTGTGAGCCGATGGGTCTTTGTATTACGGCTGCGTCGCCAAAAATTGGTATATTCGTATAGGTTGATTGCAGGCCTTTAACTTCTGGAGCTGTTTTATTGTGATGTGGTTTTATAAGATCAAGAAAAAGTGCTGAGGCTGTCATTGTTAGCGTAAGCAACGCCAATAAAAATGCCGCCGGTAGCCAGATGCTAAATTCACCCTTAGTTTGATTTGGTGCTTTTGGAGCAGTAGTTATCGCACCCGAATATTGCAGTGGGTCTTTTCCTTCTTTGATGCGTATTAAGTCTAGAGCCAGTTCTTTGCACGACTGATATCTTTCTGCTGGATTTTTCTGTAAACATTTGCCCACAACATGCTCGATCGGTTTGGCAAAATCGAGGCCGCTTACCGAGCTCATAGTCGGCGCTTGTTGCTCTTGATGCAGCAGCGCTGTATCAAAAGCAGTTGGCCCTGCAAACGGTACGAAACCAGTTAAGACTTCAAAGAGAGTGCAACCCAATGAGTAAATGTCGCTTCTGGTATCTGTCGGCTCTCCGGCACATTGTTCAGGGCTCATATATGACGGGCTACCGAAAATGTCTCCGGCAATCGTCAAATTTTGATGGTGGGCCGATCCTTCAAATTTGGAAATGCCAAAATCGAGAATCTTAACTATTTGGTCACCGTCGCTGGTGCAAAGCATGATATTGGCAGGCTTTAAATCGCGGTGAATAATTTTATTGCGATGAGCGTACGCTAGCCCGTCCAGTACTTCTAGAAAAAGATCAATTACCCTTTCGAGTTTCATTGGTCCCTGGCTGACCAGCATCTCTTCTAAAGTGCGACCCTGCAAATAATCCATAGAGTAAAATGGGAATTTCTGCTCGTGTACGCCGAGGTCGTAGACTGTAACGAATGTGGGATGAGTTAGGGCAGCTAAAATTTTAGCTTCGGTTTTAAAACGCAGCCAACTTCTTTCTGTAACCTGGTCTGGTGAGAGTACTTTTAAAGCATATTGATTGTTTAGAGTGGTATGCCTGACAAGGTAAACGACACTCATGCCGCCTTCCCCAATAACCGATATAATTCTAAAAGAGCCGCCGATAATTGTATCTGCCGCTAAAATCTCGTGAACTGATAGTGGTGAGTCTGAGCGTGTATCTTTGAGGCTTTGAGTAAAAAGCTTATGTTGGTTGACTCGATCGACGGTGCTTGTAGGCATAGCTTTGATAGGCATGCTCTGTACGGGCATTCCTGCACAGTCGCACTTCTGTTCTTTGAACAGCAAGGATTTGGCCTTGCCACAAGCTTTACACAGCATTTAGATGCACGGCTCCGCCAATTAATAAGCAGTCAATTTGAGTTTAACACAAGGCGTCCGGCCATGTGTTAAACTCAAATTTTTTATTTGCACCATTGGCGGTGCTATGAGGCGCGCCGTCGTTTCGATTGAGGCATTTCCAGTGGAACGCCAAAGTCGCTGGCGGGCTCTTGCTCGCTGTAGGTATAGCGCGGTACTTGATCGCTATCCATTTCACTGATCCAGTGATCAATCAAATCATCTGCAGTCAAGACTTGCAGATCTCTTTCTACGCATTCTCGGGCATAACAGCGCAATCTTTCAAGATCCCAATTTTTAACGTCATCAACCAGCCTGGCTATGGTTTCCGCTCTGTCTAATTCGCCGTCTTGATAATGACTTTTCATGGTTAAGCTCTATCGATATGTAAGGTATATAAGCAGTCGTTGAAGGCGGGTGAAAAGTTCCCATGCTCATAGCCAAAATTCAGCACAGGCAGCTATTCTTGCCACCATACATATGTTTTTGCCTGGCTCTCAAAAGTCGAACTTACCAATTCCCAAGATGCCTCTGTGCTAAAGTTTGGACACCAATCGCGAGCAGGAAATTCAAAGTGCAATTTGCATTTAATGTTGATTTTGACTACCGAGCCTGGTATGCATTTTTATACCGGCAATTTTTTAGATAGCACCATATCTGGTACCGGTGGTAGTTATAAGAAGCACTTTGGTTTTACTTTTGAAGCCCAGCGCTATCCAGATTCGGTGCACCAGCTTGAATTTCCCAGTATTATTTTGCGCCCAGGCAACAAGCACAGTCAGGTGACTGTTTACAAGTTTTCTGCCAAATGAAAAAATACTTTCTAGTTCATTTAGTTTCAAACGGCACTTTTGCATTTGCAGTGCGTCGTCGCATTTAACGCGCAGTATAGGTTTGCCCTGGCAAACTAGAACGTATACGTTTTAAGTTTCAAATTGCGCCCCCAACTGAGGAGAGATGAAATGAAACTGGTCAGACTCAATTTTATGCAGAGCGCCGAAACCATCACAGAGTATGGTTTTAACCCTTTGCAGATTAGCCATGTCAAGCCTAATCTGGTCAATGCCAACGAAACAGAGATTAAATTGGTAGATGTAGCTCTAGCACTGAAGGTGCAAGGCTCTTATGCTGATGTGATGGCTCTGATTGAAGCCGCTTTAGCTTAATTTGCGGGTATTACAACTGAATAAGCACACTTTAATTGCCTTTTTGTTCTGTGCTTTGGTGTTGGGGCAATCGGCAGCTGCCTCCCCACAAACTTCTCAGCGGCGTTTGTACGAAGTCGCAGGCCAGTCACTTGGAAAAGAGCTATGGAAACCCGGTTATGGTCTTTCTGTAGGCACGCTTGGGTGCGCAGCGGCTGTATGCAATGTATTGAAAAAAGCGGGAGTTACTAAAGTAAGTTCGCCGGTAGTGACAGTCATGCGAAGACAGCTTTTAAGCAAAGGTTGCCGAGAATTTATAGTGCGTGACGGTGATGGCAAAAAGGCCATTAATGATCAAATGCTCCTCAAACATTCCCGACCTGGCGATATTCTCATTGCTACCATGGAGCCCCCCAGCCGTTTAAATGGCGGTGGTAATGCACACTGCGGTATTATGGCTAAAGGCCTGCAAATCTATACAAATGATTGGAATAATGGCATCTGGAGTGAGGTCAATGTGCACCAGATGTTCGATACTTATCCTTATGTGCGCTTGTTAAGGTTGCCTCAATAATGGCGATCAAAATTCCTTTCGCACTGGCACTCTCTCTTGCAGGCATACTCTTGTTGGCGCCGCTTGTGTTCGCGCGCAAGGTGGCCGATTTGAGCGGTAAAACAATAGTGATCACCGGTGCTTCCAGTGGCTTCGGCAAAGGTGTAGCACGAAAATTGGCAGCAGCTGGTGCCAATGTTGTTCTAGCTTCCAGAAGGGCCGATTTGCTAAATTTGCTGGCCACTGAATGCGGTGCTCGAGTTCTGGCAGTTCCTACTGATGTTACCAGTGAGGCAGCCGTCGAAAACTTGAGCGCTGTTGCCATAAAGCAATTTGGCTGCATTGACGTTTGGATTAATAATGCCGGTGTTGGAGCCGTGGGACGCTTCACCGACATACCACCGGCCGACCACAAAAAAATAGTTGAGACCAATTTGGTTGGCACCATCAATGGCAGCTATTTTGCCTTGCGTCATTTCAAGCACAGGGGCAGCGGTACGCTTATCAACATTGCATCAATTTCGGGAAAAGCGGCAACTGGGTTTTATGCCTCATACAGTGCCGCTAAGTTTGGTGTATCCGGCCTGGATAGAGCGCTCAGAGCCGAGCTGCACGCTGATGGTGTCAAAGGCATTAGTATATGTACAGTCATGCCCATGCCAGCTAGTACACCGTTCTGGAGGCATGCTGCCAACTATACGGGGCATGAACTCAAGCCTTATCCTGTACTGGCAGCAGAAAAAGTCGTCGACGTTATAGTGGCACTGGTAGATAAGCCACAAGACGAAGTAGCTGTAGGTGCCACTACTAAAAAAGCTTTTGCTGCGCTTAAATTTGCGCCCACATTTACTGAAAATGAAATGGCCGAAATCATTCGCAAGCATCAAATGGAAAGCGGTGCAATTGCCGCGCCTACATCTGGCTCGTTATTTAAACCGATGGATGCCGGCACTGAAGTTTCGGAGTAAAAACATTGAAATCAAATTTTGCTGGCGCGGCCGACTAAATTTGCCGCCTTAATTCTCTCGCAAATTGCTGCAAAATCTTTGGTGGGGCCGGGCCAGCGTAATTCGTCCACAGAATCGAATACAGGTGCATCAAGCCGCAACGTAGCCAATTGACGATAGAGCAAAGCATTGTCCCATTGATCAAAAAGGGTCTTAGACAATTTTGCCGCCCCTCTTAGAGATGATGGCCATTTAGTTAGTTGCTGCGGAATGTCTTCAAAATGAGAATACTGGGAAAGCACAGCAGCCGCCCCTTTAGCACCCCAACCAGGCAAGCCAGGATAACCATCGGCGGTATCACCAACCAGAGCCAAATAGTCAGGTATTGATTGTGGTGCCACACCAAATTTTTCAATTACGCCGGCTTCGTCGCGAATTGTGTCACGTCGCCTGTCCAATTGCACGATGCGCGTGCCCACCACAGACTGACTCAAGTCTTTGTCTGGAGTACAAATTATCACTCTACCTACGCTTTTGTTCGTAGCCGCTTTTGCAGCAGCTGCCGCCAGGGCGTCGTCGGCTTCAAATTCCACCATGGGCCAGACCAAAATTCCCAGAGCGGTGAGCGCATCTTCTAAAATCGGAAACTGCGACATCAGCTCTGGTGGCACCCCAGCACTAGTTTTGTATCCGGCATAGAGATCGTTGCGAAAAGATTCAACTACATGATCGGTAGCGACGCCAATGTGAGTGACGCCTTTTTCGAGCATCGGTAAAAGCGAATTAAGTACTCCGCGCACGGCGCCAATTTCTTCACCGGCAGCATTGCTGGCCTCCGGCACGGCAAAATAATGACGGAAAAGTTCGTAGGTGCCGTCAATTAAATAGACTTCCAAAGTAAATCTCTCAGCGCAGTCAATTTCAGAATAGTTGTGGCAACCAATGCCTGAGTTAGCGAAGCTTAATTAATCACAAGCGTTGTCACTGGCTGTCTGCCCGATACTTTAGCGACGCCAGAGATGCCACCAGTGGCGTTTTTTCGACTTTTCTGCAGCTGTTTCGATGACCGCTTCGTCAGTTAATTCAATAGGCACGTTGGAAAGTTGTTGAAAATTGACCACAGTGTCGGCCCGCCTGGCGCTGACATTGTCGGCTGTTATTTCCAAATGATAGCGACCAGGCATGAGCTGAAAGCGCGGAGTATGAAATGTAGTTTCATGCCCTTTCAAGTCGAAAGCTTTGACGGTCAAGTTGTGAAATGGTTTGTCTGTGGCAATGTTGACGTCGCCTACATAATAAGTGCCGGCTGCCCAAACCACACCGCTGCCGAACAATCCGAGCACCGGTATGGAGGTCGCCATCAGTGCCAAGGTATCTTTCGCGGTGCTTAACTTGTTATTTGACTTAACTAAGGCAGGGGCCAGCGTTTCTGTGGATTGTTTAACAGCGTTCATCTTCCACTCCAAAGTGGATCAGGATGTAAGTAGTTTACTAGTTGAGCGTCGAACCAGCCTTAGCTAAGGCTTATTCAGCAGAAACACTTATCTAAAAGTTACTGATCAGCTGTCACTGGTGGTCGCACTTTTTTTATAAGTGGGCGGTCCTTAAGCAAGCTCTTCAAATTTTGTTGCGTGACAATACCGCTGGGTAGTTCAAGGTCATTGAGCTTTTTGAATTTTCTCAAGCTCGTTATGCAATTTGGCGTCAAGCTTGCACAATCTTCAAGGTTAATGTATTGCAAATTAGACAGCCGAGAAAGTGTCTCGATATCGGCGTCGTCAACTGCTGTGGCACGAAGCCAGAGCTTTTCCAATTGAGTCATTGCGCTTAGTGTTTTGATATCAGGTTTTGTGATTTGAGTGTTATTCAAATTGATGCTTAGGACCCTGCGAAAGCCACTCAGCGCTTGTAGTACAGGCGAAACATTTTTCAAATCTGCCACGCTGAGAATATACAAGCCACTTAATATTTTGCTGCGTGCAAGCCGTTTGCCATCAATTGAAGTGCCTCCAACAGTAAAAGTCTTGAGGTTATTCAATTTCTCCAATAAAGTCATGTCACTGTCGTTAAGGCTGCTCCCCGCCATTTCTAAATGCACCAGTGATCGCAGCCTTGAGACGTGCTGGCTTAATTTGGCATTTCTGACATGCAACTTTTCTACTTTGAGTTGGGTTAAATCGTCGGGCCGAAAAAATTGCAAAAGTTCCGGTCTCGCTTTCGTATTATCGTTGGCGACCAAGCCGAGTTCACAGCCAGCCGGAACTTCAACTGTACCTCTTGCCTCGAATTCTCTTTCTGCACCGGGCTTAGTGGCATCGAAGGTGAAATTGCCAAGGGAAAATTTAGAGGGAAAAACAAAATTTCTGTTCTTGCCTGGGAGGTTTTTAATTTTGGCGAAGAACTGGCCGCCCCCGCGCAAATAATCGTCTACTGCAGCAAGGTCGCTGTCATCTGTATCTTCAAGTACACCGAACGCGGGTGCGATTGTGGTGACGGTGGCAATTTTTGGCATTGCCGCCTTTTCATTCGCCGCCTTGGGTAAGGTGAGCACGAGCATCAGACCGGCGACTACAGTTGCTGCCAGAAGGCCAATTATGGTCAGAAGACTTTGTAGTTTTTTACCTGCTGTGGTGGTTCCGTGGGTATCGATTTTATTGGCGTCAGCATGCTGCAAATTCGCATATGACACCGTGGACGGTGCATGATTGACCAGGCCTCTTTCCATTGCGAGAAGCTCTGTTGCTACCTCAGACAAATTTGAGTACCGCTCTCCCGGCAGCTTGGCCAACATTTTTGCCACCATTATTTCCAGCTTTTGTGGAAATTCAAGATCTGGTGCTTTTTCGCGCAACAGTGGTGCTGCTTGCGAATGATGCAACATTGTAGTTTCTATGGCGCTGCGTCCTACCAAGGGCGGTAGTCCGGTTAGAGCGTGATAGATGGTTACGCCCAGCGAGTAAATGTCGGCCCGGGCATCGAGTTTGCTGCCGTGGCACTGCTCGGGGCTCATATATAGCGGGCTGCCGAATATTTCGCCTGGCTTAGTTACACCCTGAATGGTCTGACCGCCGTCGTCTACCAGTTTGGCAATGCCGAAATCTACGATTTTAACGTTGCTGCCCTTAAGCAGCATGATATTGCCTGGTTTGATATCACGATGAATAACACCGTGATCGTGGGCATAGGTCAGTCCTGCACAAACTTGACGAAAAATCGGCAGGGCATCTTCGAGGGGCAGTCTTTGATTTTGCTTGAGATAATGATCCAACGATTGGCCTGCCAGTAAATCCATAGTGTAATAAGGCCGGCCGTCAGCTGTTTGATTCATGTCATAAATTTTGATCACATTGATATGATCAAGCCGCGCGATAGCCTGCGCTTCTTTCCGAAAGCGATTCCAAACCGCTTCTGACAGATACTCGGCCTTTAGTACTTTTATGGCCATTTCTTTATGCATTAAAGTATGTTCGACTTTATAGACTAGGCCCATGCCGCCTTCGCCGATAAACTCGAGCACTTTGTACACACCACCTATTAAGGCACCGTGTATAAATTGCTGTTCGATTTTAATTTTGTCACCAAAGCGATCAGTCATTTTAAGTTAGCTGAGCGTCTGCAGTGTCACCGTACGTAATACCATAGCTATTTTTGATTTAGTGAAATTGTTGAATCTGTGATGTGAAACCTTCGACGCTCGAGGAAGGGCCCCCGTTGAATAGAACGTTGCCTGAGCCGTCTAAGAAAACCACCCTGGGAATACCGGTTACTGAGTATTTAGCTGACACTTCTTTGGTAGAACTGTCATCAACATTCATTTGGACAAAAGATACATCGGAAAATTTAGACTTGGTTGCGTCAAACACGGGCGCAAATTTTGTGCAAGGCCCTCACCAATCGGCCCAGAATTCAATCACTTTCTTTACTTTGCCCATAGCAATTTTCTGACCACCGCCAGACGCTACCGGCGCAACTGCCGCTTGCGAGCTACTGCTAGAAGCTGAGCTCCCGCCTGAACCGGTCAAGCGCGCTGATGAAAGTTGAGCTAAACCGGTGGCGGCTTTAGCAGATAGATTGGCATCTCTGCTGTCTAAGACCCATTTGTATTCCAGTTTTGCCTGGTCGATGCGACCAAGCGCCTGTTGGCAGAGGGCCACATAGTAGTGCACCAGAGCGTTATTGGGATAGCTGACCTTGAATGCCTGAAATTCACTCAAAGCGAGGGCATATTTGCCGTTGGAATAGTCAGCCATCGCCTGCTGGAACGTCGGCGCCGCCTGCACTACCGAACTTATTGAAATTGTGCAGGCTAATAGCAAACCTACTGGTAAAAATCGCATAGAACCTCCGACATCGCCAATCGCTAATTTCTTATACCCTCAGCCTGCTGCACTGTCTACAGTCTACATCTAGTGTGATAGTCTTTTGCACATTAACACTGCCCGTTGGGGTTTCCAGGGATTATTGATGAAAAGAGCTGCTGCCTTTATTCTCTCGCTTGTGGCTTGCGCCAATGTCGGCGCGGCTTCTGCTCTAAATGCACCGACTGCTGGTACGGCAAGTGAGAAAGAGCCAATTATCCCCCGCTTTTCAGCTGCATACATGGACAAATCGGTTAAACCGGCTGACGATTTCTATCTTTTTGCCAATGGCAATTGGGTCAAAAATAACCCGGTACCGGCGGATAAAGCTCGTTGGGGTAGCTTTAGCGAACTAGCTGAACGCAACAATTATTTGATTCATGGCTTGCTTGAAAGTGCCAGTGCCGATATTGGCAAAAATCAACCCGGAACGCCTCGAAGACAGGTAGGCGACTTTTTTAAGGCCGGTATGAATACTGATGTGCTAGAAAAACGCCGTTTCGCACCAATACAAAGCGATCTCGATCGCATTGCCTCTCTCACCTCTTACGAGCAGATGTTTCAGCTGCTGGCCGATTTTCATAAGGAAGGCGGTGGAGGTGTTTTTTATAGCACTGTGGACCCTGACGCCAAGGATAGCGGCATCTACGCCTTTCAGCTAATGCAAGGCGGGCTCAGTTTGCCTGATCGCGATTATTATTTGCAGGACAGTTTTTCCCCTCAGCGCAAGGCTTATATTGAGCATCTAAAGAAAATGTTTGAGTTGGCCGGAGACAGCTCAGTGCTGGCGGCCAAAAACGCTGACATCGTCTTCAATTTAGAAAAAGAATTGGCTCAAGCCAGTCGTTCGAGAGTCGATTTGCGTGACCCGATTAAAAATTACAATAAAGTCAAAACCGCAGAATTAATCGAAGGCAATTCAGTTCTTCCCTGGCAAGTTTACCTCGAGCAGCGTGGTCTTAAGGATATTCCATATGCCGTGGTGGGCCAACCTGACTTTTTTGCCGCCTTAAACAAAACGCTTAAGTCTCATCCACTAGATCAGTGGAAGACTTATTTGCGCTGGCATTTATTGCATGAAGCGGCACCATATTTACATGATGCTGTTGAAGTCGAAAACTTTAATTTCTTCGGCAAAACTTTAAGTGGCCAGGAAGTACAAGAACCGCGCTGGAAGCGTGTTGCCAAAGTCATCGATCGCTCAGTTGGCGAGGCCTTAGGCCAACTGTATGTAGAAAAATATTTCACCGATGCTGCGCGTAAAACTATGGCAGAGCTGGTCACTAACTTGCGCGAAGTATTTTCTGACCATTTGCAAAAGCTAGACTGGATGAGCGATGTCACTCGCAAAAAAGCCATGGCCAAATTTGAAAAGTTTGTGCAAAAAATTGGTCACCCTGATAAATTTCGCGATTACTCAAAAATCACTATTGAAGCGGACGACTACTTGGGAAATGCCCAGAGGGCAGATGCTTTTGAAGTGGCCAGGCAAGTTGCTCGCATTGGCAAACCGGTAGACAAAAGCGAATGGGGTATGACTCCACCTACGGTGAATGCATATTTTAACCCGACAATGAATGAAATCGTCTTTCCAGCAGGCATTTTGCAGCCGCCATTTTTCGATGTTGATATGGATGATGCCGTCAATTATGGTGGCATCGGCGCTGTCATTGGTCATGAAATTACACATGGCTATGATGATGAGGGCAGACATTATGATGCTGACGGTAATTTGAAAGAGTGGTGGACTGAAGCCGATACGAAAGAGTTTGATAGTCGAGCTCAAAAAGTTGTAGACGAATACAACTCATTCGAGGCCTTGCCTGGTTTGCACGTGAATGGCAAGCTTACTTTAGGTGAAAATATTGCCGACCTCGGTGGTGTCAGTATTGGCTACGACGCTCTGCAGAGAGCAATGAAAAAAGACCCATCCAAACGCAAAAATATTGATGGCTTTACGCCTGAGCAACGTTTCTTTCTTTCCTTTGCTCAACTATGGCGCATGAATATTCGCGAAGCTGAGCAGCGGCGCTTAATTACTGTAGATCCTCATTCACCAGGCAAATTCCGCTCGGTGGGGCCGCTCATGAATTTTCAAGAATTTTATGACGCTTTTGATATTAAGTCTGGTGCAAAAATGTGGCGTGAGCCCGAGAAGCGAGCCAAAATCTGGTAGGCGAGCAGCTTAAGTGCAAGACCCGCTCCAGATATTTGTGCCGAGCCTACAAAACGCCCATGAAGCCGTTGACCATGAATCAACGCCTGTCGCCACTCATCTTTACAAGCCTGCCCGGGATGCGTGCTTATGCCCACAAAGCTGCCATAACAAGTCAGGAGGTTACAGTAAATCAATATGCCAACAAAACAGGGTGACTGTTAGCCACCCTGTAAAGCATTTCTGGTAAGCGCCGCTTACAGTGGGAAACCACTGTTTTTTAGGCGTGTTGATTACGGTTTTTGTAGTTCAGGCTGCCAGTCATCAAGAATCGCACCTTCTACAGGGCAAGCTGATAAGCAAGCTCCGCAGTCGATACAGGTGCTGTCATCGATGTATGGATACTTAGTGCCTTTGGCGTTTGTCTTTCCGTCAGCCCAGTGAATGCATTCGACGGGACAGACTGGGACGCAGTCGCCTACGCCTTCACAGATATCACTTACGATGGTATATGACATTATTCGCTCTCCTTGTTGTGGCTATCAGAGATAAGTTTTCGCTGAAGCCTCATACTTTCTCTTCCCAATTATGACTCATGCTAATACGACTGGTGCCCAAATGTAATTGGTAAAAAAAGTTTGGACATATAATCGAATCTTCTCAGTTCTCAAATTTGATTTTCGCACAAATCGGCGCCAATACAAGCTCCTCGAAGTCGGTGACTTAGTTGACGTAGGGGCAATTTATAATTGCATGCTCATTGTTATTGCTACCCAATGTCAATTTTGCTATGACCTTTGAGAAGCCTGGGAATCGTTCTCAATAAGGCTCGCATTTATTATTCCCCAAAGCCCAACATCCTTCGTCGCAAGTTCATTGATGTAGTCTGGGAAGGCGTTTGCGAAGATTGAATTCGCTCGGCCCTGCGATGATATTTGATTTGCATTGGCGGTATCTGAGAAGCTATGCCAATAGATACCAATTTCGGAATGGTTTGCCAGGCTCATGATCGTTTAGCTAATAATCACAGCGCAATGAAGAGCGCTACTGTGTGGGCTTATGGGTAACCGTAACAAAATAAAATTATTTGTGATCGCGAAAGTTTGCAAAAACTGTCAAACATGTAAATGCAAATTGAGCTGGAGAAGCCGGCGAAATCCGCGTATTTGATCACTAATTTTATTTTTGACTGACCTTAATATTCGCTGCTTGCGCTGCAAATAATGAACCAATGACAAGCGTGACAATGCTGCCCAGCATAATGCGCCACGGAAATGCTACTTGGGGCAGGCATGCCACCACCAGAGCACCAGCAACCATGGCCAGGCAGTTGCCGTTGTCACTGCCGCGTTTGGTCAGCAAGCCTAAAAGAAAGACTCCCAGAAGTGAACCGTATGTATATCCAAAAATAGTTAGTACGATGGGAATGATTCGAGAGTCGGGATGTTCGATAACAAAATAGGCCGTTCCGCCTGCCACCATGATCATCAACAAAGCAAAAACATAAGTCAACTTGCGGGCTTCAGTTACGGTTTGCTGTTTCGAAAAGTCTCTCGTCGCACTTGTTGCTAGTGCATTGAGAGCCGCACTGAGCGAACCCATAGCAGTGGCAAAAATTCCGGCAACCAGCAAACCACGAAGTCCAACCGGCATTTTTGTAAGAATAAAGTAGGCGAAAACCTCACTATTCTTTTGCGGTAGGCCGGCATCAGGCTGTTGCAGATAGAACAGGTGTATCAAAATGCCGATGGTGAGAAAAATAAAGCCAATCGGTAGGTCGGCCAGACCTGAAAGCACTAGAGAAAGTCTACTCTTCTTATAATCAGAGGCAGTAAGCATGCGCTGCACCATATCTTGATCTGTGCCATGGGTAGCCAGAGTGGTGAAAGTCGAGCCAATAAGCGCTGCCCAGATCGTATATTCGGAGCCCAGTACGGACTTTATATTTTGCCAGAGTGAGGCATTATCTATGGTGCCACTGATAAAAATCGGCATGGCAGTGTGGCCGTAGAATTGCTGCACTGAGGAGAATCCTTCAGGCATAATGACCAAAAGCATGGCGATGGCACCAAGGGCGCCACCAAGCATGACGGTTGCTTGAATGCAGTCTGTCCAGACCACTGCTTTGATGCCACCACTTGATGTGTAAATAGCGGTAATTATGGTTATCACCACTATGGCTGAAAGATACACCGCTAGTTGTTCACCAGCGCTCAGCTGCGTGCCGTTTATCAGGGCAAAGCCTACTGCCAAAATTATGGCTGAAACATAAAGCCGTGCACCTGAAGCAAGTACGCGTGTAATGAGAAATACAGCCGACGCCAGGAGTCTGGTTTTTCGACCAAAGCGTACTTCAAGATATTCATATATAGAGAATACGTTGTAATCGAAAAAAGGCTTGATAAAGACAAAAGCAACGATGACGCGGCCGATTACAGTGCCGACTAAAATCTGCAAATAAGTGTAGTTGACAAGTTTAAAGCCCTCGCCGGGCGTGCCGAGAAAAGTGGCAGCGCTGGTTTCGGCGGCAATAATCGAGGCCAGTACAGCCGGCCAGGGCATTGATCGGCCACCAAGGGAAAAATCAGAAAGATTGTCTTCTTTGCGGCCGAATTTGAGGCCGACGACAATAATCAGTACAAAATACAAGAACACTATGGCAAGGTCTAAAGCAAAAAATGCATCGAGCCTCATGGTCACTTCAACTTATTTGGCTTTGACAAACGCTTTGAATTGTTCAACCGGCAGGGTATTTAAAACATCGGTTTTTGTGATGCCGGCGCGTCGAGCTAAGTGTATGCCAAATTTCAAATTTTGCAACTCAGACATTGCATGTGCGTCAGTGGAAATGACAAATCGCAGCCCGCGCTCCTTGGCCATCTTCGACCAGCGAGGCTCTAAGTCGAGGCGATGAGGGTCGCCATTAATTTCAATAGCCAGGCGGGATTCGGCTACTGCATCGAGCAATTTTTCCACATCTACAGGAATAGGATCGCGCCGCAGCACCAGTCGCCCTAGTGGGTGGCCCCAGACTTTAAAGTGCTTGTCTTTTAAACCGCGCAAAAGACGTTTTGTCATCTGCTTTGCATTCTGTTTATATCGCGAATGGATACTGGCCACGACAATGTCAAACTTGTCTAAAATATGATCAGGATAATCAAGTTTTCCGTCGGCGAGGATATCGCATTCGGTGCCTTTGAGGATGCGAAGTTTTACCAGTTCTTGTACTCGATCTATTTCTTCCCACTGTTCTTTCAAACGCTCTAGATCAAGCCCGCCGGCGTAGTGAGCGTTGGGCGAATGGTCGGTCAAGGTAATGTATTTCATTCCCATTTTCTCAGCCGCCCTGGCCATTTGTTCAATAGAATGTCTGCCATCTGAAAAAGTACTGTGACAGTGAGTCATGCCCTGAATGTGGCCAATTTCTATCAGGTCGGCGAATGCTCCTTTTTTGGCAAGAGCAATTTCCTCTTCACCTTCTCGTAATTCCGGCGGAATCAAAGGTAATTTTAAAGCGCTGTAGAAATCAGCTTCTGATTCAATTTCAATTGTCTGGCTAGACTTTTTCAAAGAGCCAGGGGCAAGTGTCAATTTTTGTTTTTCGGCAATTTTTTGCAATTGTTGATAATGTTCTTTTGAACCGGTATGTTCAATTAGGCCCAGTGCCAGATTGTCTGTCAGGTGCATCTCAGCGGTTTTACCGAGCGATAAATTGACGCGCATAAAATCATCGTTTTTTACATCAACCTTAGTTACTTGAGAAAAATTTTTAAATGCATCGAAAGCCGCTTGACGATTTGAATTTGCACTTTCAACTACCAGACAAATAGTATCTGTGGTTTCATGCCATCTTCGCGCCTTTCCGGCCAGAACAATGCGATCAGATTTTAACGCAGCTTTCATAAAGCTCACTAAGTCTTCGGCAGCCGCGAGCACATCTACTAGAAGTGTTTGACTGTCAGAGGCTTTGCTGGCATCAATAGCTTTAAGTAGAGCTTTTTCTGTACGCAAACCGAAGCCTTTGATTTGCCGCACTCGACCTTCATTGCAAGCTTGCTCGAGTTCATCTAAGGTTTTGATACCAAGCTCGTTATGCAAAATTTCAATGCGTTTTAAAGTGAGACCCTCTACTCGCGAAAGTTCGAGCACACCTGGTGGCAATTGTTCGCGCAGATGCGACAAAAGCTTGGTTTCGCCGGTATTGTAGAGTTCTACAATATAAGCTGCCAGGGAAGCGCCGATACCGGGCAGTTCTGTTAGCCTTTCTTCTGCAATTAACAGCTTGATGTCTAGCTGCGCACTTTCTAAAGCTCTGGCACCAGATAAATATGCGCGAGCTTTAAATGCATTTTCGCCTTTAAGATTAAGCAGAGTGCCTGTTTCTCTCAATGCATTGGCTATGGCAAATTTGTCGTGCATAGTTTCCATCAAAAGCCTACATATAGATATGGCGCCAAAATATAAGGGCAAGACCTGTGAATTGATCAGGAAGTTCCTCAATTTTGCCGCAGGGCGCCATTTAGGGCATAATTTAGTGATGACCGGCAACCAAATCGCTATCGCTCAACATGTGGCCGCCTTGCAGGGCTGTGAACTCTGCCCGTTAATGGTAGGGCCCGTGATCACCGGCCGGCCGGTTGTCAGTCAGGTCTATATGATTGGGCAGGCGCCAGGCCCCCATGAAGGGGCAGCGGGAAAACCTTTTGCCTGGACCGCCGGAAAAACTCTCTTTCGCTGGTTTGGCACAATTGGTTTAGATGAAGAGCAGTTTCGCTCACTTGTATACATGGCGGCAGTCTGCCGCTGTTTTCCCGGCAAAGCTTTAAACGGCACCGATCGTGTGCCCAATGGGCAAGAAATAGCTAATTGTTCGCGCTGGATGGCTGGCGAAATGTCGATATTGAAACCATCGCTGGTCATACCCGTGGGAAAGCTCGCTATTGAACAGTGTCTTGGTAAAGGTCAGCTCATTGATTATATCGGCGGCCAATTTCATAAAGAACTTTTTGGCGTCGATTGTGATGTGATACCACTACCTCATCCGTCGGGTGCCTCTACCTGGTTTAAAAAGGAACCAGGTATCACTTTGCTCGCTCAAGGGCTCAGTCAAATTGCTGCCCATAAGGCCTGGCAAGAGCTTGTACACGGAGCAGATAACCTGTGAAAGTTTTTGCCACCATGCTCGTTCTGTTTTCACTTATTTTGTTGCCTGCATTTGCCGCCGACAAATCGCTCAAGCGCACCATTGTTTTTCCGCAAACTTTTTCTCTGGGACGACTTTATCAGTTTAAAGATCCGCAACCAGGTCATATTTCTCCGGCCCGGATTGTAGTTGAAGGTCGTGGTCAGGTTATTGGACCGGCTCGTGGCAAAGTGACATTTTTAACTACACCCGGCAGTTTAATTTACCTATCAGCCTCTTATGAGCTCATGGTCAAGCCTGAGGCGCTGCGGCTGATCGACCCGAATGCAATTGATGGTTTGACCTTCGGCAGCTCAGGCATTGTGGAAGAACTTGATAAAGTATATTCACCGATTTCACATCTTACGGGCTTACAAGTTATTGATTTGAATGCTTCAGAAGCCACTGATGAGCAACTCAAGCTGTTTAAGCCTTTAGTCAATCTTGCTATCTTAAACCTTTCAATGTGTCGTCTCAGTGGCGATTGTTTTAAAGATATGCCCATGCCGAAAATTCGCCGTTTAGATTTGAGTGGCAATATGTTGAGTCTAAATGCATTTGCTTACATTTCTCGCTATCAAACACTAGAACATTTAGGTGTGGGAAATTGCCATGTTACCGATGCCGCTCTAGTCGAGATCGCTAAACTGAAGCGCTTGTCGTCGCTGACTTTATCCCGGTCGCAAATAAGCGCTCGCGGTCTGACCTTGGTTAGCAAAATGCCTCGGCTAGCTATTCTTGGATTGGAAGGTACAAACCTTCGTGCCAGTGACCTGCAATTAGCCTTAAAGGGTTCGCATCTCCAATCGCTGATATTGCCTACAGCTAAAATTACGCCGCAAGAATTGAAAGCGTTGCAGAGAAGCTTTCCGGCCACTACCCTGGTAGTTCCTCAGCAAGTTGACCGCGAACATAAAGAGCTCTTTGCCCCTCTTCACTAGTTTTTTGGTTTGTCCATTTCATGTCTACTTGGGCCTGCATAATGCTTGCATCGGTTCCACATACCGACTTACCAATCCCCAAGTTTAGAGGAAATTCCCCATGTCACATGCAAATCCTTTTATGGGCCATGAATCTGCTGCAGATAAAACTGCAGAAAAAATCCAAGCCCAGCCAGTTGATGGCAAAGTACTCTCAACTAACGATGACATGAAAAATTGGCCGGAAGTCGTGAAAAGCGGCAGTGCTTCAAAGTCTGCTCAATTATGTTTGCCTGATTTCAAAATTGAAAAAGAAGACAAAGAAGATTCTAAAAACAAAGATGGCAAAAACAAAGAGTCTAAAGAAAAAGACTCTAAAGAACAAGACGCCAAAGATAAAGACAACCAAAGAGATAAAGATAAATTCAACGAAAAAGATAAAGACGGCAAGAAATTGATTGAAATTGGTAAAAACGGCTTAGGCGTAGGTGCCGGAGTTGTGCTCGAAAAACTAGATACAGAGCCTAAAGTCGGTCATGGTGGTGGTTCCAAGCGCAGACAAAGCGGCCCCGGTGATGCAAAAATGGATTTTAGTGTTCAGCTGGAAAAAGGCATTAATGGCGTACCCACTTATAGATTCTAAAATCTAATGCAAAAATATTTTTCTTGACCCCACAGGCGGAGCACACAACCATGCCAACATACAATAATTTTCAATCGAGAGATAGTACTGCAGTTGGTCGAAACCAGGACCAGCCGCAAAGAGACGGAGGAGCACAAACGCAGTTTACCAACATGTCTTATGCAGAGCAGCAAGAGAGTTGGCAGAAAATGCAGAAAAAAACTACAGTAGATTCACTACCAAATGTAGATGTAGTTTTTGAACAAGACGCAAAGTTGAGAGATCAACATGCTATGCATCGTGATAGACGCGACACAATGCCCAACCAGCGCGAGCAAACTGATCGTGATAGACGCGATACAATGCCCAACCAGCGCGAGCAACTTGATCGCAAAATGCCGCCATGCAATCCAAACAAGCTTGATAAACCTGATCAACCGGAAAAAGATGATCACGATAAGAACTGCACCAGCCCTCGTCGCACAGAAAGACACCGACATGTACGCATCCTTGGTGAATAACAGGCAGATTCCGGACTGGCTAATGGTATTGGTTTACGTAATTAGTCTGCCGTCGGCAAAGTGAGCCAGACAACGGTACCCCAGCCTGGCTCATTGCCGATTCCGATTTGACCTTTGTGAGCAATGACGATAGCCTTACAAATAGCGAGTCCGAGACCCGTTCCAATTTTTTCAGTACTGACGCTGACGTTGCCCTGCTTAAATTTCTCGAAAATAATTTCTTGTTTTTCCAGTGGAATACCAGGGCCGTGATCCATAACCTTAATCAGCACTATATCTTTTTGTTTTTCTGCCACAACTTTGACGGTGCCTTTATCAGGCGAATATTTGATGGCATTATCCAGTAAGTTTTGAAAAACGTCTGTGAGGCGCTGACCGTCACAAGTTAAAGCAAGATCGCAATTTTCCATCTTGAACGATAACGCTTTCTCTTCAGCCTTAGTTTGCAAAAGTGCGCTGGCATTGCGCAGTAAGGTCGGCAGTTGTACTTCGGCAATATTGAGCTCAACTACTCCTGATTCCATTTTGTCAATCTCTAAAAATGAGCTAATCAGCTTGACCAATCTTTCGATGGTGGCTTTACTCTGCGCGGCACGGTGCACACCCCTTTCATTCAAGATGCCGTAACTGTTTTTAGAAAACAAGTCTAAAGTCAGTTGCAGTGAAGCCAGTGGGGCTCTGAGATCATGAGTGGCCATTGCCGTAAGTTCGCGTTTTAAACGGTTGGTTTTGTTCAGTTCAGTAACATCATGAGCGACGCAAAAGTATGACTTTTCTTCCTTGTCAAAAACGGCCGACCACATGATTTCGCGCAATTCACCATTTGATGTTTTTATCGTTAGTTGAAACGGTTTACCACTACCTTCTTTTTCGGCAATGTCTTTGAATATGGTGCGCACATGTTGAGCGCTTTCCACGCAGATGGATGCCAGCGGTTTGTCTAAAAGGTCTTCCGGTGCGTATCCTAAAAGTCGTGTCACTGCTTTATTGACTGAGCTGAAACCGAAATATGTATCGATGGAACAGATAATTTCTGACGCATTATCGGTTACTGCTTTTTCACGTCTGCGTAAATCAGCCAGGCGGCCGGCCATTTCATGAAAAATGCCGTCCAATTGGGCAATTTCGTCGGTGCCTGCTAAAGCCGGTGCAATCGGTTTGTCAGCCGCCAGGTCCAGGGCATTTTTACTAATCAACTTGAGACGATTGGCAATGCCTCGATTGAAAATCACAACCATCAAAATAGAAATCAGAATACTAACAATCACAGCGCCGGTGGATAACCGTTGTAATACCAATCTAATTCTTTGTTGTTCCGCTCTCTGCTCCTGAGCTTTCTGGTCTTGAATGGCAGTTACTCGATCACCTTCTTCATTGCATTTGACCACTTTTGATTGCAGTCTCGCCAAGCCTTGAATGAAGCTTATCTGGTCGCCTTTACGCGCACCTTCTTCAGCGTTTTCAATACCGGCAATCACTGACTCGACTTTTTCGTTAAAGGGCTTCAACGAGGCGTCATCAAGGTAGCCACTCGCCATCCAGACCCGTCGGTCTTGTTTCAATTTCGCCATGGTTTTGTGCAAATTTTCTATCTGGCTCATGTCGCGATTGGCCACAGCCAGACCAAGTGCAGTTGCAGCATCAGGAAACATTTTGGTTTGCAAGTTAACGAATTGCAAAACCCCTCTTGTTTGATCTTCTAACTGATAGGCCTTGTCAAGTTCAGCCATGCTCATGTTAGAGGCGATCAAAAAGAGCACCTCAAAAGTTAAAGGAACAAGCACAAGGAGGAAAGCTTTGTGAGATAGATTGAGGCTGCGCGATTCTTTATTCAGGCTGCAAAAGTAAAAGTGATTGGCAAATTATACAGCCAGTTCAGGGCTGACCGCTTTTTGTAAAAAGAGTTCGCTTTTTGTGATAAATTGAATCGCCGTCCCAGTGTAGTAAATTGAGCAAATGGCCAAAATTCTTTTAATTGAAGATGAAGGCGACACAGCCGAAGCTATCACTGATTGTCTTCAGTTTGCAAATTATACGGTGGAATGGGTTGATACAGCTCCTGAAGGCCTGCAGAGACTCTTCATCTATGACTATGACTTGGTAGTGCTCGATTGGAACATCAAAGCTGAAAGCGGCCTTGATCTTTGCGCCGATTATCGAAGGCGCGGCGGCATTGTGCCTATTCTTTTTGTCACTGCCCGCGACGCTGTTCAAGATCGAGTGGCCGGCCTTGACACTGGTGCCGATGACTATCTAACCAAGCCTTTTTCATTAGATGAACTATTGGCCAGAGTTAGTGCCATTTTAAGGCGCCCGCGAATTGCAAAAATCTTTGATATTTTGCAAGTGGGCAATCTTACTTTAGATCGCAAATGTGGCCTGGCCAAAGTCGGCGACAAAGAGGTTGTTTTACATGCCAAAGAGCTGGCCTTACTCGAGTTTTTCATGCGCAATGAAAATCAGTTTTTTACAGCTGAAGAACTTCTAAATCGACTATGGAGCTCAGAATCAGATTCGACAGAGCAGGCAGTACGCAAGTGCGTAGGTCGGTTGCGTCAGAAGTTAGATAGCGAACTTGAGCCGGGTTATATCATCAATGTCAAAAATCTGGGCTATAAAGTCTCGAAGCCAGATGCCAATTATTTGCCAACCAGCGATTAGGCTCTTTTTTTACTAATTTTGATGTCCAGTTTGTGTCTACCTGGCTAAGTTATGGTGCTCTTGTAGGAGGCCGTCATACTTCAAAAAGCGAGCATATTATGGATCAGAAAATCTATGAATCATTGGACAAACAGCGATTAATTGCCGCCCCTACAGACTTTAGCGAATTGATATCTTCACCTGAGTTTTTCAACGACTTCAATACCCTTACTAATTCTATAACCAGTAATACAGGCTTACCTGTTGTCACCATTATCGGTACTAAAGGTGCCGACGGTATCATGCGCGATGCTCAAGGTAATCCATCATTTATGTCTGATCTTGATGTTACTGCGCGCATAGACCTCGAATCGACCTTGAGCAGTAAGAATTTTGCTGATGCCACCAGTGCTTTTGATACTTTTCACGATAATACTCGAGTGATGAAACCTTGGTTTAGTGAAGACGAGCTGACGCCGATGGACTTTTCTTCGGCTTCGAGATATCTGCTACCTGCCCAGGTTACCCATGGTTTGAGCTTTATTAGAGAAAATTTTGATCGCTTTGATTTGATGGATGGTTCGGCCGATCACACGATTACTAAAAGTGGCCTTGCCAGTGCCGCTAACCTTGAACAGCAGGAAATTTCGGAAAAATTCAGCAAACTGCTTGAGATAAATCAAAAAAGACGCCTGGGTAATGGATCTCCCATTGAGCCAGAGGCTCTTACTACATTTGAATTTGAGCACATTGATGAAATCATTAACGCTGGCAAGAGAATTCAGTAGATTTTTCCCTGTCTATTTGATGTCCACATGCTGGTGTTATTTTCTTGACATCAACCCGTTGATTAAGGAGTTTATTCATGGCCACTTTATTTGAACATACTGGCGACAGTATCGCCGCTAAGGTAGAGGATACGACACAGACCTATTCTCTGTCAGAAGTCACTCAAGATTTGATGGATGCTCATGCCCACCGTCCAGGGCTGATTAACGATGATATGAAGAAGGTCACCGAATCGTTGCATGAAGCCGGAGTTTTGAAAGATTTTGAAATCGTTGGAATAAACGGCAAAGACTTAATAGCTCGCGATACTAATTTTAATACGTCTGTTTTAGTAAACACTGAAGACCCATCCACCGTGCATGCTCTCTCAAGTGAGGTGACTGAAACACCGGTTGGTCAGCATGGCAGGGTGGCTAGCCTGGCTCAAGATGGCTCGGGCAATTACACCGTATCTGGTGGCGACTCGGCCTGGAAGGTGGCGCGAGATTTACTATCAAACCGTGGCATGGAGTTACCTACAGACAATCAAGTCGCCAATTACATCATTGAGCTTGAACATTATAATGAGCGCAGTCTCGCACAGCTGCAAATTGGTGATGTCATCAACGTGCCGCCTATGATCAAAGATGGCGAACAGACAGATTTCGCCCCCGCTCCTACTCCTGAAGTCACCCCAGAAGTTGTTACTCCTGAAGTTATTACCCCTGACGCTGTGGTGGATGCCACTTTCGATACTCTCGAAAATATGCCGCTTACTCAGGGTATGGCCGATGCACAAAAAGCCATTGTTGAATTGACTAAAAATGACCTGGCAGTGGGTTATGAACTGGCCAGGCAAGGCTTCCAGATCGCGGGAATCGGCACAAATTGGACAGATCAGACTTCCATCTCTAATGCCATGGCTGCGGAAGGTCGTAGCGAGGCGGAAACTAAAGCCCTGGCCACACTTTTAGAAAAATATGATGAGATCCGCACTGCTGATGACGGTTATCTCTATCCAGGCGACATCGCTAACTGGCAGCTAGTGCAAAACAAGAAAATAGATGATGCTCTTGCCGCCGCAGCGCCGCCAGTGCAGTAAAAAGTTTGTCAGTGGGGACAAGCAAAAGTGTCTGATTGCCTTATAGGTGGTCAGACTTTTTGTTTTCAGTTCTTAAAAGACTTTTTTGAAAAATTTCTTGGTTTCTTTCATCCCTTTTTTGGTGCCACCAACGGTGACATTGACCCCTTTTTTTACCCCACCAACTGTGACATTGGCACCTTTCTTCACACCGCCCGTACTGACTTTCACGCCCTTCTTGACCCCACCGGTGGCGTAGCCTTCGGCTTGCGCAGCCTGAGCAAGAGTCGGCATCATTACTAATGTCGCAATTAAAATCATAGATTTATTCACGGCCTGTCTTCCTTACTAAAATTCGCTATCACCCAACGGTGCATTTCCGCTCTGACCGTATTGCGGCTCCTGATAATTGTTTTGTGAACCGTAGTTGGCATCAACATTTTGCCCTTGCGGTTGGCCGACTAAATTGCCGCTGCTGTTACCGTAACTTACAGCTTGTTGGCCATAAGAAGCAACTACATTTTGCGCAGGAGGAGAAGATGATCGCGTCAGCATAGGGTTGTACGGCAACCTTTCGTTCAATTCTATTTTAATATTGGCCACAACCTTCAGCTGGCCGCCAGGAAGGTTATTGGCAAAAAATGTGTGCTGAGTGCGTCCGACAAAGTATTTCTCATCACCATGAGACTCAATAGCGCCTTCATAAAGGTCGCCTGATGTGCGATAAGTGCCGTTAGGGTTCTGGTAGATGACATTGCCCCGCATTTGAATGCCGTCGCGGATGTCTGCGGGAACGGGGCACCACTGCATCCACTGAGCTTTCATGCCGTTTACCGAAATTTGAATATGCTCGCGGCCAAAGAGCCACGGGCCTGAATATGATTTGGCGGCGGCGTTAAGGTCGAAATAATGCTTGCCTGTACTGGCGTCGGCCCGCAAGAGCGTGTCTGTAGAACTGGCATAGTGAGCCTCTTGCTGGCGAGGTAGCTCTGCGTAATTGTCGTCTTTAATTTCCGCAGTGAGTTGCATTATTTCAGCCTCACTGATGAGTTTTAGTTTTAGCTGTTGTACCGAAAACATGCAGATGTTTGCGCGCCATGGCATCGCTTTCACTGTCTTTTTTCAGTTCTTTCAGCACGTCTGAGTAGATTCGTGGCATCTCATAGAGTTGCTTTCTGTCTGCAACAGATAGAGTTTCATATGCAGGCAAAAGGTTCTTTAGTAGCTTCTCTGCTTCTGTCTGTCTGGAATGCCTCCTGAGGAAATGCGCATATTCAATTGTGCATTCAATGGTTTTCATTTTGGCTTCGCGATGATTTTCGTTGGCGGCTGCCAGTGTGCTTTGATAAAGCTTTTCCGCCTCACCAGATTTGCCGGTCTGGTCAAGGCTGCGGGCCAGATTCAACTGATGCACAAAGGTGTCGGGATGATTTTCGCCTTTAAGCCTAGTGTGTAAAGACAGCGCTTTTCTGTAAGCATCAATGGCGGCATCGTGAGTGTTTTCTTCAGCGTGGCAAAGACCAAGATAATGATATGACTTAATTTGCCCTGGTATATCATTGAGAGTGGAATAGACAGCCAGAGCCTGTTTGAAATAGTCCACAGCTTCTTTGTTGTAATTGTGTTGGTAGAACATGGCACCGAGGTTGAAGAGATCCTGGGCCGTTTCTTTGTTGTCTTTTCCCAGCGCCTTCTGATCGAGGTCGAGAGCTTCGAGATAGAGTACTTTGGCTTCTTCAATGCGCTTCATTTCGGTGTAAAGATTAGCCAGATTGGTTAAGGTGGTGGCTAATGATGTTGAATTTTGCGCATGGCGTTTGCTAACTATAGTTTGCTTGTAAAGGCTCTCCGCCTCTTCGTCTTTACCCAGTTTGTGTGCTATTAAGGCTAAATTGCCGCGTGTTTCAAATACTTTATCGCTGGAAGCCCCTAGCAATTTTTCTCTTATAGCCAGTGCTTTGACTAAATCATCATGAGCTTCAGCGTATCTTTTTTGTTTTATATAAAGGTGCGTTTTAGCGTTCAGAGTCTCAGCTAGGTGAAGCTCATCTTTCTCTTGTACTGCTTGAGCCTCAGCAGCTGACCAATGTTTTTCAGCTTCACTAAAACTTCCCTGCAAAAATAGCGATTCGGCTTGAACTTCCACTTCTTGCCACTTAGCCCCGGGCGCTGAACCTTCTTCAGATAGTGCTGGATGAATTACAGCGATGAAACTGCAAAGTATTAGCGAAAAGCAGGCTAAAAAATTGTATCTTTTGCCTGTCTGTCGAGCAACAATAGAATTCAGCAATGGGCTGCTCCTGAAGCGGCGATTTATGTAGAGTTTGTGAACTGTAGAGTAGGTCATTGAGGTCGAGCTGGTCAATATTGACAGACGAGGCGTGGTACCGTATGTAAGTATGGGTGAGGTGTAAGGCATTTGTCGGAAAATGACCCGAGTCTAGATGTACTAAACGAAAGTAGGCGTTCAGCCGGCTTTCCTTCACCCGCCGACGACTATCTGGAACTGAAGTTAGATCTCAACAGTTTGTTGATTAAGCATCGAGAAGCAACTTTTTTTTTAAGAGTGGAAGGTGATTCCATGATTGGTGCAGGAATTCATAGCGGCGATTTGATTATTGTTGACCGTGCTGTTCAGGCCCAGCACAAAAAAGTGATTGTTGCTGTTTTAGATGGCGAACTGCTCATTCGCCGTCTGTCTTTGCAAGGCAGCGACGTGAGTTTGGTGGCAGAAAATTGCGAATATCCGGCGATCATTGTTTCAGAATCAACCGCTTTTGAAATCTGGGGCACTGTCACAAATGTCATTCACGAGCTTTAAGAAGGGGGGAGGCGGGAATACATGGTTGAGGCCGAAAGATTCGCCCTGATAGACTGCAATAATTTTTACGTTTCTTGTGAAAGACTTTTTAATCCGAAGCTCGAAGGTCGTCCTGTAGTCGTCCTTTCAAACAATGATGGCTGTGTGGTGTCGCGCTCAAGTGAGGCAAAAGATTTGGGCGTAAAAATGGGAGTGCCGCTTTTTAAAATTACCGAGCTGGTTAAGCAAAAGAGCATCGTTACTTTGTCTTCAAATTACGCGCTTTACGGTGATCTTTCTGAACGCATAATGAGCATATTGAGAAGTTTCAGCCCTTCGCAAGAAATTTATTCGATTGACGAGTGTTTTTTAGATTTTAGTGGCGTCAATGATCGCGTAGCTCATGGCCGGCTAATTCGTCAGAGTATCAAACAGCAAGTAGGAGTGCCAGTCTGTGTCGGCATCGCTGCCACAAAAACTCTGGCTAAGCTAGCCAATGCTACAGCTAAAAAGCGCACTGAATGTGGTGGCGTCTTCGATATTTCAGCCTTAAGTCAGTCAGAGCGTCTTGACCTTTTTGCCGCTGCGCCGGTTGGCGACGTCTGGGGCATTGGGCGCAAACTGGTGGAGCGATTAGAAAACATTGGCATCAGAACAGTAAAAGACTTTCACGATAGCGATTTAGAGAAAATGAAAGAGCTTTTCAGTGTTGTTGTCGAACGCTCTGTGCGCGAGCTGCGTGGCCAGTCGTGCCTTTCTATGACCGAAATTGCACCAGTAAGAAAGCAAATTCTCTCTTCGCGATCATTTGGCACCTATGTCTATGAGCTCAGTGATCTCGAACAAGCGGTGGCTACTTATATGGCTACGGCAGCTCTAAAGCTTCGCACCGACGAGTCTCTGGCCGGTGCCCTGCAAGTATTTATTAAAACCAATCGCTTTGCTGCGCCTGAAGATCTTTATTCGCAGACCGCCACTGTTACTCTAAAAACACCTACCGATGATTCCATTCAACTTGTTAAAGCCGCCATTACCGCTCTTCGGCAGATATACAAAAAAGGATATGCTTATCAAAAGGCCGGTGTCAGTTTACTTGATCTTAGCTCAATCAATGAGCGCCAGCTTTCACTTTTTCAATCTGAAGCTTCAGTCAGTCGCTCTGTAAAAATTATGAAACTGATGGATGCCACCAATTCGACCATGGGTCGAGGTACTCTCTATCTGGCCGCAGAGGGACAAAATCACAGTTGGCAAATTAAAAGCAATTTTAAAAGCCCCGAATATACGACCAGCTGGAAAGAATTGCCTATTGCTCATGCCAAGTAACTCCTAGATGAAAAACAAGCAATTTGAAAAACCGAAGGATCCTTCGGTTTTTGCCAAAGCCTATTTTGCTTGTAGTCGATGAGCCGGAATGCTACTTAGATTGGCGCTGAGCTGATAAAGTACTGGCAAGCCGGAGACTGGCAAACAGGAGACTGTAACAGGGGACCATTTCAATGCAGAATCAACAAATTGCGCCCGCTACCAGGCAGTCACCATTGACTTTGATTTTAATAGGCGTCTTTTTGATTGTAAATTGCGCCCTCGCCTACTGGTTTGCTTCGCCTTATCTGGCAATCGACTCGTTGAGAAAAGCAGCCGAGGCTGGCGACACCACCAAACTGGCCAGACTTATGGATGTGCCTTCGGTCAAGGGCAGTCTGGCATCGCTGCAGGATTCGGCGATTATTGATATGGCGCTAAGCCCTAAAGGCATTGCTAATCTCTTCAGCTGCAGCAACCTGGTTTCTGGCAATGAAAACATGGCCGGTGCCAAAGCAAATGTAGATGCGGCCACCAGTATGCAAACTATTGGTGTGGCGCCAGAAGTTGAGCCGAATACAATCGATTCTAGTAGTTATGACTCGCTTGATCAATTTGTCTCTCACCATGAGCAAAAATTTTCAGGACAGGGCGTAACTTTTGTTTTAAAACGCTCCGGATTATTTTCATGGCAACTGGCATCGATTCAATTTCAAGCACCGCAAGCCGTGCATACGCCTGTGTTTTTCGTTGGTTATTTATATGACGAAACACCCGACGGCATTAAAGACGTTCAGCTCTATGACAGGCTGTTGGCCGTTAATAACGAGCCCGTCGTTGACTATCCTACGGCAGTGCAGCAATTTAAGTCGTCTGGTAATTCGGCTGAGATTGCTGTTTTGAGAAACGGTGAGGTCAAGACTTTTAGAGTGAGTAAGAATGCCGGGCAAAAATTTGGTTTTGTCTTAAGTGGTTTTGTGGGTCAGCCGCTACCTGAAGTGGTGGCAACACCGGCAGCCCTTGATGCCAACAGTCTGATTGAGTTAATGAAGCAGCAAAGCCCATCGGCTGCTGCTGCTCTGGTGCAGCAAGGCCAAATGATTCTCTTGCAACCGCAAACGCAAATTCTGCGTGGCCAGGCAAAGAGCATTCCGATTGACGCCAAAAATGGCGTTGCGATAATGCAGGGGCGATTAATCGAAGGCCCGGTAGTAGCCGGTGCTGGTGGTGTACCTGGCCGCACTTATTGGATGTTGCTTTCCAACTTTCCTGAAATTGCTCCGCCAGCTAAATAGGGCCGTAGGCGCTTGATGCGGTTTGACTGAGCCTGGTGTTTTCTTCTATCCTGTTAGAGGTAAAAGCATCGGGCAATGCAGTAGTTTCATCGGTTGCATGTTGAGCGATAGCTAATTCACTGGCAATGGCTTCACTTACAATTGACTCACTGGAGACTGCCTCACTGGACACCGCTTGATTAATAGTTTTAGTTGCCGAAGCAAATTTCATCTGAGCAAATTTAGTAGTAGGAGCTTTCGTTATTTTGGTAGCCACCATCTGTGGTGTCCCTCGGCTCTTCTTACGCATTGTCTGAGCTAGTTCGTTCAGTACTCTTTTACCTGCATAGCAAACCACAGTGCCAATGCCTGATATAGATAATTTGTCTGCTGCGGCTTTGGAAAGGTCAATTACTCTTTGGCCGATATAAGGACCGCGATCGGTTACTACCACTTCCACTTTTTTGCCGTTTTGCGGATTGAACACAAGAAGCTTTGTGCCGAATGGCAATGTCTTGTGAGCGCAGGTCAGTTTATTCATGTCATAGGTACTGCCTGAGGCTGTTCTCCGGCCATGAAATTTTCCGCCGTACCAGGAGGCAATTCCGCCGAAAAGCTTTTCGATATCGTTGCTACCGCAGGCTTGGGTGGCTAGCGGATTCACTAAAGTGTAAGTAACCATAAAAAGAGCTACTGATATGCGCGCCAAAATTCGGCAGTCTCTGCTGTTCAATATATGAGTCATAAGAAGTGTTCCTTCAAACGTTTGTCAACGCCGCGCAACAGATAGGCTTGGACTGCGTATTGGTGTTTTCTGTCGCCTACTTAAGACAAAGAAATGAGCGCCTGGTTCCTGCTTGTAAATTAATCGTGTTTAAGGCTAGGCGGGGGTTTGTGTCTGAGACTCATACAACTGTTCGAGTATTTCGCGCACTTCATCATTACTTAGATGCGGATGAATAGGCAATGACACTGTGCTTTTGCTCAGCTGTGCCGCTAGAGGGCAAGAGAGCGCTTCCTGCTCGCTTATATTGTCGACTGGAACAATACATTCCACACAGGCCTCTTTGAGATGCAAAATCACCGCTTGGGCTTGCTCTGTCTGTAATATGGCCGCTTGGCGCACCGGCGTAACGTCATCATCAGACCACTCTAAAATGCCGAAACCTGTGTCTTTATAAGCGTCGAAAATATCTTCGCGACGTGCCAAAAGTTTTGGCAATTTTTCCAGTTGGACGCGGCCGATTGCGGCTTGAATGTCAGTTAATTGGAAGTTGAAGTTGGCACCATTGTTGTCATGATCACGGTAAAGACGGGCTTTATTGATAAGCTCCAAATCTTTTGAAACCAGCATGCCACCCTGGCCGCCACAGGTAATGATTTCTCCTGCAGCAAAAGAATAGACAGCGATGTTTGATGCCAAACCTACATGTGCACCTTTTACTTTTGCACCAAGTGCCTGTGTACAATCTTCAATTGTGTGCTTGCCATCAATTGCAATTAACAATGCAGGCACACCAAACATGTGGGCAACAAAAATAATTTCGGCTTTTGTTTTTGCTGCCGCAACCAGGTCAATATTGGCCGTGCCGGCTTTAATGTCTACAGCTATGGCGTGCGCTTTGGCTAAAGCAACAGCTTTGCGCAAACCGGTTGAGTATGCTGGAATAGCAACAGTTTTGCCTTCAGCATCGAGCACCATTAGTGCTAGAAATCGTGCCGCTGTTCCACTTGAGAGTGCCAGTGCATGCCCTTCAGGCAAACCAAGAAAACGGCAAAAATCGTACTCGAATTTGCTTACTTCGGCACCGCTGCCGACAAAACCGCCGTGAATAACTTTGGCGGCTGCTTGCTCTTCCTGGCGCCCCATTGTTGCTTTGCTGTGAGCAATAACATAGGTAGGAGCTTCAGGGGGCTTTGCCTTGACGGCTTTGACACCACTTTTGCTGGGTTTGATTTTTTTCTTTTTGCGCAACGGTTTCATACCGTTGACTATAGCGCATTTGCAATTTTATTAGAGTGATTGATTCAGTTGACTGATTCTGGTGATTAGCTTGATTTCGCTGCCTAAGAAATTTTACAACCTGTAAGTTGTGTTTTCGTACAACTTATAGGT
>CASBPX010000178.1 GCA_949127735.1 Candidatus Obscuribacterales bacterium | reverse complement strand
GTCGCCCATTTTAGCTTTGTATTGTTCGCGCATGGCTAAAATCTTTAGTTTGCCCAGGGTGTAAACCAAATAAGTAGGGTCTTTGGTGCCCCGCTTGGTTTCACGCTCAGCATTGGCTTTTTCCATAAAGCCCTCATTTTCAAAGAATTTTAAACCCTGATCGTAAGTCATGCTGCGAGTATGCATTTCAATGCCGACTATATAACGGCAAGCACGCAAGAGAGCGTCATGCACTTGAACTATGGCCAATTTTTTCTGAGCGATAGTGTCACCCGGCGAAAGTGCAGCCGCAAGGCCCTCTTCAATCATCATTTCTTCGCAATAGTGAGCCCAGCCTTCAGCATTGGAAGAACAACCCAAAAGCTTGCGCACCTTAGATGGTGCATGCTTGACCCATAAAAATTGCACGTAATGACCCGGATAAGCCTCATGCACACTTGTATTGATTAAGTCTGGATAACTGAAAAATCGCATGTGCTCTTCCACATGTTTTTTGTCCCATTCAGGCTCAACTGGAGTTACGTAATAGAATGCCTCTTTGGCGTTATCTTCATAAGGGCCAGGAGTATCCATGGAAGCAAAAGTTAGGGCACGCATAAAAGAAGGACTTTCGGCCACAGTCACTCTGTCTGTTGAGGGAATGGTGGCAATTTTTTTGTCCACCACAAATTTCGCAATGCGATCAAGTACGTCTGCAGTGGCGGGCACTATTTTATCGGGGCTGGGATGATCACTGGCAATGTTATCAAAACACTCTCGCACGCTAACTTTGGGATCGATTTCGTGAGCCAGATCTTTAAAGCGCGCCTGTAGCCTTTTCAGTTCCTTGTAGCCATTAGCAAGAATGACATCAAGTTTTTCTTCTTCCATTTCGTCATAGGCAAGCTTTTTAGCATAAGCATCGGCACCAATTGGGAATGTACCTTTTGCATTGGGCATTACTTTTTCTTTGATGAAAGTCTGATAGTCAGCAAGGGCCGCAATGAGCTTTTCATTGGCCTTTTTGAAATTCTGCTGTAATGATGGATCTGCATCTTTAAATGCATCGGGGATCGTTTTCTTGAACAGATCAATTGTGCCGGGCAATTGCTCCAGGGCAATCTGGCAGTAAATCGGTGGCACTTTATCTGGTATCAAATTAGCTTTGCCTGCTTCAAGTAGCGCCGGAGCCTTCTCGATGCGCGCAATTGCTGAGGCGAACCGTTCGTTTACAGGAGCAAAATTGCGCTTGGCCAGAGCAAAGACGCTATCGGCAATTAGCGAAGGATATTTGTCTGGATCACGTTCGAATGACTTTAGTGTTTGCAAATCGAGCAGATTGGCTGAGATATTGGCCTTGATCATGGCAAGATCTAGGCGCTGGGAACGCGATAAATATTGAAAGCTCGGATCAGCAAATTTTTGTTGAAAGCCGAGCTGGCTCTTTTCTAATTTGCTTAAGGCAGCGGTCGACAAATCTTCGAGCTGATTGTCATATTGATGGAATCCAGCCTGGGTAGCCCAGGAGGGAGAATTAGCAAAAGCAGCAGCAAAATATTTTTCCACCAAATCTTCGAACATAGGACCGGGAGATGCAATCGAACGACCTTTTTGTTCACCACTTAAAGATGACCTTATACCGGAAACCGCTCCTAGGTCAGTCTCGCTGGTATTTCGACGGTTCACCCAGGGTGCATCGTCATTCTTGGAGCCGTCGAGCTTTATTACCTGCACTTGGGCGCTGGCATCCGGACAAAGTTGCGATGAAAGCATCAGCAACAACATGAGATTGGCAACCGGCTGCTTCAAAGACATAAAAGACACTCACTTGCACTAATGTGCTTAAGTGAACTAAGGATAATCTGAAGCAACGCAGATTTCCACATAAAGAAACAATTGAGAATGTTCACGGGCAGGAAATAAAGAGTCAAACTACCCTGATATAAAGAGCTTTTCGTTAAGCAGGAGCTATCTCTTATTAACAATTGGGGAAGCATCTGTCATATGTAGGTAGAATCTTTGAGTTAAGGATACCCAGAAGGTTTTATGTCGGCCGGTTTAAACATTTACGTGTTGGTCAAACAGGTACCAGATACCGGTTCTAAAGCCGGTCTCAACCCTGACGGAACCATTGATAGAGCAAAAGCCAAGCGCATGCTCAACCCCTTTGACCGCTTTGCCTTGCAAGCAGCTTTGCATGCCAAGCGCACATATGGCGGCAAAGTCACGGCCATATCTATGGGGCCGCCACCGGCAGTAGAGATTTTGCTGGAAACCCTGGAGCACGGGGTCGACGAAGCTTACTTGCTTTCCGACAGAAGGCTCGCCGCCTCCGACACACTGGCGACCGCTTACGCTCTTTATAAAGTTCTGAGTTACATAGGCAAACCCGATTTGATTTTCTGCGGTTTGCAGACCACCGACGGTGATACTGCACAAGTTGGCCCACAACTGGCTGAACGACTGGGCCTGCCCCAGGTCACATACTGTGAAGACTTCCACATGGAAGACGGCAAAGTGCATGCCCGTCGCATCATTGAAGGCGGCTATCAAAAAGTTGTAGCTGAAACTCCACTGCTGATTACTGTGGCTAATTCTTATCATCCACTTGAATACAAATCTTTCAGGGGCGCATACCGGGTTCGGAGACTAGCCCGCGACCAGGAAGAAATGAAAAAATTTATTCATACTATCGATCTTGATCTAGTGGGCGCCGATCCGGATCGCACAGGACTCAAAGGTTCTCCAACAATTGTTGCCTGGACTGAAAAAGTTGGTGAACTTGGCGGAAGTTGCGTCATGCATGAGGGTCAATCGGCCCAGGAGCTGATTCAGGAAGTAATTTCAGCTAGTGATCTCAATCAGTTTTTAGTCCCTAGTAGCACCAGTAAATAGTAGTCACAGTAAGAAGTAAATAAGAAAGTAGCCGGCATCCAATGAAGCGTAAACAAAGAAATGAGTGAACAGCCTGATGTATCAGCTTTTTGTCCTAAGGGAGATGTGCTCGTCATTGCCGAGCAGATCTTGGGAGATTTGCAACCGGTAACTTTAGAGTTGCTCGGCGCCGGCCGAATCTTGGCCGACAAAATGGAACGCAACCTGAAGTGCCTGGTGCTCGGTTACAACCTTGGCGATATACCTCAGAAATTGATAGAAGCGGGTGCTGATGAGGTTTTTGTCGCTGATGACCAAGAACTTTATTTGTACCGCACTCTGCCCTACAGAAGAGTAGTAGTAGACTTTTTAGAGTCGCTGCCAGAACCACCTCACACTTGTTTGCTGGGCTCTACCACCACCGGCCGCGACCTGGCACCACGCATCTCCGCCCATTTCGAAACCGGTTTGACAGCTGACTGCACCGAACTCGATATCGGACCTTACGATCACAAAAACAAGGTCGACCCGACCAAGATTGGGCTTTATCCCAATTGTCTTTATGCCATTCGCCCAAGTTTCGGTGAAAGTTTAAAGGCCAGAATTCTTGGACCCTGGAAAAACCCACAAATGGCCACTACCCGGCCTGGTGTGATGACACCAAACAAAATTGAACCAGGCCGCAAAGGCAAAATTACATCAGTTCCTGTGACCCTGCAGCCGAACGACTATCGTTTAATCGTGGCCGACACTGTGCGCGAAGTGGCCAAAGGCATCAAACTTACTGAAGCCGATGTCATCATTGGTGGTGGCTATGGTTTAGGCAGCGCAGACGGTTTTGATTTGCTCAAACAACTGGCTGATGTTTTTGAAAATTCAGCTATCGGTGCTTCACGTAAAGTCGTTGACCTTGGCTGGATTCCTTACCAGCACCAGGTTGGTCAAACCGGCAAAACTGTGCGACCAAAACTCTATATTGCTTGTGGAATTTCAGGGGCCATTCAACACCGCGTCGGCATGTCGAAATCAGGATTGATTATTGCCATCAATAAAGATCCCGATTCTCCGATTTTCAAATTTGCTCATCACGGTATCGTCGGTGACATCTATCAGATCATTCCTGAAATGATCAAACAGTTCGCGGAAATCCAGTCAGGACGGGGGGTCGAGGCAGTTGTCGGAACGCATTGAGTATGACCTACTTTTGGTCGGTGGTAGCCCATCAAACCTTACACTGGCATATCGTTTTCTTGAATTAGCCAAGGAGAGCGGTAAAGAATTCACCATAGCTATTCTCGAAAAGAGCAAAGATTTCGGTGCCCACATTTTGAGTGGTGCCGTCACTAATCCCCATATTATCGAGAAAGTCTGGCCTAACTATAAAGAGATGGGTTTCCCCATTGAAGCTACTTGCACTGAGTCTAACTTTTCAGTGCTTGGAACAGAAAAAAAATGGGACATTCCGCCCAGCCTTTATCCAAAATCGTTTGATAAAAAAGGCTACCTGGTTCTGACTTTGAGCTATGTAGTTAATTGGATGGCCAATCAATTACAAGAAAAAGCAAAAGATGTTCCAAACGTCACCATCGATCTTTTCACAGGCTTTGCCGCTCACTCAGTAGTATTTGAAGACGGCCGCGTGGTGGGCGTTTCTGTCACTGAAGAAGCCAAAACAGAAGAAGATTATGTCTATGGCAAGTTGACTTGTTTCGGCGATAAAGGCTTTATTTCACGCGACGTTATTGATCATTTTAAGCTGCGTGATAATCCACAAATTTGGTCGGTGGGAGTCAAAGAAGTATGGCAACTAAACGAAAGTGCTGAAGGCAAAGTTTGGCACACACTCGGTTGGCCGCTTTTAGAAGGCACATTCGGCGGCGGATTTGTCTACGGAATGAAAGACAACAAACTGACTGTGGGTATGGTTATCAGCCTGGATAGCCAGGATCCGAACATGAACCCGCAGCAGAAATTGCAAGACTACAAAAAGCATCCATTTATTCAGAAATTGATTAATGGCGGCAAGCTCTTAAAATATGGCGCTGCGTTATTGCCTGAAGGCGGCTATTACAGCTTGCCGAAGAAATTCTACGTGCCTGGCGCCATCCTACTGGGCGACGCATTGGGAGTACTCGACGTCAAATATCTGGCCGGCATCGACCGGGCCATGGAGTGCGGCTATGTGGGTGCCAAAGTTCTGCATGATGCACTAGTCGCCGGAGACACTTCTGAAGCTGCTCTGGCTCCATATCAAAAAGAACTCGAAGACGGTTTCGTCATTAAAGAATCGTACAAAAATCGCTATTTCCGCTGGGCATTTATCGAAAATCCTAAGTTGCTTGGCCGCTATCTGCCTGATATGGCCAAGAGTATCGACAAAACCAATGCCTGGGTAGGCATGTTGAAAGTCGGTTTTAAAAATCCTCTTGGTGCCACCAAAGATGGTGTGCGTTCACTGTCATTGATTGAAGGCAAAATTGACATTGGCCCAATCAAATATGTGGAAGACTACAAGCATATTATTCCAGCCTGGGTGCCGCCTAAATATGACGAGCCTCCTAATTTTGAGAAGGCTACAATCTACTCGAGAGTAGACGCTGTTTTCTATGCTTCGACTAAATATCACGAAGGCAATAATCACATTGATGAATTCAATGCCAATACCTGCGTGCGTTGTATCAGCACATATGAAGCTTTGGGCAAAACTACCCCTTGCGTAGCCGATTGCACGGCCGAAGTGCACAGAATCGATATTATCGACGATGTGCGCAAACACGGCATGTCGCTCGAGAACTGCGTACACTGCCGCACTTGCGAAATAGTTTGCCCTGAAGTCAATCTACGTGTTAAACCAAGCGCCCAGGGAAGCGGGCCCGACTTCCTCGGTCTTTAACTTCTAATAAAGCGACAATTATTCTTCCGGTTTTTCAGGAAGCTCTACGGAATTGCCATCTGGCTTAACAGATGAGCCTTCTGCATTGACACCATAATTAACCTCCACTCCTGGTGCTCGCTTGCCTTTGAGTGGTGGAAAATATTTGACGATCTTGTCGCCGCGACCGGCTCCAAATAACAAACCCAGTGCAAACCAACCGGCCTGACGGAGAGCGGTAAAACGATCAGGCACGGTAGACGCTGCAAACAGATCTCCGCCCATGAGAATAGCCGTCACCAGCGCCAGAGCGCTACTGGCAACAATTGCCATGCGAATGGTCAAACCAGGCTTACCAAAGTAGAGAATCAGAAGCCCTGTTATAAAACCGGCTGCTGACAGGCTGGCGTAAAATAACTTGACTGTTAAAATTGCAGTTTCTGTTTCTGACATAGGTTCAAATTACCAAAGTAAGATTCTGGCGGCGGGCTTAGTTTTTTTGGGCAATGGCTTCGGCCAATAACTTAGTAAATTGTCCAACCCAGGTCTCAACATTCTCAAAATTTTTGCCGTAGTCGAAGACGACATTTTTTGATCGCGGGCGGCTCACTACTTTTACTTTCCAGTGGTTCTCCGCCATGGGCGTTAGCTCTACCTCCATTTCTTCGCCGCTTGATCGCCAGCTGGGGCCGCTGGCCGCTCTGGTAATCATATGCTCAACATCGTCAGAAACGCGCGTTACGTACGGCACCACAAGCAGTGCCTGACGGGCGGCATGCAAAACTTGTTTGCCTGTGCCGACAACATCAAGCTCGCGCATTTGCTCAAGCTCCCAAATTTGTCGATAACGCCCCTTACTTAAAAAGACATGAGCACTCAGGTCTAAGGGCAAGAGCACTGCCACCATAAATACGGCAAAGATACCGCCTATGGTGAGCCCGGCCATCAGGCCATAACGAAAGGCATTGGGTTTATCGGTATTGGTGAGAACAAAAATCATAATCAGCAAACCAATGCCGCCGCCGAACCCCAAAGAGCTCACCAGCATGGCACGAAAAACCCTCAGTAAGTACCTTGCCATTGATTATTGATCTTCTAAATCCGCGTCAGGCACAACAGCATCTTGGCGCAAATACCAGCGGATAAAGCGGTAAATGATATATCCCGGTGGCACCACTGCACTGAAGAACATAATTTTGTCCAACCAGTGCAGCATACCTTTATTCTTCTTCCGATAAAGCACAACTATCCTCCTCATCTGACAGTTTAAGACCGCCTTCAGCCGTGATGTCTTGCACATCTACCATCTCAGGCTCCAGCTCTTCTACATGAATATCAATGCTCATTTTGTCCGCTGACAATGTGCTCAGCACCTCTTGCATCAGGTCTGCACCCACATCGTCAATCAAATCTTGATCGGCTTGTGCCGCTTGTTCAGCGCTAAGCTTTCCTGCCGCTAAGGCCAGTCGCGCTTGCAGCCTGTCGTTCTGAGTCCGCTTAGGATACAGTCTTGCTCGGCATTTGGTGCAAAAGCAGTAACTGTTTTCACCCAGGTGACCAAAGTCACCAATTTTGAAACCAATCGGCAGGTAGGCTTTGGTAGCCACAAGACGTCTATCGAGACCTTTCAGCTTACGTTGATAAATGCGCACATACTCGTGACGACAGGCTGGCACAACAGGTACTTCTGCTACAACAGGTACTTCTGCTACAACAGGTACTTCTGGTAAAGATGGCACATCCGCTTCAACAGGCTCGGCTGAATTAATCTGACTTTCTGGATTTTGTGATTCTTCTTGCATACTGATTTTTTCGATTGGATTTAGGACTGGCTAACTAGTGATTTGGCTAATGTTGTTTTGTCACGGGAAACTCCTGCAACATTTTTCCCTTCCAGTAAATGATAACGGCAAGTTGGTGGTCATCTTTGACAATATTTGGACATGAGAAATAAAGAGTGCGCTCGGCACCAGCAGCAAAAGGCATCGATGCCGATGATGCCACAGGCAATGCCACCGATCCGTTATTACGACGTTTAGTGCGGTCAAAAAACACAGCTGTCAGTTGCAAGTCAGTGACAGCCTGACCGCTGACGTTCTTTATCTTGATTTCGCCTTCAGGAGTTAAGCTGCCTTTCGCCAACCAGTTGTGTGATGAAACCACAGATATAGGCGAAGCGCCAGGGTTCCATACGTCGGTCTTCACCTCTGCTTTGACTTCATCTTTCTTTTGTTCTTTAATCAGCATTGTCAGTTGCTCCGCTACCCTCTCAGCGTGACCCTTTACCGACATTGCCTCTTGCGTTTTGTTCTCTTTGGCCAGGAGCGCACTCCAGGTGTTGAGGGTGTTCAACAGTTGTTTTAAAAGCGCCATGGAAGCTTCAGGTTTCAGCGAAACTGCCTCTTCAAGCGAACGCACGGCGCCGGGATAATTTTGCAACTTCAAATTGAGAGTGGCTAAAAGTTCATAGTTGTCAAAACTTTTTTCTTTATCAACC
>CASBPX010000177.1 GCA_949127735.1 Candidatus Obscuribacterales bacterium | reverse complement strand
ATCGCATGCCTAGTGCAAATCAGTCCAAATCACCTAGATCAGAAAAACCTTAGAACCCAACAGCCATCGGCTCTATATGCTAGTTGCTAAGACACTACGCCATACAGTGAATATGTTCAGATTTAAAAATAGCAGGAGCCACCGCAGCCGGATTCGATAGTTGTGAATCCGGCCGCTAGAAGTGATCAGCTCACTTGTTTATGATCTTAATCGTAGTCATATTCCAGTCTGGGTGAGTCTTTATCTACCAGCTCTGGCAGCACATTGAAGAAAGGTTCGCTCAAGAGTGCCGGGTCGACATTTTCGAAAGCCTCTTCAGCTGTGCGCGGTGCGCCGCTGTAGAAGCCATTGCCGTCGTTGCCTTCTATTTTTATCACCACGCCATCAGCATTCAAAGTTTTTGTCATTGAGCGCCCATCAACGTTATTGACACTCTCAACATATTGACCAGTGCGATCCATGTTGATAGTGCGGTAGGGTCTCACTGCATCAGGTTTGAAGAGGGTGACTGAAGCAAGCATTTTGTAAGCTGCTTTGTCACCGTTGGCCGGGCGTAAACGCCAAACTTGCTGTGCTATTAGCTTGCCATCATCATTGAAGAGCCTGATGGAGAGGTTGTTAGAGTAGCTCAGACGCCGCTGCCAGACTTTGCCTGCAGGGTTGTAGTAAACTTCGTTGATGTTCCAATAAGTTTTTGAGAACTCACTGATGACAGTACCGTCTTCGGCGTAAAAGTAGCCGTTGGTACCACCAGCTATATTGAGGCTGTAACTGGCTTTGCGAGTGCCGTTAGGCCAAAAACGCACAATGTCTTTCTGATCAGATTGAGACTGCACTGTGCGCGCCACTATGGTGCTGTCTTCAGCGAACTGGGTTTCTGAGATGAATGCTCGGTCTCGATTGAACAGTCTGTCGCGAGCGATAGTCTTACCATCAGCGAAATAATATCTGCTTTGATAGTTGCCGTCACCGAGTAAAAGGCCGCTGCGTTCAAGACTGCCGTCTTGGCGATAGACCTGATGGCTGGTGAAATGCCGCCCGCGATCAGCATCGTATGTGGCTCGACTTTTTACTTGTCTGGCACCGGTTTCGTCGAGCGGGAAATATTTGACAGTCGAAACTCGCACATTGTCTGCGCTGTAAAAGACTTGTTCGCTGGTGCCGTCAAGATATTCGATCTCTGTGAGAGAGCGGGTTTGGCGGTCAGGGTAATAGCGCTCGTAGCGCAATTTTTGATTGCTGCCGGCCACGGGCAAAAAGACTTTTACATCGGTGCCTGGGGCAAAATCAGGTTGGTGCAGGGCGGGAGCAAAGAAGTAGACGGTAGCAATAACAAGCGCCGCTATGAAAGTGGTGCCGTATATGGTGCGTTTGTATTCAGTCATGAGAGACCTGAGGGTTTGAATGTGTGGCCAGGGAACAGGCCGTCGTCATCTATTTCAATGCCAAATCGATGCACACTTTCAGGTGCAGACAACCAGACAGATACCAGACAGATACTAGTCAGTTACGAGTCAGATACCGGCAACCAATCGGGCCTGAAGCAGCGAACCACTCTTGGTGAGTTGCCGATGCTTGAGAAAGGGTCAGTGCCTGATCAGGTTAAAGATAGTTGGCCTGGTATTTGATTGCGATTGAAAAAATAATGACCACTTACACTAACCAATTGTGGTGGTCAAAAAGTATTGTTCGGGCACGTTAACAAATGTAATTTTCACTGAATAACAAGGGTTGGCAAGATGCGCTAGCTAAGCGCACTGCTAATGGAAGCGATTTAATCGTCCCCTTTGGCTCTGTTTAGCATCAGTTTGGTGATTGCTTTCAAGGTGGCAAAAACTCCTTTGCCTTCCAGAGCCACCGCTTCAAAGGCAGGCACGCTCATTTTATTGAGCTCGGCTTCCATACGTTCCACAGTCATCATGTTGCTGATGTCGCGCTTGTTGTATTGCAAAACCCAGGGAATGTCTTCAAGAGTCAGTTTGTATTCTTTGAGGTTGTCCATCATATTTTGCAGCGAAGCCTGATTTTCTTCCGAACGCAAAATGCTTGAATCAGCAACAAAAACAATGCCGTCCACATCACGCAAAATCAGCTTGCGGCTTTTGTTGTACTCTTCTTGACCTGGTACCGTATACATTGAAATGCGGGCTTTAAAACCATTGATTGTGCCCAGATCAAGCGGCATGAAGTCGAAGAACAAAGTTCTCTCAGTTTCAGTGGCCAAGCTCACCAGTTCACCGCGGGTTTGCGGTGCTAGTTGGCTGTGAATTACCTTGAGGTTTGTGGTTTTGCCGCCCAAACCTGTGCCGTAATAAACCAGCTTGAAAGTTATTTCTTTGGTGCCGTAATTGACTAGAGCCATAGGTGGCCAGTTTCACTATGCGAGGGGACAATTTTGCTTGCGCTTTTGATTTACTTTTGGATTACTCTTGAACGTAGAATATTACGCCAAAAACTCTCTTTACATGCCGGCTAAGTCATGGCTTTATACTCCACTATGGCAATACTAGTTTTTCGAGCCAGCTTTTTCGCTTCTGCAGCGGCCGCCAGCAAAGTGCCAGCGCTCTTGCTGTGCTGAGGGCAAGCGGCAATACCAAAGGCCATATTAATGACCGCATTTTCAAGGCCGGGAATGGCCGTGGCATTCACTCTTTCTAAAATTCTTTGAGCGACAATCGCCCCTGAACGTGCTGCGGTTTGCGGTAATAGCAAAGCGAAATCAAATGTTTCAAAATGACCAAGAATGTCAATTGGACGTTTAAGTCCTTTTATGCGATCAAGAGCAATTTTTGCTGCCCCAACTGGCATCGATTGTTGACCGTTAGCTTTTTCCACCAGCAAATCAAAAACAACCAATGTAAAAGGTTTGGCATCGGTATCATGACGAGCCAGTTCATTTTTGACAAAATACTGAAAAACCGGATACGAGAAAACATCGGTTTCACTACGATGTAGAGGCCTGATGGCAGCGAGAATCGCCTGTTCATCGAGGTCTTTATCAACGAGATCAGCGGCTTTAGCTTTTTGCACTTCATTTGTTAGTCGAACCAGACCAACCGAAACTAGATTATAGACAACCGGTACCCAGTCCGCTTTGGCCAGCGGCATACGTAGAAGAAGCTCATAAAGACTGGTTGTCCCATCCACTTCCATATAAAAATCTTTTTGCAAAGCCATACTGACCGGGGCTCCGCGACTGGCCATTTGTTCAAACTGCATTTCTGACAAATTGCGATACGCCTGAAGCAAAAAAGTATCCATGTTGAGGCCGGCTGCTTTTAAATAATTATGTTGATCGAGTAAGCTTAAGCCTTCCATAAGAAGGTTTTCCAGCCTTTTGGTCAGAGTGTATTCAGTGCATTTTTCTTGCTCGAAAAACTTGAATTTGCCACTGGGCCAGAGCAACATTTCCAAAACAGCGTGATCACCTTTTGTGTCTCCAGTGGTGGCATGCACCGGATTACCTTCGACGATAAATAAATCTGCTCCGCCGAATGTGCTGGCAATGCCCAATCGACCGGTCATTTTGCTTAAGCTCAAAGACTGCAATACCGCCGGTAAATTCAGTTTTTGCAAATCGCCTTCCAGAGAGGCTTGCTGTTGGCGGTCTGTTACCACTTCAGGAGCTGAGGCCGACCTTCCAGTTTGGCTATCAGTGGTATTTGTGCCCAGGCCCTGTAGTAAATTGGCTGCGCCGCTCATTGTTTGACTGGTTGACTGCTCCACCAGGTCAGCAGAAGGCAAAGCAATATTGCCGGTGGTAGAACGATTAAAGCTGCTGGCCGAAATCAAATCAACAGAATCTTTGCCTGTAGATTCTGATAAAACCAAACTGTGAATCAATTGTAGGTCGATACAGGGAATGGCCCAGATTTGAGTCAGCCCTGTAAGACTACCAGATGAGAATGTCCACTCCGGTGAACCATTTTCTGGTTGAAGCACTTTTATCTGGAATAAATTGTCGCCGCCCGGCACTGAGAAAGGCAGCTCTACTGTGCGTGTGCACTCTTTTTGAGCAGCACTGAGTAGGTCAGCGATGTCTTCAAAAGCAGGTGCGTTCCATAGCTGTGGCAGCCGCAGCGGGGCTAAAGTTTTAGGCAAATTAGACTGAGATTGAGATTGTGGAGCTGCCTGAGGCCCTCGATTAGAATTGGGTTTGAACATTCTGCTCGTGACCGTGACCATTGGTTATCAACTATATTTCCATACCCCGGCTTTTGGCCTTTGACACCAAACGTAAAAATATTACTGACGGAGCTGCCAGGCTTGCCAGCGCATGCATTCGGCGACAGCCGTGGCGTGCGCGGGGCAACCACGGGCCAGGTGCGGTCTTGAGCCATCAAAAATTTCTGAAATCGATCCCAGGCAGCCTTCTTCGGTCAGGTGAGAGAGCAGAGGTTGCATTAACAATTTGACGCGATTGACGGTTTCAGAGCTGGCCCCGAAAACATTGATCATGGCCTCGAAATAACTGCCGATTAGCCAGGTCCAGGCAGTACCTTGATGATAGGAAAGATCACGGTGATACTGGTCGGCATGCTGAAAACCACAACCGTAAGCGCCCTGATATTGAGGGTCGGTTACAGCCAGTGTGCGTAATCCCATCGGGGTTAACAATTCAGTTTCCACAATAGTGAGAATGGCGCGTTCTTGAGTTTTGCTGAAAGCTCTAAATGGCAGCGAGACCGCCAGAAGTTGATTAGGACGCAAGGAGTCATCTCGGCCTTTATTGCTCGCTCCAGCGCCTGACGGAGTACGGGCGTCAATCACGTCAAATAAGCACTGTTTGTCTTCATTCCAAAATTTGGCCAGCGAATCTTTGGTTAACTCTGCCATGGCCTTAATTTGGCCTTGTTCGGCAAAACTTTTGCTGCCGTCGTCCAACTGTACTTCGCGACTTAAAAATACAATCGTCTCTAACAGGTTGTACCAGAGTGCGTTTAGTTCCACTGCCTTGCCGGCTCGAGGGGTAATCGGCAGGTCGCCGATTTTGGCATCCATCCAGCTATATTCTTCATGTGCGGTGCCGGTGTCAAGTAAACCATCAGTATCTACTTTGATACCGCTGGTAGTGCCACCGCTTAAGCCTCTGAAAATTTCCACCAGCACAGGCAGAAGAGCTCGCACCAGTTCTTTGTCTTTAGTTACTTTGTAGTGATGATAGAGGGCCCAACCATACCAGAGCCCTACATCAGCGCTGGAAAAAAGCAGACCAGGCCTGACTGTGCCTGGCACTCCTGGTGCATTTTTGACCGGGTCAAGAGTGCGGTTGGCAATCAAGCCATTGAGGCGGCGATCGGCAAAAGTCATAAGAATTGCTTTGCTGTCGTCAAAACGTCTTGTGGTTAAAGTCAGTCCAGGTAAGCCTTGCAGAGCTGCTCTGCCTGAGTCGTTAAACCAAGGATAACCTTCAATCACAGACAGTTTTTCCTTCGGTAATTCGGCCGGCCAGTTGACGCTGGCGCTGGAGAATACCTCAGGGACAATCAGTTGATCGCAAGCCAGAACAAGCAAGTCAGTCTTCTGTGAGCGAGGTAAACTGGCGCGATTAATCAGTCGATTATGGCGGCTGACAATTTTTTCTATGTTGGCAAAACAATCAGGTTTATCAATAGCGTTTTCAAAACTAGCACCAATGCTCAGTTCTACGCCGCTCTGCATTTTGCTTACGACTTTGCCTACGAGAAATTGATCTTCGCGATCGGGCTCGCCGCGCGCCGTCTCTTCCGGCCAGAGGCAGTCCCACCACCATTGACGTTCAGCTTCATACTGGCCGCTGCCCCAGGTCAGGCACAGTCTATGGCCGGCTTCGTTTAAAATGATCATGGTCTGATTGGGCGAAACAAATTGCGGATAGCGATCATCTGAGCTACCTTTAACCGCCGAATGATAGTCGCGGAAGCCCAGTAAAAAACGTGTGGTTAACGAAACCACAGGCATCTCGCTTTCTTTTGCACGCGAATCGGGCAGAAAAGTATAGCCGCAATACAATTCGTTTTTACCGTAAGGCAATGCTTGCCTTTTGATCAAATAATGGCCGTCCAGTTCGTAAACCCAGGTAGGAGTAGGCAGAACTGTAAAACATTCCAACCATTTATAACCGGTAGGTGATACCACCCCTGATGCCCATGAATTAGTGGCCAGATCGTAAGAGCGGCCGTTAATTGTAATCAGTTCTTCCACTCGAGAAAGCACTACTCGCCGCGAAACCGGGGGAGTCAGGGCTGAAACCAGAGCGGCATGATAGCGCCGGGAGTTCATACCGGAAACGGTGCCCATGGAATAACCACCGAGACCGTTGGTGCACAGCCATTCGCGACTGTCTGGATGATCTTTGCCGGGATACCAGATCGGAATCTCGTAATCAATTGAGCGGTGCTGGGATTTCAGCCAGCCTGTTAAGCCGAAGGTCATGCTCAGCCAGGACTTGAGTTGGAAAGCGTTTCTGATTCGGCTGCTGCTGGCATGGCCTGCCAGTTGCCAGTTTTTCGCCAGCTGGTGGCTTTGACTTTTTCCGCCAGGGCTTTCAATTCTCTAGCTTCTTCAACCCTGTCAAGCATCAGCAAGAGGTCGGCATAGTTACCAAGTAAGCTCACCACTTCAGGGTGGCGACCACCGAGCACACGAGTTTTAATTGACATCGATAGTTTGTAGAAAGGCTCAGCCTCGACATATTTGCCCCATGAGTGATAGAGCAAAGCCAGGTTGTAGGCCATTGTGCCAACATCAGGGTGGTGATGGCCGAGCTTTTGTTCGTAAAGGCGCAAAAGACGCCGGCAAATTGGTGCTGCAAATTCGTGTTTGCCCTGATACCAGAACACTTCCGCCAAACCTTCTAGGGAAGTTGTGAGCATGGCATTGTCAGGACCGTAGTCTTCCGCCACTTCCAAAGCAGCCAGCCACAAGCGCTCAGCGTCGGTATATTGCCCGGCTTTAACGCACGACTCGGCGGAGGCCCGGTAGATTTTCCAGATGTCGTTTACAAGTGACACTCGTTTCGAGTTGCTCCTTCGGCGAAGTAATTCTATTGTACTAGCCCGAAAGTGCAGTCTGATCTGAATTGGGATTTTGTCGACAGCTTCGATTTGTTTTTCGTATCTGTTGAAAAAAAATATGGCAATACTATGGCATTTAGTAGCAGTGTGTAAAAAGGAAGAATTCAAGACCCTGGGGTCCGAAATTCTTCCTTCCGCAGTAGTCTTAAAATCAAGACATGTTCACGGAGTGGCATTCGATGGGACGCCACTGGCTAGTCTGGTCGTCGTACATGAAGCGCACTGAGTTGACCTCGATGCGGAAAACAAAACCAAGACTGATGGCGGCGCGACCACAAGAGTGGAAGCGTTTGCCATAAACCGACAGCAGCTCGCTGGCCGGAGCCACTTTTTCGTCGAGCTTGAGCTTGAGCACGATTGCACCTGCGTGTTCGGGCGTGCAACGTTCGTCGGAGTCTACGAGCAGTTGGGGCTCGGTGATGGCGAAGTTGATGCGGTCGTGTTCAGCGTTAGCCCACCAGTTGGTGCGAGCCATTCCAAACAAACGGAAGAAGCGCAGAGCAAAGGCAGGGAGAGGGCGCACACGGTCTTCGTCTCCGACGCATTTGTCAGCGATGACGACAATGGCCAGTTCCGGAAACTTTTTCAAGGCTTCGATGGAGATGCCAAGAAACTGGTCCGAACGGTGACAGGCAACGATGGCGGCAATACGCCCACCACTTTTGTTGCTGAAGCCCTTGCGGCGCAGATAGTCTTGAGCGACAACTTTACCGGCTTCGGCATGGTTGTTGACGTTGATGGCGCGGCCGATGTCGTGCAGAAAAGCGCCGGCGGGAATGGTGACAAGACGAGCTTCGTCATTCAAAAGGCCGGGGAAGCGTTTGTGCAGTTCAGCGGTCAAATAATTAGCAGTGTCGAGAACAGAGAAGGCGTGTCCGACGTCATGCTTGGTCTGCGAGCTGGAAAGTTTGTCTCCCTTGTCGTAAAGATCGAGCAGTTCGGGGTCAACCAGCATCTCTTTGACGCGGTCGACCATCTCTGGTACTCCCAGAGTGATTGAGTTATTCATGTTTTTCCTGGCTTTTAGTGGACAACTAAAACGGCTCTTGCGAGTTCGTCCTGTTTCCTGTTGTTAAAATGAAAGATTGACCCGTCTTCTTGAGAGAAGCTTTTCGAAGCGTTGAACTAGGGCATGGCGCTGGTTGTTGGCTGAGAAAAGTTCCTTTGAAAAATCAAGTTGTAAATGGGTAATTCAGCTTATCAAGATTGGCAGAGTTAAGACAAGCTCTGCCAATGCTCATCAACATGTTTAATGAAGCTTTTTGACCAGAAAATTAATAGCTTCCAGCTTAGGGCTGGCGGAGATGCGCAAGGTTTGACGACAATGCCAAACCAGCAAAAATTTCAAAAAAAAGGAGGCATTGACTGCCTCTCCTTTCTAAATGCTCGCAGGACCGGTGCTGCCCTCGGTAGAAATCATCCCTGATCGCTCTCTCTGGAGAACCCGCGATAACTCCAGTATATTAAAGCCCAAAATTCAGAGTGTCAGTGGGGTAAATACGGTACTTAGATTAAATCAGCCCATTTGTTCTTTCAATAAGCCGATTAAATGTGCCACCAGTTTTTCAGCCTGGCTGCGTCCAAGTTCATCCCAGTGAGGCACACCAAAGGTTTTAAGCGAGTAAGAGTCGGCCTGTTCATCAGTCCAGCCAATTAAATCAAGCGCACGCCCCAGCACAGTCAGGTAGTTCTGGTCGGTAACTTCACCAAGGCCAAAATTGTCGTCTACTCTTTGTGGTGTTGCCTGTGGTGTAGGTGCCGAAACATTAGGCCCGAAATTTACTTGCGGCCCAGGGGTGAGTTGTATTGGTTGCTGCGGAGCGGCTTGATCAGCGTCGGCAACTGGGGCCACTAATTCTGGTTCTATTTCGTCAATAGTTTCTTCGTCATCATCATTGTCAGGCAATTGAGCCGGGGCCGCTGGTGCAAAGCTGGCCTGATCGGCACCAGTATTTTGCCCTGGTGTAAACAGAGCGTTCAGGTCTAGCTGGGCGCTCTTGCTGCTTTCATAACCGAGCGAACTGCTGCCTGCGGCAGACGATTTGAAAGGATTTGGCGGTAACGGGGGAATGGCAAAATTGTTGCTTAGACTGACGGGACCTGTTGCTGTCGCCGGCACCGTCACACTGGATGCAGAATCGGCCGCTGAAATCTGATCGCCACTGACCTGGGCCTCAGTTAGAGCTTCTACATCCACAGCTGTAGCATCATATGAAGGCGAAGATGACGACACTTGCTCAAATCCTAAATCTGCTGTGGCGGAAAGGCTTAAATCGGACGATACCGCATTTGGTTCGCCGGTAGCGGCGGGATCTCGCTCAGTAAGGTCGCCGGTGCTCTCAGGGAGCGGAGGAATAGTGCTGTGCCTCACCGGTGCCATAACTACTTCTGCCTGGCCTTCGCTGGAGCCGTCTTTGTAGCTGTCGCTCGGGGCGGGTGGAGGAATGATGGGCGTTTTCGTAAAACTAGTTCCAGAACCAGATCCAGAACTAGCTCCAGGCTCTCGGTCTTTGAACATGGAATCAAGCGCCGACATTGAGCGTGACACCGCTTCATTGCTCGGGCTGCTACCAGTGCCAGCAATGCTAGGTTCAAATGAAGTGCGGTTTTCTTGGCGAGGCAGATTAGGACCAGGTTGCGGCCGACCAATTAGGCCAGGGTTGTTGCCGTACATATTGCTGTTGGGCGGATCAATGGAAATTTGCGGCCCGATGGTGATTTCTTGAGGCGGCTGTATCTTTGGAGCAGGCATGTATTCGCTTGCAGTAGGTTGCCAGGGCGATGCCTTGTCGGCAGATAGTTCGTTTTTTAAGGTAACCGAAATTAGAAGTTGTCTGAGCTCGTCAATTTGCTTGGAAATTTCGATAAAGCGCCGCTCTGTAAAGTTGCGCAGGCCGATAATCGACTCTTGCAGAACTTCGGGATTACCAGGAGCTGGAGTGGCACCAATGAGCTTTGGTGATACCAGGCCCTCAGCTTCAAGCTGTGGGCGTATCTGCGAAGTGGGCCAGCCCTGGTCAACCAGCTCTTTGATGCGCTCCAACACAGAGAGATCTTCGTCGCGATATTGTCTCTGCTGCCCACGGCCTCTTTT